>NZ_CP014845.1:1842201-2149235 GCF_001598055.1 Cupriavidus nantongensis | reverse complement strand
GGCCGCCATCACCGAGCAGGTGGTGGCGCGCCTCGCCGATACCCCCGACGCGCGCCTGAAGGTGCTGATGCAGGCGCTGGTGCGCCACCTGCACGCCTATGTGCGCGAGGTCGAGCCAACCGAGGAGGAATGGTTCGCCGCGATCCGGTTCCTGACCGAGACCGGCAAGATGTGCGATGGGCTGGTGCGGCAGGAATTCATCCTGCTCTCCGACACGCTGGGGGTGTCGATGCTGGTCGATGCGATCAACCACCGCCAGGCCAGCGGCGCGACCGAGACCACCGTGTTCGGGCCGTTCTACATCCCGGGCATGCCCGAGCGCGGATGCGGCGAGAACATGGCGGAAACTCCCGGCACGCCGGCGCTGGTGCACGGCTATGTCCGCGCCACCGACGGCACGCCGGTGGCCGGCGCCGTGCTCGACATCTGGCAGACCGCCGAAAACGGCATGTACTCGGGGCAGGACCCCGGGCAGCCCGCCGGCAACCTGCGTGGCCGCTATCGCACCGATGCCGAAGGCTACTACGCCATCCGCACCATCGTGCCGGTCAGCTACCCGGTCCCGGCCGACGGCCCGGTCGGACGCATGCTGCAAGCCACCGGCCGCCATCCGTGGCGGCCCGCGCACCTGCATTTCATGGTCGATGCGCCCGGACACCGCAAGCTGGTCACGCACCTGTTCAACCAGGGCGACCCGTACCTGCAGTCGGATGTGGTGTTCGGCGTCAAGCCATCGCTGCAGGTTGCCTACGAAGCGCGCCCGGCCACCGACGCGTTGGCGAGCCGGTTCGGCATCGACGGCCCGTTCCGCGAAGCGCGCTACGACTTCGTGCTGGCGTCACGATAACCGCGGAGAACGCCATGTCACGCTATTACGCCATCTTCGCCACCGACAAGCCCGGCATGAGCGCGGTGCGCGAGCGGGTGCGCCCGGCGCACCGGGCCTACCTGCGCAGCGCCGACCGCCACCGTGTGTTGGTGCGGCTGGGCGGCCCGACCCTGGATGTGTCGGACGATGCCATGAACGGCACGCTGCTCGTCATCGAGGCCGAGCATATCGAGGACGTCGAGCGCTTTCTGCACGGCGATCCCTACATGCATGCCGGATTGTTCGAACGCGTCGAGGTGCGCCCATGGGACTGGAGCCTGGGCAATCCGGAGCGCAGGGTCTAGGAGGACGCCATGGACACCGTTCTGCTGTGCCGGCTCGATGCGGTGCCGGATGGCGGTGCCTGCGTGGCAAGCACCGGCCGCTCCGACGATGTGGTGGTGGTGCGCCGCGGGCAGCGCGCATGGGCCTACCTCAACCGCTGTCCGCATTTCTCGGTATGCCTCGATTACGAGCCCGGTGACGTGCTGACCTACGACGCACAGGTGCTGATGTGCGCGCACCACAGCGCCCTGTTCCGTTTCGAAGACGGCCATTGCATCGAAGGACCGTGCGCCGGCGCCGCGCTGACCCCGGTCGCGGTACAGGTGGTCGACGGCGAAGTCCGATGCTGGTCCCCCTGACGGCCTAGCCGCCCCGGCGCCACACGCCATTCATCGACAAGCAGCAAGAGGCGCAATGCCTTGCAGGACGGCAGCGGTTGCACCGGTGCCGCGGGGAGCGTTTTTTTCACAACAACGACAGGAGACAGGACACCATGGCCGAGCACTCATTCCATCGCAGGCGCCGCACCCTGGTTCAAATCGCGGCGGGCGGCGCGCTGGCCGCCACCACGCCATGGCTTTCGCCGCTGGCACGCGCGGCCGGCGGCCGCGCCCTGAAGATCGGTTTCGTCTCGCCGCAGACCGGGCCGCTGGCACCGTTCGGCGAGGCCGACCGCTTCATCGTCCAGCAGATGCAGGCGGCGTTGAAGGACGGCATCGAGATCCGGGGCAAGCGCTTCCCCGTCAGCATCGTGGTCAAGGACAGCCAGTCCAACCCCAACCGCGCCGGTGAAGTGGCGAGCGACCTGATCCTGAAGGACAAGGTGGACATCATGCTGGTTTCCGGAACGCCGGAGACCGCCAACCCCGTGTGCGATGCCTGCGAACTGAACGAGACTCCGTGCGTGTCGACCGTGGTGCCATGGCAACCCTGGTTCTTCGGGCGCAAGGGCGACCCGAAGAAGGGCTTCAACTTTACCTATCACTTCTTCTGGGGCCTGGAGGATGTGATCGGGGTCTATACCGCGATGTGGCAATCGGTGCAGACCAACAAGTCGGTCGGCGCACTGTTCCCCAACGACGGCGATGGCAATGCCTGGGGCGATGGCAAGGTCGGCTTTCCTCCGGTGCTGTCCCTGAAGGGCTTCGCGCTCAGGGATCCGGGCCGCTTCCAGAGCATGACGCAGGATTTCTCCGCGCAGATCGCCGCCTTCCGCCAGGCCGGCGCGCAGATCGTCACGGGCGTGGTGATTCCGCCGGATGCCAGGAACTTCCTGGTGCAGGCGCGCCAGCAGGGATTCCGCCCCAAGGTCATCTCGATCGGCAAGGCGCTGTTGTTCCCCGGGGCGATCGAGGCGCTGGGCGATCTGGGCGACGGGCTGTCCACGGAGGTGTGGTGGTCGCCGTCGCATCCGTTCAAGTCTTCGCTGACGGGGCAGTCGGCGCAGCAGCTTGCCGGCGCCTACGAGAAGGCCACCAACAAGCAATGGACGCAACCGCTCGGCTTCGCCCATGCGCTGTTCGAGATTGCGGTGGACGTGCTCAGGCGTACCAAGGACATCGATTCCAATCTCGCCGTGCGCGACGCGCTGGCCGCGACCCGGCTCGACACCATCGTCGGCAACGTGGCATGGGGCACGGGGCCGGTGAAGAACGTGGCCAAGACTCCGCTGGCCGGCGGCCAGTGGGTGAAGGGCCAGAAGCACAAGTTCGACCTGGTCATCGTCAACAACCAGTTCGCGCCCGCGGTGCCGGTCGGCGCCCCGCTCAAGCTCATCGGCTGATGCGGTCCGCCGCGGAGACACCATCATGAGCTTCGTTCTGGAACTGGCGCGGGTATCCAAGCGCTTTGGCGCGCTGACGGTCACCGACGACATCAGCTTTGCCGTCAGGCCGGGCGAGACCTACGGCATCCTCGGTCCCAACGGCGCCGGCAAGACCACGCTGTTCAACCTGATCAGCGGCGACCTCCGCCCGGACTCGGGCAAGGTCTCGTTTGACGGCGCCGACATCGCCCACTTGCCGCCGCACCGCCGTTGCGTCGCGGGCATCGGCCGCTCCTACCAGGTGCCGCGGCCCTTCGGCGGCATGACGGTCTTCGAGAACCTGCTGGTAGGCGCAACCTTCGGCGGCGCCCGTCGGGAACAGGAAGCCTACGACCTTTGCGTGCAGGTGCTGGCGCGCACCGGCCTCGGCAAGAAGGCCAACCAGCTGGCGGGCGGCCTCACGCTGCTGGACCGCAAGCGGCTCGAGCTGGCGCGCGCGCTGGCGACGCAGCCGCGGCTGCTGTTGCTGGACGAGATCGCGGGCGGCCTGACCGAGGCCGAGACCCACGCGCTGATCGACGAGATCCGGCAGGTCAAGGCCAGCGGCATCACCATCGTCTGGATCGAGCATGTCATGCATGCCCTGCTGGCCGTGGCCGACCGGCTGCTGGTGATCAACTTCGGCCGCAAGATCGCCGAAGGCGCGCCGGCCACGGTGCTGGAGGACGCCGAAGTCCGCCGCGTCTATCTCGGACTGGAGGCATGACCATGCAGCCACTGTTGCAGACCACGCGCCTGGCCGCCGGCTATGGCGACTTCCAGGCGTTGTTCGGCATCGATGTCGAGGTGGGCGCCGGCGAGGTCGTCGCGCTGATCGGCGCCAACGGCGCCGGCAAATCCACCTTCTTGAAGACGATCGCCGGCTTGCTGCGGCCGACCGCGGGCCAGATCCAGTACCAGGGCGTGCCGATGGCCGGGATGCCTGCCGCGCAGATTGTCGGCAAGGGCATCGCGCTGGTGCCCGAGGGGCGGCGGCTGTTCAGCAGCCTGAGCGTCGAGGAGAACCTGCTGATCGGCGCCTGGAGCGGCCGGCCCGGACGCTGGAACCTGGACACGGTACTTGACCTGTTTCCCGCGCTGCGCCAGCGCCGGCATCACGCGGCCACGGCGCTGTCGGGCGGGCAGCAGCAGATGGTCGCGATCGGCCGCGCGCTGATGAGCAACCCCGCGCTGTTGATGTGCGACGAGCTCTCGCTGGGGCTGGCGCCGGTGATCGTGCGCGAGATCTACGCGGCGCTGCCGGCCATCGTTGCCGGTGGCATGAGCGCCATCATCGTCGAGCAGGACGTGCGGCTGGCGCGGCAGGTGTCATCGCGCTTCTACTGCTTCCAGGAGGGCCGGGTCTCGCTCGCCGGCGCCTCCGCGGAAGTGTCGGACGCTGCCATCGCACAGGCGTACTTTGGAGTCGAGGCATGAACACGCTACTCAATATCCTGATCCAGGGCGTGCTGCTCGGCGCGCTCTACGCACTCTTCGCCATGGGCCAGTCGCTGGTGTTCGGCGTGATGCGGCTGACCAATATCGCCCACGGCGATTTCATCGTGCTGCTGGCGTTCCTGCTGTTCGCGCTGACCGCCATCGCCAGGCTGCCGCTGGCGGTCGCCATCGTGCTGCTGGTGGTGATCGCATTCGTTGCCGGCTACCTGTTGCAGTACACGGTGCTGAATCGTGTCAGCAGCCGCGATCCGCTGCCATCGCTGATGGTGACCTTCGGGTTGTCGATCGTGATCCAGAACGTGCTGCAGGAGCTGTTCTCGGCCGATCCGCGCTCGGTCGCCAGCGGTGGCTTCGAATCGCAGAGCCTGCTGCTGCCCGGCGGCATCAGCGTGGGCTACCTGCCGCTGCTGACGCTCGCGGCCACCGTCGCCATCACGCTGGCATTGCAGTGGCTGTTCGGCCGCACCGCGCTCGGACGCGCGTTCCGCGCGACCTCGGACGACCGCGAGGCGGTGCAGCTGATGGGCGTCTCGCACCGCCGCACCTATGCGCTGGCGATGGCCATCGCCTTCGTGCTGGTGGCGGTGGCGGCGGCGCTCTACGCGATGCGTACATCGGTATCGCCGGCCGATGGACCCGGCCTGCTGCTCTACGCCTTCGAGGCCGTGATCATCGGCGGCATGGGCTCGTTCTGGGGCACCTTGCTCGGCGGCATGGCGCTCGGCGTGGCCCAGCAGGCCGGCTTTTACTTCGACCCTGGCTGGGGCATCTGGCTGGGACACGTGATGTTCCTCGCGGTGCTGGTTGCCAGACCCCAGGGCTTCATGCCCAGGACCGCATAGGGGACCGAGATGGAAAATCCTGTGACGACTGCCATGACGGACCAACCCGCGTTCACGGTGCAGCGCGGCACGTACGCCAGCAGGGTGGCGCTGCTGTTGCTGCTGCTGGCGGCGCTTGCCGTTGCCAGCGCGCCCTACTGGGCCGGCCGCGATACCATGCGCGACTTCACCCAGATGGCGTCCTACCTGCTGTTTGCCCTGATGTGGAACCTGCTGGCGGGCTACGGCGGCATGGTCTCGATCGGCCAGCAGGCATTCTTCGGCATCGGCGGCTATGCCATGCTGGTGCTGGCCAATGTGTGCGGCGTGTCGCCGTTCCTGGCGGTACCGCTCGGCGCGGCGGTGGCGGTGCTGGTGGCGCTGCCGGTGTCGCGTATCGCGTTCCGGCTGGAGGGCGGGTATTTCGCGGTGGGCACCTGGGTCATCGCCGAAGTGTTCCGGCTGGGCATGGCCAATGTGTCGGCACTGGGCGGCGGCTCCGGCACCAGCCTGACGGCGCTGCAGGGCATTCCGCGCGCCACGCGCGAGTCATTGACGCTGTGGCTCGCGCTGGCCGCGGTGGTGGGTGGCATTGCCTTGCTCTATGCGTTCCTGCGCGCCAGGCCCGGGCTCGCCCTTGCCGCCATGCGCGACAACGCCGTCGCCGCCGCCAGCCAGGGTGTGGATGTGCGACGGGCGCGGCTCACCGTGTACCTGGTCGCCGCCGGCGGCACCGCATTCGCCGGCGCGCTCTACTTCCTGGGCAACCTGCGGATCTCGCCCGATGCCGCCTTCTCGGTCAACTGGACCGCGTTCGGCATCTTCATCGTGCTGATCGGCGGCATCGGCACGCTCGAGGGTCCCATCATCGGCGCGCTGATCTTCTTCGTGCTGAACAAGTTCCTGTCGGACTACGGCACCTGGTACCTGATCGGGCTGGGCGTCGTGGCGATCGTCGTTGCGCTTTACTTCCCCCAGGGCATCTGGGGCTATGTGTCGAAGCGCTTCGGCCTGCAGTTGTTTCCGGTAGGAAGGCGGGTGGTGTTCACGGACCCGGGTCCGGCGCACGCCGCCTCGCCGCAAGCCGGCGTGTCCGGCACGGTAACGGTCCATGGCACGCCGCAGCCGCCGTCCGCGCGCGAGGTCGCCTCGTAGCGCGGCACGGCACCAGCAAGCATCAGAACCAAAAAAATAGAATCCGGAGGAAACATGAAGACATCGACGGCACTGCCAGCGTGCCTGGTCGCCGCCATGCTGCCCGCGCTGGCAAGCGCGCAGAGCAGCGTCACCCTGTCGGGCGTGATCGACGGGGGCATCACCTACGTCAACAACCAGCACGGCGGCGCTGCCACGCTGCTCGACAGCGGCGTGCTCGCGCCCAACCTGCTGACCTTCAAGGGCACCGAAGACCTGGGCGGCGGCACCAAGGCGCTGTTCGAGCTGACTTCGCAGTTCGAGCTGAGCGACGGCAGCACCATTCCCGGTGCAGGGCAGATCTTCAACCGCACCGCGCTGGTCGGCTTGTCCAGCGAGAAGTTCGGCACGCTGACCGTGGGCAACCAGTATGACTTCATGTTCGAGTCGCTGACGGTCCGGCGCTTTGACGGCGCCTTCCTGTTCGGCGGCCTCTACGATTTCCGGCAAGGCCCCTTCTCGGCACTGGGCGTGCCGAACAACCCGACCGGCTCGTTCGACTTCGACCGCATGGCGGGCGCCACGCGCGTCGCCGACTCGGTCAAGTACCGCTCGCCCGAGATCAGCCACTTCAGCTTCGGCGCGCTGTACGGGTTCGGCGAGACGCCCGGATCGGTGGCATCGAACGCCACCATGAGCTTCGGCGCCAACTACGAGAACGGCCCGCTCGGGGTGGGCGCGGCCTACGTGGACGTCAAATACCCGCAGCTCGGCAATGGCCACGACAGCATCCGCAACGTGGGCGTGGGGGCGCACTACCAGTTCCCGTCGGTGCTGGCGATGCTGCTCTACACCAACACCCGGAACACCGCGACAGGGGCCAGGATCAACGTGTACAAGGCCGGCGCGCTGTGGAACATCTCCGGGCCGTGGGCGGCCGGACTGGACTATGCCTACATGCAGGGCAATGAAGCGCTGCAGAACAACAAGGCGCACCAGGTCGCCGCGGCGCTGCAATACCATTTTTCCAGGCGCACCACCGCATATGTCGAAGGCATCTACCAGCGGGCCAGTGGCGATGGACCGGTCACGCGTGCGTGGATCAATGGCCTGTTGCAGCCGGATGGTGCGGCCAGCAACCGGTCGCAGACGCTGGCGCGGGTCGGCCTGCTGGTGAAGTTCTAGCGCGCCGAACCCGGGCCAAAAAAACGCGGCACCTGACCGGTGCCGCGCTTGTCACCACGCCGCCTGCCCGCGCGGGCAAGAACCCCGGCGCCGTGCTGCTGCTTACTGCTTGCCGTCCTTCGCGTACACGCGCTCGCCGGCCACCCACGTCTGCAGCACCTGCGTCTTCCAGATATCGGCGGGCTTGACCTTGAACAGGTCCTGGTCGACCAGGATAAAGTCCGCCCACTTGCCCGGCTCGAGCGAGCCCAGCGTCTTCTCCTGGTGCTGGGCGTAGGCCGCGTCCAGCGTGAAGGCGCGGAAGGCCTGGGGCAGGGTCATGGCTTCCTCCGCATGCCAGCCCTTGATCGGACGGCCTTCATGGTCGGTGCGGGTGACCGCCGCGTGCAGGCCGTAGAACGGGTTGGCCGATTCCACCGGGAAGTCCGAACCGCCCGCGATCACGGTGCCTTGCCTGAGCAGCGTCTGCCAGGCGTAGGCGCCCTTGATGCGGTCCTTGCCGACACGGTCTTCGGCCATGTTCATGTCGCTGGTCGCGTGCGTGGGCTGCATCGACGCGATCAGGTCGAGCGACTTGAAGCGCGGGATGTCCGGCAGCGCGATCACCTGTGCGTGCTCGACGCGGTTGCGCAGCTCGCGCCCGCCCACGTCCTTGTACGCGGCTTCCATGGCGTCCAGCACCTGGTGGTTGGTGGCGTCGCCGATGGCGTGGATATTGACCTGGTAGCCGGCCTTGATCGCGGTCTTGACCGCGGCCTGCATCGCGGCATCGCTCATGAACAGCAGGCCGCTGTGCACATGGTCGTCCGAGTACGGTGCCATCAGCGCCGCGCCGCGGCTGCCGAGGGCGCCGTCGCCGTACAGCTTGACCGCGCGCAGGTAGTAGCGGTCGTTGCCGTAGCCCGACAGCGGCCCCTTGGCCGACAGCGCCTTGAAGTCGTCGCCGGTGTCGCGGATCATGCCGTAGATGCGGGTGGTCAGCTTGCCCTGGTCGGCGAACTCGCGGTAGATGCGGTCTTCGGCAACGGTCACGCCGGCGTCGCCGGCGGCGGTCAGGCCGAGCGCGTTCATGTGCGCCAGCGCAGCGGCCAGCGCGGCGCGGCGGTCGTCGTCGCTGTACGGCGGGATCACGTTGTTGACCAGCGCCATGGCCTTGTCGACCAGCACGCCGGTGGGGTTGCCGCTGGCATCGCGCTCGATGCGCCCGCCGGCCGGATCCCTGGTGTCGCGCGTGATGCCGGCGGCCTGCAGTGCCTTGGTGTTCAGCCACGCGGCGTGGCCGTCGACGCGCACCAGCCGCACCGGGCGGTCCGACACCGCGGCGTCGAGCTCGGCCGCGGTCGGGAAGCGGCCCAGCTTCCAGTTCACCTGGTTCCAGCCATAGCCCAGCAGCCACTTGCGCTGCGGGTTCTTGTCGCCATAGGCGCGGATCATGCCCTGCGCCTCGGCCAGCGTGCGCGTGCCCGACAGCGAGATCTCGGTGGTCTTGAAGCCCAGGCGGAACACGTGGCCGTGGGCATCGATCAGGCCCGGCAGCAGGGTCTTGCCCTGGCCGTCGATGCGCTGCGCGCCCGGATACTGCGCACGCAGGGCCGCGGCGTCGCCGGTGGCCAGCACCTTGCCCTGGTCGAATACCAGCCCGGTGAAGCGGGTGACCTTGTCCTGCTGCAGGGTATAGCCCTGCACCGATTCCACCAGCGTGGGCGCGGCGTGCGCGGGCAGGCCCAGGGCCATGCCGGCGCCAAGCGCCAGCAGGCTGATGCGGATTGCTTTCTTCAAAGCGATGCTCCTTGTTGTTGTGCTTTTTTGCTTGTGACTGCGGATTGCCAGGCGCCCGGGAACGGCGCCTATTCACCGGCCGCCGGCACGGCGGAGCGCGTTACGGCGGCATCGCGGGCCGGCAGCGCGGGGAATTTCATTTCGGCATAGGGCACGAAGCGCGTCTTGCGCGCGATGCGGTAGCCCAGCCAGATCAGCAGGAAGATCGGAATGCCGATGTAGGTAGCGGCCACGCTGACCCAGTCGATCTTGCCGCTGGTAAAGGCCTGGTAGTTCTGGCCCAGCGTCACGACCAGGCACAGCGCGAAGGCAAAGATCGGCCCGTAGGGAAAGAACGGCGAGCGATACGGCAGCCGGTTCAGGTCATGCCCCTGCGCGACAAAGCCCTTGCGGAAGCGGTAATGGCTGACGGCGATGCCCAGCCAGGCGATGAAGCCCGTCATGCCCGACAGGTTCAGCAGCCACAGGTACACCGACTTGCTTTCGAACAGCGAGGTCAAGAAGCACAACGCGCCGACCGCGGTCGTGGCCAGCAGCGCCACCAGCGGCACGCCGTTGCGCGTCAGCCGGGCAAACACGCGCGGCGCGCGGCCCTCGGTGGCCAGGTTGTACAGCATGCGGGTCGACGCATACATGCCGGAGTTGCCCGCCGACAGCACCGCGGTCAGGATCACCGCGTTCATCACGCCGGCGGCAAAGGCCAGGCCCGCATGGCGGAACACCAGCGTGAACGGGCTTACGCCCACGGTCTGCACGTCGCTCTTGAGCAGGCTGGGGTCGGTGTAGGGAATCAGGATGCCGATGATCAGGATCGCCAGCACATAGAACAGCAGGATGCGCCAGAACACCTGGCGCACGGCGCGCGGGATGTTCTTCGCCGGATCGGCCGATTCGCCGGCGGCGACGCCGATCAGCTCGGTCCCCTGGAACGAGAAGCCGGCGATCATGGCCACGCCGATCAGCGCGGGCAGCCCGCCGACGAAGGGCGCATCGCCGGTGGTCAGGTTGGCCAGGCCGTGGCTGGCCGCCATGTCGCCGCGCAGGATGCCGAAGATCATCAGCGTGCCGATGCCGATAAAGGCCACCACCGTCACCACCTTGACCAGCGCGCACCAGTATTCGGCCTCGCCGAAGCCGCGCACCGAGATCGCATTGAGCGCGAACATCAGGCCCAGGAACAGCGCGCTCCACAGCACGCCGGGCGTGTCGGGGAACCAGTACTGCATCACCAGCTGCGCCGCGGCCAGCTCCACCGCGATGGTCACGGCCCAGTTGTACCAGTAGTTCCAGCCCAGCGCGAAGCCGAAGCCCTCGTCGACATAGCGCGCGCCATAGGTAGCGAACGAGCCCGACACCGGCATATAGGCCGCCAGCTCGCCCAGGCTGGTCATCAGGAAATAGACCATCGCGCCGATCAGGATGTAGGCGGCCAGCGCGCCGCCGGGCCCGGCCTGCGCGATGGTGGCGCCCGAGGCCACGAACAGCCCGGTGCCGATCGAGCCGCCGATGGCGATCATGGTGAGATGGCGGGCGCGCAGGGTGCGGCGCAGCGTGGGCGCGGAGGCGCCGGCGGAGGAAGGCTGGGAGGGTTGTGTCGACATCGGAATCCGATCTGGGCGCGCGCCGTGCGGGACAAGCCACGAAGGGACGCAAAGGGGCGCTAAGGCGCGCAACTATGCCGGCATCGCCGGGCGGCCGCAAGCTGCGCCAAGCCGCCAGCCGCGCGGGCGGCGACACATGCCGCAGGGCCTCCTCCCGGTGCTACCGGCCGGTATATTGGGCGGCATCATAAGAGAAATCGCTGTGCAGGGAAAGCCGCTGCCGCCTGCCCGGCACGGGCGCCCTGCGTCAAGTGCCGCACTCGCCGCCGGATGTCGTCCCGCGCCCGGCCCGCCCGACGCCCACGTTGCGGTGTAGGACAAACTCCCGGCGCGGACAGGAATGGCACCGCTGCCGGGGCCGGCGCGCGGGGTATATCTTGCGAGGTAGCAGGCGCTGCACGCCGGCCGGTGCGAGGACCCGGCCCATCAGCCCATCGCCCCATCCCCGTTCCTTCATTCACCGGCGCAGGGAGACTGACGGATGTTCCAGACGCACAGCCATGTTCCGTTCGACGCCCGGCGGCCGGTCGCCGCGGCGCGTGCCGGCGCCGGCTGGTGCCGGCGCGCGACCCGCCTGGCCGCGATCGCGCTGGCCGGCCTGATCGGCACCGCGGTGCTGGGCGGCTGCGCCAGCCTGCCGGCACAGGCGGAGCGCACCCCGTCGACCGCACCGGCCAACACCAGTGACACACCGCTCGGCAAGGTGCTGGCGCCGCGACTGGCCAAGCGCCCGGGCGAGTCGCTGTTCTACCCGCTGCAGTCCGGACCCGATGCGCTGGCCGCGCGGCTGGCGATGGCCCGTGCGGCGCAGCGCAGCCTGGACCTGCAGACCTATATCTTCGAGCCCACCGGCACCGGCGCGGCCGTGCTGGGCGACATCCTGGACGCGGCCGACCGCGGCGTGCGCGTGCGCATGCTGCTCGACGACCTGCATACCGGCGGCCTCGACAAGGTGCTGTCGGCGATCGATTCGCATCCCAATATCGAAGTGCGGCTGTTCAACCCGTTTGCCAACCGCAGCTTGCGCTGGCTGGAACTGCTGGTGAGCTTCAACCGGCTGGACCGGCGCATGCACAACAAGACGATGACGGTGGACAACCAGATCACGCTGCTGGGCGGGCGCAATGTCGGCGACGCGTATTTCTCGGCGCGCACCGACATGGACTTCAGCGACCTCGACGTGCTGGTGGCCGGGCCGGCGGTGCCGCAGGTGTCCGCGGTGTTCGACGAATACTGGAACGACGCGTCTTCCTATCCCGTGGTGGCGCTGATCCCCGCCGGCAAGGAAGCGCCGGTGGAAATGCGCAGCCTGCGCAAGCGGCTGGAGGCGCGCGGCGACCAGGCCGTGGCCAGCCCCTACGTGCAGGAGCTGCTGGACTCGGGCCTGGCCAGGGGGATCGAGAGCGGCCATATGCCTGGCTACTACGGCAAGGCCGTGGTGGTGTCCGACAAGGCGGCCAAGATCACCCACCAGACCCACGACGACCCGGGCCACGCCACCGCCCGGCTGGAGAAGATGATCAGCAGCGCGCAGAAAGAGGTGCTGCTGATCTCGCCCTACTTCGTGCCCGACGACGACGGCGAAGCCTGGCTGATCGCGCTGGCGCGGCGCGGCATCCGCGTGCGCATCCTGACCAACTCGTTCGCAGCCACCGACGTCAGCCCGGTACACGCGGGCTACGCGCCGCACCGCCAGGCGCTGGTGGCTGCCGGCATCGAGCTGTACGAGCTCAAGCCCAGTGCCTATGCCGAACTGGCCAACCGCGGCAAGGCCGCGCGCGGCTCGCGCTCGCGCGCGTGGCTGTCGTCCAGCCGGGCCAGCCTGCACGCCAAGAACTACATCGTCGACCGGCGCCTGGTCTTTATCGGCTCGCTCAACATGGATCCGCGCTCGGCCAAGCTGAATACCGAGATGGGCGTGGTGCTCGACAGCCCGACGCTGGCCGAGCGCATGACCCGGTCCACCGAAGACGGCCTGCTCGACATGGCTTACCGCGTCGGGCTGCAGACCGATGGCGACGGCAGCAACCCGCGCCTGACCTGGACCACGCGCGAGCAGGGGCAGCTGGTGGTCTACGACCGCGAGCCCGGCATGGGCCCGCTGCAACATCTGGGAATCGGCGTGCTGCGCGTGCTGCCGATCAAGGAGAAGCTTTAAAACGGGCGCGGTAGGCAGCCCGCGGCTTTCCTGAACCTCGGTTTGGGGGTATTTTTTCCGGCACCGTAGCTCCCCTCCGGAGGAATTCCATGAAAGCTGCAGTGCTGCATCAACCCAGGACGCCGCTGGTGATCGAAGACGTGGCCATCGGCAAGCCCGGACCGCGCGAAGTGCTGGTGCGCACCGCCGCCGTCGGCGTGTGCCACTCGGACCTGCACTTCGTCGACGGCGCCTACCCGCATCCCGTTCCTACCATCCCGGGTCACGAGGCCGCGGGCGTGGTCGAGCAGGTCGGCTCCGAAGTCCGCACCGTCAAGCCCGGCGACCACGTGATCACCTGCCTGTCGGCCTACTGCGGCCATTGCGAGCATTGCCTGACCGGCCACCTGTCGCTGTGCACCGAGCCCGATACCCGCCGCCGCGAAGACGAGGCGCCGCGCCTGCAGGCCGCCCATGGCAACGCCATGCACCAGTTCCTGAACCTGTCGGCCTTCGCCGAGCAGATGCTGATCCATGAGCACGCGCTGGTGGCGATCCGGCGCGACATGCCGCTGGACCGTGCCGCGCTGATCGGCTGCGCGGTCACCACCGGCATGGGCGCGGTGATCCATACCGCCAGGGTGCAGCCGGGCGAGACCGTCGCCGTGATCGGCTGCGGCGGCATCGGCCTGGCCACGGTCAACAGCGCCGCCATCGCCGGTGCGGGCCGCATCATCGCCATCGACCGGGTGCCCGGCAAGCTCGAGCTCGCCCGCAAGTTCGGCGCGACCGACGTGATCGACGCCAGCGAGGGCAACGTGCTGGACGCCGTGCGCACGCTTACCGGCGGCGGCGTGCACCATGCCTTCGAGGCCATCGGCCTGAAGGAAACCACCGAGCAGGCCTTTGCCATGCTGCGCCGCGGCGGCACTGCCACGGTCATCGGCATGATCGCGCCCGGCGTCAAGATCGAGCTGAAAGGCAGCGACTTCCTCGGCGAGAAACGCATCCAGGGCTCGCTGATGGGCTCCAACCGCTTCCCGGTGGACATGCCGCGCATGGTGGATTTCTACATGGCCGGCCGCCTGCACCTGGACGAGCTGATCGCGCAGCGGCTGCCGCTGGAACGCATCAACGATGCCTTCGACGAACTGCGCCGCGGCGAACTGGCGCGCTCGGTGATCCTGTTCGACTAGGCGCACGGCGCGGCCGGTGCGGGCGTGGTGCCCGCGCCGGCCGGCGTTCAGTAAGGCTGATCGGCGGGCCGCACCTCGAAGCGCAGGATCTCGGCCAGGTCCAGCATTTCTTCATCATCCTCGCTGCGCGTGATCCAGCCGGCGTAGGCGTCGCCGCCGGTATCCCAGTTCCACAGCGTATAGCCGGCCACGCGCAGCTGGTTGTGCGCCAGCTCCATCAGTTCCGGCACGCTGGTGCTCTCCAGGAAGGCTTCGTCCTCGGGGTCGTCGGTGCCCCAGTCTAGCTCCAGGTCCATGCGCTCGCACAGCTGGGTCAGGCAGCCGATAAAGGACTGCGCGTCCTTCCAGTCGACAAAGAACCCGGACTGCCAGTCGATGACCTCGCGGATCACCCACAGCAGTTCCGGTCCCTCGGTGTCGTCGTCCTCGGCATCGAGCAGGGCATCCTCGAACATCGCCATCTGGGCCGAGGTCTGGGCGCTGTCGCCAAGGTTGATCAGGGCGAAGAAACGCGCGATCGCGTCCTGCGTGTCGTCGTCCAGCGGTGTGGCCATGTTTTTTCTCCTGTTGCCGCGGCGCGCTAGGCCGCGATGCGGATGATCTCGCGTTGGCCCGCCGGTGTCACGCGCAGCGCGCGCGAGGTGCGCGTCGGCTCGACCCAGCCGCGCGCCAGCAGGCTGCCCAGCAGCGCCGCGCCCAGCGCGCCGCCCAGGTGTGGCTTGCGCTCGCTCCAGTCCGGACAGGTGCAGGCAAACTGCCGCCGCTTGCGGCGCGCCGCGTCCACATCCACGCCCAGCCGCGCCAGCGCCTGCGCGCCGTCGCCGCCGAGCTCGACCCGCGGCCCGTCCAGCACCAGCCAGCGCGCCTGCGTCATGCGCTCGAACAGCCCCACCGCCAGCTCGCCCGCCAGATGGTCATAGCAGGTGCGCGCCTGGCGCAGCGCCGGCGGCGCCGTGCGCGACACCGGCACCGCCCGCAGCCGCGGCGGCTGGCTCGCCAGCGACGCCGACGCCAGCGCCTCGATCGCCACGCCGATCTCCGGCGCCGCCAGCCGGTAGTAGCGGTTGCGCCCGCGCGTCTCCGCCACCAGCAGGCCGCCTTCGGACAAGCGCGCCAGATGCCCGCTGGTCGAAGACGCCGACAGGCCGGCAATCAACGCCAGCTCGCCGGCGGGCCGGGCGCTGCCATCCATCAGCGCCCACAGCATGGCGGCACGGCCGGGGTCGGCGAGCAGGCTGGCGAGGTGGCTGATGCCGGGGGTGTAATCCATGGTTTGGGGTGGGGTGAAGGGTTTGATGCGGAGTATAGGGCTACGCAGGGGCGAGGTGAGCGGTGCTAATTAAGTCCTTACAAGCAAATTAAGTTCTTACAAGCGAATTAAGTTCTTACAAAGAGACGTAATCAGCGCTGGGCGAGAAGCCGTGGCGGCGAACCAAAACGGTGCTGAAGAAAACTTAAGGTGGCGCCGACGGGTGGGATTGCGGGCGCCAGAGAGAAGGACTTGCCTTAAATCAGCCCCGCAGAGGAACCAAGGCCTGCGCGACTCCGTGTCAGAGAAAGCCCGGGCGGCGATGATTGTGTTTTTGGACTACGACGGTGTGTTGCATCCGGACGCCGCTTACTTGGTGAAAGGCCGTCCCGAGCTTCGCGCGACAGGAACACTATTCATGTGGGCCCCGATCCTTGAAGAGACTCTGGCACCGTATCCAGACGCTCAAATTGTCCTGTCCACTTCGTGGGTTCAGGTTCGGCGAATTCGGCGTTCCACATGGCCGAAGAGGTCTTCGCCGAGATGGATAAGCTAGCCTGAGCAATCAGCCGGCCGGCTCCCGGGCCGGCTGCACCGCGAACGCCGGCAGCCGCGCCCGCCCAGATTGCCGGAACTCCGTGGGCGCCTGTCCCACCAGCCGCGCGAAGAAGCGCGAGAAATACGCCGCATCGGCGAACCCGAGCGACAGCGCGATGTGCTTGATTTCCAGATCGCTGAAGAGCAGGTCGCGCTGCGCTTCGGCGAGCACGCGCGCGTGGATCATCTGCAGCGCTGACTGGCCCGAGGCCTGGCGGCACACGCGGTTGAGCTGCGTGGGCGTGATGCCGATCGCGCCGGCGTAGTAGCCGATCTCCTTGTGCTCGCGGTAGTCCGATTCCAGCAGTTGCTGGAAGTGCTGGAAGTGCCGCGCCGGGCGGCTGCTGCTGCGCGCGGCGGCCGGCTGGTCGGCATTGGCCAGCCGCGCGATGCCGGTCAGCACCAGCGTCAGCAGCGCCGACAGCGACGCCCCGCGCCAGGCCGACACGGCTTCCATTTCCCCGCGGAACAGCGCCAGCGCACCCGCCAGCGCATGGCCGCGCCGCACGCGGTCATGGCGCGGGTGCTCGAACAGCGGCAGCGCATCCGGCACGCCCGCCAGCAGCGTGCGCAGGTGGCTGTCGGTCATGGTGACGACCATGCCGTCGGTGTCCGGCGTAAACACGAAGCCGTGGATGTGCCGCGGCGGCATCGTCACCAGAGAGCCGCTGCGCAGCGGCTCGCGGCGCTCTTCGAGCAGGGCTTCGCCGCCGCTCGCGTGGATGTACAGAATTTGCAGGAAGCGCTCCTGCCGGTGGGGTTTGATCTCCCACCCGTGCAGGCCGCTGCGGGCGGCAATCGACTCGAAATGCAGCTGGTCCGACAGCGGCTCGGACGAATTCACGCCGTACAGGGCGTAGCTCGGGACAGGTCTCACGGGGGGCATCAGTGTTTACCAGCAATGTTCCGATTGTCCTGTCATTGGTTCGGTCTGTCCATTCCGTGGCGGGCGTGCCGCAACTATCGTTAGCGCCAGAAGATCGATACGGACAAGGAGACAAAACATGCGCACCCAGGTTGCCATCATCGGCGCCGGCCCCGCCGGCCTGCTGCTCGGCCAGTTGCTGGCCAGGGCGGGCATCGACAACATCATCGTCGAGCAACGCGGCCCGGAATACGTGCTGGGGCGCATCCGCGCCGGCATTCTCGAGAGCGTGACCGTCGATGCGCTGGAACGCGCGGGCGTGGCGGCGCGGCTGCATCAGGAAGGGCTGGTACACGACGGCATCGCGCTGTCGTTCGATGGCCAGCGGCATCACATCAACCTGCATGCGCTGGTGGGCCGCAGCGTGACCGTCTACGGCCAGACCGAGGTCACGCGCGACCTGATGGCGGCACGGCAGGACGCGGGCATCGCCACCATCTACGACGCGCAGGAAGTCAGCCTGCATGACTTCGATGGCGCAAGGCCGGTGGTCCGCTACCAAAAGGACGGCGTGGCACACGAGATCCACTGCGACTACATTGCCGGCTGCGACGGCTTCCACGGTGTCAGCCGCCAGAGCGTGCCGCGCGCCGCCACGCAGATCTTCGAGCGCGTCTATCCGTTCGGCTGGCTCGGCATGCTGTCGGACACGCCGCCGGTGGCGGATGAACTGGTCTACGCCAGCCACGAACGCGGCTTTGCGCTGTGCAGCATGCGCTCGCGCACGCGCAGCCGCTACTACGTACAGGTGCCGTCGAGCGAGCGGGTGGAGGACTGGTCCGATGAACGCTTCTGGGACGAACTGCGCCGCCGCCTCGATCCGCAGTCGGCGCAGTCGCTGGTGACGGGGCCGGGCATCGAGAAAAGCATCGCGCCGCTGCGCAGCTTTGTGTGCGAGCCGATGCGCTTCGGCAACCTGTTCCTGGCCGGCGATGCCGCGCATATCGTGCCGCCCACCGGCGCCAAGGGGTTGAACCTGGCCGCCAGCGACGTGCTGACCCTGGCCGACGGGCTGATTGCCGCGTACCGCCATGACGACCAGCGCGAGCTGGACGCCTACTCGGCGCGCTGCCTGCGCCGCATCTGGAAGGCCGAGCGCTTTTCATGGTGGCTGACTTCGCTGATGCATCGCTTCCCGGATGCGGATCCGTTCTCGCTGCGCATGCAGCGGGCCGAGCTCGATTACGTGGTTGGATCGGAAGCGGCGTGCCGCGTGCTGGCGGAGAACTATGTGGGGTTGCCTTACTGAACGGCCAAAACCGCGAGTGTTGTCTGCCCTTTCACATTTATGTGAGAGGGACGGGGGAGAGGGCAGGAGTCCGATATACGGGGATGTTCCAATGGATAGCGCCGTTGTCTCTTGGCAAAGTTACATGTTCGCATCCGATTCTGTCTCGACGAGAATGGGCTCTGAGAGACTCGATCCGCAACTCGTCTTAAAGACGACACCGCCGCGCATGAGCGATGTCCTGGTTCCGCGTGCGCGGCTGTCGCTGGATCGTATGGGGGTATCGCACAAGCCGGCAATTTTCGTTCAGGCGCCGGCGGGTTTCGGAAAGACTTCATTGCTGACCCAATGGCGGCGCAGTGCTCAGGCACGAGGCGCTGTTGTCGTCTGGCTGACGGCCGACGAATACGATGACGCGTTGCGTGTCGCGCGAGCCATAGGCGGTATGCTAGCAAGTGTGAAAGCCCAGCGGGGAGGGGAGTCTGCATTCCTCAGCGGGTTTCGCGGCCAGGACTCTGGCATCGAGGTGCTGACGGAATTGCTCGCGCAGATTTCCAATCTTCCTTTCGACGTCGTTGCCATCATCGACAACGTTGAGCGGGCTCGCGGCGATCGGCTACACGAGGCGTTGGGCTACCTGATTCGCAATGCACCCGCCAATTTCCAGGTCATCGTGAGTTCACGGTCGGGTACTGTGTTGGATATTCCGGAAATCGCCGACCAGAACATTGTTGCCCGCATTTCCAGTGGCGACTTGTCGTTCACCTACGACGAAACAATCTCCGTCATCGCCAAACACTTCGGCGACAAGGTCAGCATCGAGGGGGCGGGGCGACTACATGAGCAGACTGAGGGATGGCCGCTCGGCCTCCAACTCGTCATCGCCACGCTGAGAAAGAGTCTCGACGTACAGGCCGCAATCCGTGGCATATCCGCTCGCGCCGGAGATATCCAGCGGTACTTCGTCGAAAATCTTATCGACAGGCTCGCGCCGGATTTGTGCGGATTCCTGACGCGAATTTCGATCTTCGACTTGATTCACCCCGCGCTCTGTGCAGCCGTGTTTTCGGCCTACGACGTGGCCGATCTGCTAGGGCGTCTGGAGCGGGATACCCCAGTGTTCCTTCGTGCGGAAGGTTCGCAGTGGATGCGTATGCATGGTCTCGCACGCGACTTTCTCCTGACACGGTTCGATTCGCTGTCGGCCGAGGAGCGACGCCGCATTTCCGAACAAGCTTGCAAGTGGTTGGGCGAGCATCAGTTATATGAGGAAGCGGCGCGGCACGCATTACTCGCAGGGCAGGACGACGAGGCATATGCGCTGGCTGAACGAACGCTCTATCAGATCGGGTACCGCGGGAACATATCGGAGGTCCTGAAATGGATCGACAGGCTTCCGGCGGGGGAGCTTAAGCGGCGACAATCCTTGTGGACGGCCGCGGCGTGGTGCCTCGCGGTGACCAACAGGCGAGGCGAAGCCGAGCGGATCATCGATTACATCGTGTCGGAGCGCGGGGGCGATGGTGGGCAACGATTCGAGGCGACGCTCATCTCCGCCGTGGCCGCCAACTTCGACGATCAACCAGAACGCTTTCGGCAATCGATCGATCCGTGGATCGTCCAGGCTCCACCGGAGCTTGACGAGAAAACCGAGCGCATTTTCAAGAACGTACTCGGCTCGCTGAGCTTCCAGCAATACGAGATCGGCAAGGCGCGGCACATGTGGACCCAGGTCGCAAAATCGGTATCCAGCGACGCTGAAGACTATTCGAGCGGGTTCGCGGCGTTCGGGGTCGGATTGGCGTACTTATGGGAAGGTCAGTTTCGCATGGCTGAGCAACATCTGCGCGCGGCTCTCACGCGTTGCGAGCAGGATATGGGCCGCCGTAATCCGATTGCATGCATGATGGCAGCCGTCCTTGCCGCAACGCTGTGGGAGATGGGCGGCGCGCAGGAACCGCAAGCCATTCTTTCTTACCGACTTGACGTCATAGAGCGGGCAGGGGTTCCGGAAGCGATCATGCTCGCCTATCTCGCCCTGGCACGGCTTGCCGTGAATGCCGGACAGGAACCTCGTGCGCTTGAATACCTGGATTCAATGATCGTTTTGGGCGAAGCGCGTAGCATGCCGCGGCTGCAGATCTCCGGCCTCTGCGAGCAGATCCGGCTGCATACTCGGGCATGTCGTCCAGAAACGGTCGCAAGATTAAGTCGGAAGCTCGAGGCCATTTGCCAAGGGCCGCACGTCGCGAATCGCCCGGCAATCGAACCATGGGTCACGCTCCACGAGCGTCGGGCTTTCGCCTATCAAGCGCTGATGTTGCGCGAGTGGACGCAAGCGGTCGAGCATCTGACAAGTGCAGCCAGATGCGCTGACCTGATGGGGCTCGGACGCGACAGCGTCGAGATTAGATTGTTGCGTGCGGTCGCCCTGCAACATAGTACGAAAATCGATGTGTCGGATCTGTTCCGGGAGTCGCTGAGCTTGGCGAGAGCCAGCGGCATGGTCCGCACGCTGTTGGAGACTCATCCGGATGCGTTGATTGGTCTCAGAGAAATTTCCCAGCAGACCGACTTTCGTGTGAGCGATTTGCTCCACGCGCTTTCTGCGCCCGAGCACCCCGTCTCCGAGCAGCCCCTCAAAAAGGAAGTCGACAAAACGGCAAAGCGCAGTGGGGCCTATGCCGACGCTCTGCTGACGTCTAAGGAGCGTGAGATTTTGGGGCTGATGGCGGCGAACATGTCCAACAAGGAGATCGCCTTCGCCCTCGATATCGGCGCAGGAACTGTGAAGTGGCACGTCAAGAACATCTTCGCGAAGCTTGACGCCGGTAATCGCGCTCACGCTGTCAAGCGCGCTCACTTGCTCGGTATCGTCGACACGACCGCCAAGTAAGGGGCGCTGACGATCAGCGTTCGCCATCTTTTCACATTGGCTGGCCCTTCATCGGGTGTTGCGCTGCCTTCTGAGACGGCGTCGAACGCACTCGAGTGCCGTGCTCAATTCCTTCAAATTGGGTTGTCTCCTACCGGCCCCACCCTTCCTGGGAGGGGCCTATTCCGTATCTGCAGCATACAGTTTCTTCACAGTTCGTGCGGGTGCGGGCCATATGTCCGGAACGTCCAACATGAATTGGCAATCGCGTACGAACAACAAAAGAAAGCGTCGCGACTAAAACTAATATATGGAGACAGGATGAAGCGATGGAGATGTGTCCGGGCCATGGGCCTGGGTGGCGCGCTATTGGTTGGTGCAGTCAGCAATGGCGCGTACGCGCAGAGTGCGGGCGATAACGTCCTGAGTATAGGATGGGTGCACGGCACTCCCCAAACTGGCAGCGATCCCTTAACCGTGACAAGCATCGGTGGGATGTCCGTGCACGAGGTCCAGTCAGGTTCTGGTTTGGGTTCCCGTAGTGCTGATACCGTCGGATTTTTGATCGAGCATTACTTTACCGATCACATCGGATTGGCGTTTCTGGGAGGCTTTCCGGCCAAGACAGAAGTAGAAGGCCGGGGGACGCTCCACAACTATGGAGTACTGGGTAATGCGCGAACGTGGGCGCCCGAACTGACGGTGCGTTATCACTTTGGTGAGTCGGTGGATCGCTTTCGTCCGTTCGTTGGCGTCGGCGTGAACTACACGTGGTTTACCAACGCGCAAGTCACGAACGGCACATTCGTTACGGAAATCTTCGGACCCGGCAGTTCAGCAACGGCCTCAGCGTCGAGCTCGTGGAATCCCGCTTTTCAAGCCGGATTCGACTATCGAATCAGCAAGCATTGGTCGGCCGGCGCTTCACTTATGTACGTCCCGACCGACACCAATGTGACCCTTACCGGGCGCACGGCGAATGGCACGGTTATCGTCAGTCAAACCAAGTTGCGAATTCGCCCGCTTATGACCTTTCTCACGGTCTCGTACAAATTTTAGCGAACTGGGCTAGAAATTCGCAGGCAAAGCTGTGTCGGGACGGGGCTGCCGTTGGTTCGTCTGTTGATTTCCATCGAATCTTGACCCACCGTTTTCATCTGAATCTGGCCATCGACGCGCGCTAAGCGCGGTCGCGCCGGTCCCCCGGCGCTCAGGCTCGTCCATCCTAGGTGAACACCCCTCCAGGCGCGGCAACAAGGTGCTCAAACGAGCCTTGTTTCTCTCTGCGTTTGCGGCCTTGCGAGAACCGATCTCACGCGCCTCCTACACGCGCAAGATCCAGCAAGCGTCACAACCAAGCGCTCATCGCGCTGGCCAGACGTCCGCCCACAACGCTCGCTCCAGAAATGCATGGCCCGCTTGTTCTTACGATACGCACATATTGGAACGAAGCAGGCCTGCTGTTCAGCCCTTGAGCGCTCCCAGCGCCTCATCCAGCATCTTCTTGGCATCGCCAAACAGCATGCGGTTGTTCTCCTTGTAGAACAGCGGGTTGTCTACGCCCGCATAGCCCGAAGCCATCGATCGCTTCATTACGATCGATTGCTTTGCCTTCCAGACCTCCAGCACCGGCATGCCGGCGATGGGGCTGGTGGGATCTTCAGCCGCGCTGGGGTTCACTATGTCGTTGGCGCCGATCACCATGGCCACGTCGGCTTCTGGGAAGTCCTCGTTGATCTCGTCCATCTCCATCACGATGTCGTAGGGCACCTTGGCCTCGGCCAACAGCACATTCATATGGCCCGGCATGCGGCCGGCCACCGGATGGATGGCAAAGCGCACGTCCACGCCCTTTTCGCGCAGGGTCTTGGTGATCTCGTACACGGTGTGCTGGGCCTGGGCCACGGCCATGCCGTAGCCGGGCACGATGATCACGCTCTTGGCCTCGCGCAGCATCTCGGCAGTCTCCTGGGCGCTCACGGGCACCACCTCGCCTTGCGGCTCCGCGGCATCACCCCCGCCTGCGGGTTTCTTGACCGGTACGCCTGAGCCGAAGCCGCCCGCGATCACGCTGATGAAGTTGCGGTTCATCGCGTTGCACATGATGTACGACAGGATCGCGCCCGACGAACCCACGAGCGCGCCGGTGACGATCAGCAGGTCGTTGTTCAGCATGAAGCCCGTGGCTGCAGCCGCCCAGCCCGAGTAACTGTTGAGCATGGACACCACTACCGGCATGTCGGCGCCACCGATGGCCATGACCATGTGCACCCCAAACACCAGCGCGATCGCCGTCATCACGATCAGCGGTGTCATACCGGCTTGCACATCGTGGGCGCCAAGGAACTCCCGGCCGAACCAGATCACCATCAGCAGCGCAATCAGGTTGAGCCAATGGCGCGCAGGCAGCAGCAGTGGCTTACCACCGATGCGGCCCGCGAGCTTGCCGAAGGCGATCAGCGAGCCCGAGAAGGTAACTGCGCCGATGAGGATGCCGACGTAGATCTCCACCTCATGGATGAGCTTTTCCGCTCCCTGGAACGGCACCGAGGTGTCGACATAGCTGGCAAAGCCCACTAGGCAGGCCGCCAGGCCCACCAAGCTGTGCATGAGCGCGACCAGCTCGGGCATCTGGGTCATCTTCACGACCTTGGCTGCATACAAGCCGATGCCGCCGCCCACGACCAGCGCGACGATGATCCAGGCAAGGCCTGAGGGGCCGACGCGCGGGCCGAAGACCGTGGCCAGTACGGCCAGCGCCATGCCGATCATGCCGAGCAGGTTGCCGCGGCGCGAGGTTTCCGGGTTGGACAGGCCACCCAGGCTGAGAATGAAGAGAATGGCGGCGCCGAGATAGGCCACCGTGGCAAGACTTTGGGACATGGTTCGGTTCTCCTCGTTCTTCTTATTTGCGGAACATGGCAAGCATGCGGCGCGTCACGGCAAAGCCTCCGAACATGTTGACGGCGGTGAGCACCAGCGCGGCAAAGGCCAGCCAGCGAATCAGCCCGTCGGGCCGTCCGTCCATGCCCAGTTCCGGAGGTGCGATTTGCACCAGCGCGCCAATGGCGATGATGCTGGAGATGGCGTTGGTGACGCTCATCAGCGGCGTGTGCAGTGCGGGCGTGACGTTCCACACCACCATGTAGCCGATGAAGCAGGCCAGCACGAACACCGTGAAGTGGCCCAGGAACGCCGGAGGCGCAAAGGAGCCGATGGTCCACAACAACACGGCCGCGATGCCGAAGGTGATGGTGAGCGCCTTCGCGGGCATGGGCGCGCCGCTACCACGGCCGTGGCCCGATTTCTTCTCGACCACGGGGGCAGTTGCGGCCTTGGGCGCCGGCACAGGTGCAGCCTTGAGCGGCGGGGCCGGCCAGGTGATGGCGCCGTCCTTGATCACGGTGAGGCCACGGATCGCGTCGTCCTCCATGTTGACGACCGCCTGGCCATCCTTGGACTTGCACAGTTCCTCGGTCAGGCGCAGCAGATTGGTCGCGTACAGGGTGGACGATTGCTTGGCCAGGCGCGATGCCAGGTCCGTGTAGCCGATGATGGTCACGCCATGGCGCACCACGGCTTCGCCAGGCACGGTCAACTCGCAATTGCCGCCTTGCTCGGCGGCCATGTCCACGATCACGCTGCCGGACTTCATGCTCTGCACCATCTCGGCGGTGATGAGCTTGGGTGCGGGCTTGCCGGGGATCAGCGCGGTGGTGATGATGATGTCCGCATCCTTGGCCTGCTCTGCATACATCTTGCGTTGCGCGGCCTGGAAGCCCTCACTCA
Source organism: Cupriavidus nantongensis (assembly GCF_001598055.1). Classification (NCBI taxonomy): domain Bacteria; kingdom Pseudomonadati; phylum Pseudomonadota; class Betaproteobacteria; order Burkholderiales; family Burkholderiaceae; genus Cupriavidus; species Cupriavidus nantongensis. The sequence continues at coordinate 2,124,304 of NZ_CP014845.1, read as the reverse complement.
TGACCTTGGCGTAGCCGCCGCCGCCCGAGCCGTCTTCCTCGTAGTCGACCTTGACGAACTCGCCGCCCAGCGACTTGACTTGGTCGGCCACCTCGGCACGCGTGTCATTAGCGCGCACGATGGCGCCCAGGTTGGCCGCCGTACCGATGGCCGCCAGGCCTGCCACGCCGGCACCGGCAATGAAGACCTTGGCCGGCGGCACCTTCCCTGCGGCCGTAATCTGGCCGTTGAAGTAACGGCCGAAAGCGCTGGCAGCTTCGATGACGGCACGGTAGCCGCTGACGCTCGCAGTGGAGGTCAGTGCGTCCATCTTCTGGGCGCGCGAGAGCGTGCGCGGCAGGCAGTCGATCGCAAGCACGGTCGCGTTCTTGGCGGCCAGTTGCTGCATCAGCTCAGGGTTCTGAGCAGGCCAGATGAAGTCGATCAGCGTGCAGTCTTCGCGCATCAGCGCCACTTCGTCACTGCTGGGCGGGCGTACCTTGAGCACGATGTCGGACGCGGCCCAGAGCTGCGCGGCGTCGTCAATGATCTCGGCCCCTGCCTTGTGGTAAGCATCGTCGCTGAAATTAGCGGCTTCGCCGGCGCCGGATTCAACCGCCACCTTGAAGCCGAGCTTGATGAGCTTTTCCACCACGTCGGGCACCGTGGCCACACGCTTTTCGCCGGGAAAGGTTTCCCGCGGCACGCCGATGCGCTGCGGAGCCAAACTCAGATTGGGCTGCATCAATGATTTCCTGGACTTGGGTGTTCAATAGGGGAACCGCAGAGTGCCGATTCTGTATGAAAGGCACTCGTCAGTTCGCGTACTCCGGAAAAGTTGCTCGATACACGATGAGCAACCGAGCTCTATCTTGGATGCTGAGGCCTACAACCATGTAGTCATTGGCACTCAGCACACTGGATTAATTTACAAGATGGTGCCTAAACGATCGCTGGACCAACATCTCTGCGAGGGCCCCTCGACGCCTGCGGGTGCTCATGGTAAGTGACCTCATCATATTTGCTGCGGGATGGATCATTTGCCAGAAAAATCGAAAGTTGCAGTGGTCTGACCGGTGGACTTCTCTGCAGCACTTCGCTCGGCCTTTCTTGAGAGCAATCTGCGTGTGGGGCGAGGCGCGCTACAGTCACGGTATGGATCCTGCTGCGCTCAGAATGCCTCGTCACCCATCGTCATTGCGCATTCACTGTGCATGGCGATCGACGACAGCCCCTCTGCTTGGGGTAGCACGTGGGCCGCATAGAAGCGCGCGCTCAAAAGCTTACGACGAAGGAAGGCGGCATGACCGTGGCCCTGTTCGAGATGGCGTTGCGCCGCCAGCGCCGCACGTGCCATCTGCCAGCCGCCGGCGACGATACCGCAGAGCCGCAGGAGCGGCACCGAGCCGGCAAGGACTTCGAGCGGCCTTTCCCGGTAGTTCGCGATTGCCCAGTTGGAGGCCTCCTGTAGTGCTGCTACTGCCTCGCGCAAGTTGGACGCGATATCCCGGAGCTCGCCATTCGCAGCGTCGTCCAATCGGTGCAGGACGAGCTGAATCTGCGACAGCCATGCCCGCAGCGCCGCACCCCCATCGCGCGCGAGTTTACGTTCAACCAGGTCGTGCGCCTGGACCGAAGTGGTACCTTCATAGATCGCCGCCACCCGCACATCGCGTAGCGGCTGCGAAGCGCCACTCTCCTCAATGTAGCCGAGGCCGCCGTGCACCTGGATCGAGGTCGAGGTCACCTCGATTGCGGTCTCCGACGCCCAACCCTTGAAGACCGGAATCATGAGGTCGACGAAGGCCTGGCGTTCGAGACGCACCTCCGGGTCGGAATGACGCTCGGCGAGATCCCGGGCACCAGCAAGCGCGTAGGCCACCGCACGCATGGCTTCAGTTTGGCTGCGCATCATCAGCAACATTCGACGTACATCGGGATGGCGGATGATGGGGACAGATTCCGTACCGCCGCCGGCCAGCTTGCCTTGCACACGCTCACGAGCATAGGCGAGGGCTTGCTGGTAGGCACGCTCGCTCATCGCTGTGCTTTCCTGGCCCACCGTGAAGCGGGCCGAATTCATCATGAAGAACATGGTTTGCAGACCCTTGTTCTCGGCGCCGAGGAGCCAGCCTACCGCGCCTTCGCCGCTACCCCCATAGACCATTGTGCAAGTCGGGCTGGCGTGATTGCCCAACTTGTGCTCAACGCCTGCGCATTTGACGTCGTTGTGCTGGCCTAGTCGGCCGTCCGCCTCCAGCAAGAATTTTGGGACCAGGAACAGCGAGATTCCTTTGGATCCCTCCGGCGCTCCAGGGATTCTGGCAAGGACCAAGTGGATGATGTTCTCGGTCAGATCATGCTCACCGTAGCTGATGAAGATCTTTTGTCCGAACAGCCTGTAAGTGCCGTCCGCTTGGGGCTCCGCGCGGGTTCGTAATGCGCCGACGTCGGAGCCGGCTTGCGGCTCCGTAAGGTTCATCGTGGCGGCCCACTGTCCAGTGACGAGCCTAGGGATGTACAGCGACTTCAGTGATTCGCTCGCGCCGGCGATCAAAGCCTTGACGGCGAATTCCGTGAGGTCTGGGCAATAGGCGAAGGCCTTGTTGGACGAGGTGAACATCTCGTGCACCGCCGTACAAAGCAAGGTTGGCAGGCCCTGACCGCCATACTCGGAAGGCAGCGAGATGTTGTTCCAGCCTGCCTCCACGAAGAGCTGGTATGCCGCGGCGAAGCCAGGGGCGGTGGTGACACCTTGCTCGCTCCAGCGCACGCCCGCGCGGTCGCCGACCGCGTCCAGCGGAGCCAAGACTTCCTTCGCGAAGCGGGCTGCCTCGTCGAGGATGGCGTCCGTCAGTTCTGGATCGGAAAGCGCTTCGGCGTCACTCAACTGGGCGACGCGTTCAATATCAGCTAGCTCCCGCAGCACGAAACGCATTTCCTCCAAAGGCGCGATGTACGGGTTCACGAATTTCTCCTCAAGCGGTGATCACTGCGGTTACGCCTGCGCGTTCCGCGATCTCTTCCACACGGGCGGCTGCGAAGCTCTTCTCCACAAAAAATGCGAGCGCCGCGTCCTAGATTTCCTGCGGACGGGCTTGCTTTCGTCGGCGGTGAGTCTGTCTCACGTAAGGCCTTTCCCGGCGCGGTTCATTTGTGCCTGGAGTCGAGCGACCCATGCCCAGAGCACCTATCCGAATTTCGGCGAGCCGAGGTATAGCCCGGGACGATGCCAGGAGATGCTAGCAAGGTGGCTTGCTGGTGGCCCCACCCTGTAGGGGTGGCGAGTAGGAGTAGATAGGGCGGAGGAGGTTCGCGCCAGCCTCAATGGCGTGTCAAAGATCGTGCGCTGGCATCAATCTGCCGCGCTGCTGTCCGCATCAATGCGAACTTGTTCGAAACCGTTAGGGGCTTTCACTTCTGGCTTCAGATCATAGTGGCGCGGCGTGGTTGGCTGGCGCTAGTGGCTCAGAACATTGAAAATCGTTGTCAATGCTCGAACAGCCCAAGCTGTCGCGCGCGCGCAAGTGCATGTTTGCGGCTACCGGCGTTGAGCTTGCTGAGCAAATTCTTCATGTGCCACTTGATCGTGTCTTCGCTCAAATCCATCGCTAGCGCGATTTCCTTATTGCTCAGGTTGCCGCTGAGCAACGACAGAATTTCCCTTTCCTTGGCGGTCAACAAGGCCGTAGCGCGGATCTGCTGCTGTTTCGCAGTGAGCGCAGGGGACGATTCACTTCGGTCCGGTGCTACTGACGAGCGCACACCGACGGCTTCAGCTCGTTCCCCCGCTTCACGCAGTAGCTGTAACATGCCGCCAGCCAGGGCCAGACTCATCCCTTCGGCCCGCACAGCAGATGCGTCTCCAGAGCCTTGGCGCCGTAGCGCTTCAGCGCGAAGGAGGCGAGACTCTACGGCATCCCGCCCGCGCTTCATGCTTGCCGCCAGTGCTGCTGCAGATTCGGCGGCCTCGAGTGCTCCGGCAATGGATGGAGTATTGTTCTTGGCCAGAAAGGCATATGCACGGCCGAGATCAGCGAGCAAGTCTGCCCAGGGTATGAGCGACGTGTCGCGGATTTGAGCGCAGCGGTCCCGAAGCAAGGTATCAAGTTGCGCGTTCAGTTCCAATACGGTCTCGGTTCGGCCGCGCCTTGCGTGCAGACGCACCAGCTCAAGCTGCGCAGTCGCTTGAAGACGTGGCATAGCCTGCGCTTGGCCGATGGCGTGAAGCGATTCGAGGAAATCCAGCGCTTGGTCTTGCCGGTCCTCCTGGTCAGCGATGCGTGCCAGTGTCGTATAGGCCGAAATTACTGCATCGGGCAGACCATGCCTTTTCAGCACGGCCAACCGCCCCGCCAACAGCCCAGCGATATCAGCGCTCCGTCCACATTCCCAACTGGCGTGCGCCAGGAGCGCCGCCAATAGGCACGTTACCGGATGGCAACGGCCCAAGCGCTCCTCCGCCCGGTTCAGCGCGGGTCGGAGATCGTGGTGGGCTAAAGCGAATCGGCCTTCCCACAAGTAGCTCAAACCTGTGATGTAGTCAGCGAATGCATAGGATACTGGCGAATACGTCTGCGTCCGATCCAGATTGGCGATGCGGCCCGATTCCAGCCGCGCCTGGTCTGGTTGTCCGCGGTACAAAGCGAGAAAGGCCTTGAGGTTGCAATGGACCGGCGTCGCTTCGGGCCGCGCTTCCGGCGGCGGTTCTGGCCACTTCTCAAGAATTGCCGCCAGACGGTCGGTGCGATCTGCAAATACCGCGGCAACGCCAGCGATTAGATGCGCTTCGAACCGCGCCTCGATCGAAAGTTCAGGTTGCGCAAGGATGAGATCGATAAGCGGTTGCGCCTCGGCATGTCGATCGCTCATGGCCAAGGCCCAGGCAACTGGAGTCCAGAATCCGGGGCGTTGCTGGAGTTCATCCGGGCGCAGGCGCTGATACCACGCCAGCACTGCGGCGCTCTTTCCCTGTGCGGTCATTTGATGACTGCTGCGTTCGATGAGGGAAATGGCGGTCTCGACATCCCCGGCAATAAAGGCGTGATGCGCTGCTTCCTCGTATAGTCCGTGATCGACATACCAGGCGCACGCTCGTTGCGACATGGCAAGTCGCTCGGCCTTAGGCAAATGGTTCAGGCGCTCGCGGAGGATCTCGCGGGCGAGTGGATGCATGCGCATCCAGTCGCTGTCTTCGGCTTGCAGCAACAGCGGCGTCTCGTCTCGCAGTCGTAGCAGTTCCGGCCCAAGGTCGCTGCGCTCGAGCACTGCCGGACACAGGTCGACATGAATCACATCGAAATCCGCCAGCCGTATCAACATATTGACGGCATCGGCTGGTTGTCGGTCGATCACGGCATCTACGAAATAGCGGCGGATGTCGGCCGTCGCAGCTCCGAACAGTCCTTCAAGATCGCCTCCGCGCTTGAGTGCGGCGACCGCCAACTGGACGCCCAAGGGCCAACCTTCAATCAACTCGTGAAGATGCACTCCAGCTTCCACGTCGCTCCCGCTCCCCATGGCGGCGGAAAGCACAGTCAGAGTTTCGTCTGGCCGGAAGCGCAAATCAGAGGCAGTCACGCGTGTGACCTTGGCCGTGCTCAGCGTTCCGCTGGCCACCAGTGCGCCCGTTGGCCGCGCGGCCAGTGCAATGTGCAAGTTAGCTGGTGCATTGCCCAGCAGATAGCTGAGGACTTCCCGGCGGGCGGGTGTGGGAAGGAGGTGGGTATCGTCTAGCAGCAATAGCACCTCGACCGATAGTTCCGCTATTTCGGCCAGCCATCCGGTCATGGCTTCCTGAGCGTCATCGCGCGCTTCGATCCACTCCACGACTGGATCTGCAAAACCTAGCTTTCCGCATGTTGACTGGGCCGAACGTGTAAGCCCGCGTACCAGGCGCAGGGGGTCATCGCGACTGTCGATCGTATACCAGAAGGCTATGCCTCCCCGTGCCAGCACTTCGCGACGCCATTGATTGAGTTGCGAGGTCTTGCCGAACCCTGCGGGCGCAAGCAAGACCGTCACGTGGGCCCCGTCGACTTCGAGGCGACTGAGTTGCAGACGCTCGCGATCCAAAAAGCGAGGAACGACGCGCGGCGCAGTGGCCTTGAGCAACAGCGCGGGATCTTGGCTCAACGTGCGGATAGCAGTCTCCTCAAACTCAGCTCTATTACCCCGAGACGCGCGCATGCCGAAGTTGTGCGGGGGTGCAGCGAGTGCGCCGCGCTGCAATGGGTCGTCGGGGAGGCTCGCAGACCATTAATTGTTTTTCGTCCGGCCGGTTGCGACACCGGACAGCCCGTCTCCGGCCGGTAGCCACCGAGAGCCTTATCAGATCGGCGTTAAAAAAGTATATCCGAGGGCGGGGAAACATAGAAGGGTGGACGCCTCCATTCCCACATGGTTCGGACGCCACTCATTCTTCAAGCATTTCAACGGGTGATGCCTCCACTCTGGATTGAAGCCACGTACCCCATTCCCTAAGCCGGGATTCCACCATCTGTCAGTCGGCACGCGCTCCAGGCTTGCTGGCAGAAGTGCAGCCCCGCAGTGCCTTGTTCCATGGGCGTCCATCCAGCCCCGCACCGAAGCGCGGACTCGCCCATTCGCTGTCCACACCCAGTTCGCATAAACGACGCGTTCCGCTCGACGTGAGCAGCCCCGTCGCGCCGCAGCAGGTTATGGGGAATTGGGTGCCTCCGTCCGGAACATTGCCGGGGCATTAATCCTCGTCCGCCGTTGCCGCACCCTCTGCTGCCCACCGGGAACTATGCCCGCTTTGTGTGTGTGCCAAGCAAGTAGGTCGCTCCCCGCGATTGAAACGTGCCGAACGGGCGACGGCGCTGGTTACCCTCTTACCACTCTTCTGGGGTGGGGTGGGACAGCCGCGTAAATCGTACCTTTCACTCAGCGTGCCGGATCGGGGTGTCACGGGCTGCGAGCCCTGCCGAATTCTGGAACTCGTCGCCTTGCAGAAAGACGACACCGGTGCGCGAATGATCGCGCACGGGCGTTCGACGGTGAGGTTCTCCTCAATCCGTTGACTACGTGACGAAAGCGCGACAAAAAAACTGGAGACATATGACCATGCGCCATGAAATGCCGCTGCCTAAGGTCGGGCTTTCTCGATTCACTTCGACGAAGCCTGTGGCCGCAGTGCAGGCCATCGGCACGGCCAGCCTCCTGGCCGCTTTCCCCGCAGTGCACGCTGCGGACGTGTCACCACCGGAAGAGGCGTCGGACACGCGCGTGACGTGGAACAACACTGCGCGCTATAGCGCAGTGTTTCTAACGCGCTCGCAGAATCCAGCGCTCCTGGGAAATGTGAACGCCGATGACGGCGACCGCAACTTCAATCGTGCTCTGCTCTCGAACCGCGTCGATTTGCCGGGCGAACTGGACGTGGTCACGTCCAGCGGCCTTGGCTTCCGCCTGAGCGCGCTGGGCCGGTATGACAGTGTCTACAACGAGCGCAACGACAACCCCGGGTTCGTCGGCGGCGCGGTGCCCACCAAGCTGTCCGTCGCGCCCGATCGGTTCACGGTCACGGCGAAGCGCTGGACAGATGCGGGCGCTCAGCGCCGAAACCACGGCCAGCGTCGACCAGGGGACGTTCGGCGTCGCCGTGGCGGGAGCATGACCTTACCGCGCTCACGGCTGGTCGAACAGTCTCGCGATCGCCTCCTTTCGGCCCAGGGACTCGCGCACGACCGGGTCCGCACCGACATGCCGCTACGTGGCCACTTCAACACCCTGGACGCTTTCCCGCGCGTCGATCTGTGACCCGACGCATGCGGCCTTCAATACCGTTTCATGGAGAACATAGCATGAGCAGCAACTACCCTGTGGTCATCTACGGCGCCAGCGGCTATACCGGCCGCCAAGTGGCCGAGTACCTGCGCGACTACCGCGTTCCCTTTGTCGCGGCCGGGCGCAACCGCGCCAGGATCGAGGAAGCCATGCGCTTGGTGCCCGGCATCGAGGACTGCACGTACGAGATCGCCGAGGTCGATCATGACGTGGAGTCGCTGGCCAAGCTGTTCCGCGGACGCCGCGTGGTCTGCAATACGGTGGGGCCATTCGCACGCCGCGCCAACACCGTCATCGAAGCGGCCCTGAAGGCCGGCATCCACTACCTCGACACGGCGGGCGAGCAGACTCATGTGGCGAAGGTGCGCGAGCGCTGGGACGCCGACTTCCGTAAGGCCGGCCTGCTGGTCGTGCCGTCGATGGCGTACATGTACGCCGTCAGCGAAATTTCGGCGCGCTTCGTCATGGACACCGAGGGGATCGACTCGCTCGACATGTTCATGTACGGCGTGGCGGTACCGACGCAGAACTCTGCCGAGAGCATCTTCGATGCGCAGATGCGCGACAAGGTGCGCTACCTCGCCGACAACGAGCTGGTCGAGTACAAGGACCTGGACGTGCAGAACGTTCTGCTGCCCTCGGGCGCGGTGGTGACGGGCACTCACTGGGGCGGCACGTCGAACCCGATCTGGTTCCATGGGGATCCGAGGGTGCGCAACTGCAAGATGACCGTCGCGATGTCCAACCAGGACCTGTACAAGCGGGTCCAGGAGTTGGAGCGTGGCTACAAGGTGCAGTTGCAATGGATTCCGGAAGAGCAGCTCGTGCCGCTGATGGACAAGCTGGCCGCGGACATGACGCCGGCCATGCCGCCGCGCGAGTCGCGTCATGTGCATCGCACGATCGACTGGACGCACGGCCGCGGTAACAACGTGGCCGCCAAGTGCACGATCTACGGCGTCGGGGGCTACTTGCAGACGGCCTGCCTGGAAGCCTATGCCGCGACGCGGCTGGCGCGCGGCCAGGTCGACATCGCCGGCTTCCGCTCGCCCTGTCAGGCGTTCGGCCATCGCGAACTGCACGCTGCGTTGCGCGCCCACGGACTCTCGAACATGAAGGTCGAGCGCATCGTCTGAGCGCCGCGGCCACCCGAACCCAAGGAGATGAACATGAGTGAATCATTGCTCGCCACCCGCGTCGATGGCGCGGTGATGCGCGTGTCGATCAAGAACCCCCCGGTGAACCTGCTGAACATCAGCATGGTGAAGGAACTGTTCGGCCTCGTCGGCCGCCTGACGGTCGACCCGTCGATCAAGGTGGTGGTGTTCGATAGCGCGGTGCCGGATTTCTTCATCGCGCACTTCGATGCCACCGAGTTTAAGACCGCGTCGACCGACCCGGCGGCCAGGGGCCGCTACGACGAGATCAACATCCTGCAGTCCCTGAGCACCTGCCTGGGCAACCTGCCGCAGATCACGATCGCCGAGGTTACCGGGGTGTGCCGCGGGGGCGGTCTCGACCTGGTCCTGGGCATGACGATGCGCTTTGCCAGCCGGTCGGCGCGCTTCTGCGCTCCCGAGACTAGCGTGGGCTTCCTGCCTTGCGGCGGCGGCATGACACGGCTGGCCATGATGTGCGGTCCGGCGCGTGCGCTGGAGGTGTCGCTGAGCGGCCGTGACTTCAGCGGGGAAGAGGCGCAGCAGTACGGCATCGTCAATCAGGCGCTGGCGGACGACGAACTGCGCGGCTACGTCGATAGCCTCGCGCGTCGCATCGCGCTGCGACCGGCATACGCGATCGCGTCTACCCGCGGCGTCATTAAGCGCGTGTTCGCGCCCATGGCCGATTCGCTGTTTGAAGGCTTCGCCGCCGAGAACGACGCGATGCGTGTGGCGATCCAGCAGGATTACATGCAGCGCGCCAATGAAGCCGTGGCCATGCAAGGCCAGACGCGGGAGAACGAGATCGACTTGCCCGCCACGATCCACCGCGTCCTCGCCTCGATGCAGACACCGTGAACTCATACCTCGTACCCCTTGAGGAAGCGCGCTTCGTGCTTCGCGAACTGGCGGACCTCGACCGCGTCGCACAACTGCCGAACGCCGAGAGCCTGGCCGATGCCGAGCTGACCGAATCGATCCTGACCGAAGCGTCGCGTCTGGCCGAAGGCATCCTGGAGCCTCTGAACGCGACTGGTGATCGCGATGGCGCGCGCTGGACAGCCGAAGGCGTGACGGTGACCCCGGGGTTCAAGGACGCGTACCGGCAGTTCATCGAGGGCGGCTGGAACCGCCTGTCGATGCCTACCGAATACGGCGGCCAGGGCATGCCCATGCTGCTGTCCGCCGCGGTGCGCGAGATCTTCGTCGGAGCCAACAAGGCCTTCTGCATGTGTCCCGGCCTGACCGATGCCGCGGTGCACGCGCTGATGCTGGGGGCCGACGACGCGCTGAAGGCGTACTACCTGCCCCGGCTCGTCAGCGGCGAGTGGGCCGCGACGATGAACCTCACCGAGCCGCAGGCCGGCTCGGACGTCGGCGCGCTGCGCACGCGGGCGGTGCCGGCTGCCGATGGCACCTACCGGGTATTCGGACAGAAGATCTTCATCAGTTTCGGCGACCAGGACCTAACGGACAACATCGTCCACCTCGTGCTCGCCCGCGTGGCCGGGGCGCCGGAAGGCTCCAGGGGCGTCTCGCTGTTCGTTGTGCCGAAGTTTCTGCCGCAGCAGGGCTGGCAGGGCGCGCGCAACGACGTGCAGTGCGCCGGCATAGAGCACAAGGTCGGCAACCACGGCAGCCCGACCTGCACGATGGTCTACGGCGCCGCTGGAGAGGGTGCGGTGGGATGGCTCGTCGGCGAGGAGAACAAGGGCTTGCAGACCATGTTCGTGATGATGAACCAGGCCCGCTTCATCGTCGGCATGGAGGGAGTGGCGCTGAGCGAGCGGGCCTATCGGCAGGCCCTCGCGTATGCCGGCGAGCGCTTGCAGGGACGCGCTGCAGAAGGGAGTGCGCAGCCGGTGCCGATCATCCGCCACCCCGATGTGCGGCGCATGCTGTTGTCGATGCGCAGCCAGACCGAGGCGATGCGCGCCTTGGGCTACGTGCTCGCGGGAGCGCTGGACCTGGCCGACGGTCATCCGGACCCGATGGTCCGCCAGGAGTACCAGGACTTCGTTGACCTGATGATTCCCATCTTCAAGGGCTGGGCGTCGGAGACGGCCGTTGAGGTGACTCGCACGTCGGTGCAGATCCACGGTGGCATGGGGTATGTCCTTGAGAGCGGCGCATCGCAGCCGCTGCGCGACGTGCTGATCGCCCCGATCTACGAAGGCACCACCGGGATTCAGGCCAACGACCTGATCGCCCGCAAGGTCTTGCGCGACGGTGGGGCATCGCTGAACCGCTGGCTGGAGCAAGTGGACCGCACGCAGACCGAGGCGGCGGCCCAGCCGGCGCTCGAGGACCTCGCATCGTCGCTGGGCGAGGCGGTCGCCTCCGTCCGGTTGGTCGCGCAATGGTTCGCGCAGGCCCATAGGGAGCGGCCGCTCGATGTGTTCGCTGCCGCCGTGCCGTTCCTCAAGCTCGCCGGGATCGTGGCCGGCGGATGGCTGATGGCCCGTGCCGCACTGGCCGCCAGCCGGCTGCTGGATGCTACAGACGCCAGCGAGAGCGAATCCTTCCTGCGGGGCAAGCTTGTCTCGGCCCGCTTCTATGCCGCGCACGTGCTGCCGCAGACTGGCGCACTGGCGGTGGCGGCGATGCAGGGCAGCGCGGCAACGCTTGACGAATGGGCGCTGAAGGTGTGACGAGTGGATCGGAGCGAACGATGAAGATTCTGGTAGCGGTGAAGCGGGTCGTCGATCACAACGTGAAAGTGCGCGCGAAGTCGGACGGATCGGGCGTGGACATCGCGAACGTGAAGATGTCGATGAACCCGTTCGATGAGATTGCGGTCGAGGAAGCCGTGCGCCTGAAGGAAGCCGGTGCAGCCGACGAAGTGGTCGCCGTGTCCTGTGGCCGTGCGCCATCGCAGGAGACGCTGCGCACGGCGATGGCGATCGGCGCCGATCGGGCCATCCTCGTCGAATCGAACGAGGAGTTGCAGCCGCTGGCCGTGGCCCGGCTGCTGGCGGCGATCGTGAAGCGCGAGCAGCCGCAACTGGTCTTGCTGGGCAAGCAGGCGATCGACGACGACTGCAACCAGACCGGCCAGATGCTCGCCGCGCTGGCGGACCTGCCGCAGGCCACGTTCGCGTCGAAGGTGTCGCTGGCCGACGGGTGGGCCACGGTGTCGCGTGAGGTGGATGGTGGCGCGGAGACGCTGTCCGTGGCGCTGCCGGCCGTGATCACAACCGACCTGCGGCTGAACGAGCCGCGCTACGTGACGCTGCCGAACATCATGAAGGCCAAGAAGAAGCCTCTGGAGGTTCTCCGCGCGGAAGAGCTCGAAGTTGATGTTCGTCCCAGGCTGCGAACGTTGCACGTGGAGGAGCCGCCTTCGCGCAGCGCGGGTGTGCGTGTGCCGGATGTGGCTGCGCTGGTGGCGCTGCTCAAGTCAGAAGCCAAGGTTCAGTGAAGGAGGTTCGAATGGCGATTCTGGTCATTGCCGATCACGACAACGCGTCGGTGCACGCGGCAACGTTGAGCACGCTCGCGGCCGCCGCACAGCTCGTGATGTTCACGGACAGTGAAGTGCACGTGCTGGTGGCGGGTGAGGGCTCGCGCAGTGCAGCCGAATCGGCGGCGCGCATTGGCGGCGTCTCCCGGGTGCTGCATGCCGAGGCGCCTCAGCTCGCGCAAGGTCTTGCGGAGAACGTGGAGGCGACGGTTCTCGCGGTGGCGGGGCAGTATACGCACCTGCTGTTTCCTGCCACGGCGCAAGGCAAGAACGTAGCGCCCCGGGTGGCGGCCAAGCTCGGCGTGGCACAAGTGAGCGACGTCATGGCCGTGCAGGACGCCACGACGTTCAAGCGCCCCATCTTCGCGGGCAACGTCATCGCGACGGTGCAGGCGTTGGATGACATCAAGGTGCTCACGGTGCGGTCCACGGGGTTCGATCCCGTGCCGGCGGCTGGCGGCGCTGCGCCCGTCGTGCAGATTGACGTTCCGCCCGACGCCGGCACCAGCCGGTTCGTGCGCCGCGACGTGACGAAACTCGACCGCCCCGAGCTGGCTTCGGCCTCCACCGTCGTCTCGGGCGGACGCGGGCTGGGCAGCGCAGAGAACTACCGCGCCGTGATGGAACCTCTTGCAGACGCGTTGAATGCCGCGCTCGGCGCATCGCGCGCCGCCGTCGATGCAGGCTACGTGTCCAACGACTACCAGGTAGGGCAAACCGGAAAGATCGTGGCGCCGCAGCTCTACGTGGCGGTCGGCATCTCCGGTGCCATTCAGCACCTCGCCGGCATGCGCGACAGCAAGGTGATTGTCGCGATCAACAAGGATCCGGAGGCGCCCATCTTCGGCGTGGCCGACTACGGGTTGGTAGACGACCTGTTCACAGCCGTGCCGCAACTCGTGTCATCACTGGAGACCACGACCAAATGAACAACCCATCAAGCCCTGTGAAGCTGCAAGGCGGCTGTGCCTGCGGCGACGTGCGCTACGAGTGCATGGCCGAGCCCGTCCTGTCACTGAATTGCCATTGCAGCGCCTGTCAACGCTACACCGGCACCGCGTATGCGTCTGTGCGCATCGTGCCCTCCGCGGCTTTCCGCTTCGTGCGCGGCGAGCTGCGCTATCACACATCGACCAGCAACGCCGGCCACACGGTGTCGCGTGGCTTTTGCCCCAACTGCGGCTCGCAAGTGCACGGCCGGATCGCCGAGAAGCCCGAGGTCGTGCTGATCGCGGCCGGCACGCTGGACGATGCGAGCGTCTATCCCCCTTCCATAGATGTTTTCACCAGCCGTGCGCAGCCGTGGGACGTGATGAACCCCGGTCTTGCGAAGTTCGAAGAGGGCATCCCTGCTGGCGGGCCGAGCACTCAAACCGCGGAGTAGACATGCTGATCCTGAAGAAAGAAGTGATCTTGCCGGATGCCGGCCTCACGGGCTTCGAAACACCGCTGTCCGAAGAGGAGCGCGCCATCCAGCACACGATGCATCGTTTCGCGAAGGACGTGTTGCGTCCGCTGGGCACCGAGCTCGACAAGATGACGGCCGAGCAGGTGGCCGCGCCCGGCTCGCCGTACTACTCGCTCTGGCCGGAGTTCGCGAAGCTGGGCTTCGAGCCGGCCGCGATGGCGTCGCTGCCGCCGGAGACGGCGTTGCGCATCGAATCGATGATCAGCGAAGAGCTCGGCTGGGGCGACAGCGGCCTGGCCGTCTCGATCGGGGCCGGGAGCATGGCCGTCGAGATAGCGTCCTCTTTGGGCAACAAGGAGTTGCTGGAACTGTCCATGGGTCGCATCGGTTGCTGGATCGGCACCAAGCCCGACTTCGGCAGCGACTTCCAGATCTTCGACATGCAGCGTGACTGGCCGGCAGGCGTGCCGGGCAACACGGGCAATCTGTGGGGCCAGGTCGGCAAGGACGAGATCGTCATCAACGGCCAAAGCTCCGCCTGGGTGTCTAACGGCGCGGTGGCGCAGGTAGCCGTCGCCTACATGAGCGCTGACTATGGCGACGGGCGGCTCGACAAGCAAGGACGGCCGTACGGCGTGGCCGCGATCGTTCCGCTCGACCTGCCCGGCGTGACCCGCGGCAAGCCCCTGGAGAAGATCGGCCAGCGCGCGCTGCCGCAGGGCGAGATCTACTTCGACAACGTGCGCATCCCCAAGCGCTTCGCGTTCGCGCTGAAGGACGACTACGACGGCAGCTTCGCGTCGGCCTGGTCGAATGCCGGCACGCACATGGCGCACATCTTCACCGGCGTCGCGCGCGCGGCGTTCGAGCATGCGCTGCAGTACTGCCACGAACGCCGGCAAGGGGGGCGGCTGCTGATCGACCACCAGCTGACCCGCTATCGCCTGGGCGACATGCTGCGCCGCATCGAGATGGCGCGCGCCACGGCGCGACGGGTGCAGGCGTTTGCCGCCCTGTCGCCCCGCACCCATCCCTATGTCACCGCTTCCGGCAAGGTGACGGTGACGGAGGAAGCGATGAAGGTGGTCCACGAGGCCTTCCAGCTGTTCGGCGGCGTTGGCACCACGCGCGAGTACCCGATCGAGAAGTTGTTCCGCGACACACGATCGGCGCTCATCGAAGACGGCGAGAACTACACCCTGACCATGCGCCTGGGCTTGCTGGCCCAGCAGCTGTACGCCGAAGGCTGGGCCAATCCCTGACCCCCGTATACGACATCGCACGAGTTCCACATCATGGCAGTTATCGACTACTTCGACCGCGGCTGGCGCCTGAACCCAACCGGCGCGGCCTACATCCAGGGCGAGCGCGCCTTCACCTATAACGAGGTGGGCGCGCTGTCCTGCCGCATCGCCAACAAGCTCCTGGCACTCCGGCTGCCGAAGGAAGCCAAGGGCGCGGTCTGGTCGGGCAACGACGTCACCGCGTGGACCTGCACGCTGGGCATCTGGCGCGCCAACAAGGCGTGGATCCCGATCAATCCCCGCAGCTCGGCGGAGGACAACCGCTACATCATCGACACCTTCGACTGCGAGATCCTGTTCTTTCAGAACGCCTATGCGTCCATCGTGGAGCCGATGCGCGACGCGCTGACGAAGGTCAAGCACTTGGTCTGTATCGATGCCGATCTGGCGTGGGCACCGTCGTTGGCTTCCTGGCTCGGCGATGCTTCGGCGGTCATGCCGGTCGTTCCGTACGAGATGGACGACGTCGTCATGCTGACGCCGACGGGCGGCACGACCGGCATGCCCAAGGGCGTGATGAACACGCATCGCAGCCTGCAGACCTTCCTCGGCTTCAACTTGACGGCTTGCACCTACCGGGATGGGGCGCGGCCGGTGAACCTGGCCATGGCGCCGATGACGCATGCGGCCGGTCTGTTGTCGGTGCCCTGCATCGCGCAAGGCGGCACGGTGGTGGTGCTCGCCAAGCCCGATCCCGCCGCACTGATCGAGAACGTGGCGCGGCACCGAGTGACGGAGTTCTTCCTGCCGCCCACGGTGATCTACCGGCTCCTGGAGGTGCCCGGCATTGCCGAAGCCGACTTCTCTTCGATGAAGTACCTGATGTATGGCGCGGCGCCGATGTCGGTGGAGAAACTCAAGAAGGCTATCGAGATCTTCGGGCCGGTCCTGATGGGTGGCTACGGTCAGACCGAGGCGCCGGCCGGCATCTCCATCCTGCGGCCCGACGAGCACATGGTGGGCGGGGCGTTGGCTTCCGACGAGCGCCTGTCGTCGGTGGGTCACACCAACCCGCTGGTGCGGGTCGAGATCATGGACGACGATGGCCGGATCGTGCCGGACGGCGAGACCGGCGAGATCTGCGTGCGCGGCGACATCGTGATGAAGGGCTATTACAAGGATCCCGAGAAGACCGCCGAAACCATCGTCGACGGCTGGCTGCACACCGGCGACATCGGCCACTTCGATGGCGAGCACCGGCTGCACATCACCGACCGCAAGAAGGACATGATCATAACGGGCGGCTTCAACGTCTATCCGAGCCAGGTCGAGCAGGTGCTGTGGTCGCACCCTGCAGTGCAGGACTGCGCCGTCATCGGCGTGCCCGACGAGAAGTGGGGCGAGGCCGTTAAGGCGGTCGTCGAGCTGAACCCCGGCCAGACGGTTAGCGCCGAGGAACTGATCGCCCTATGCAAAGAGCGCCTGGGCAGCGTGATGGCGCCAAAGTCGGTGGACTTCATCGCATCGTTGCCCCGCAGCCTGGCCGGCAAGGTGCTCAAGAAGGACCTGCGCCAGCAGTTCTGGCAGCAGGCCCAACGCAAGATCTGAATCCGAAGGAACCTCCGACATGAATGACATCTACATTGCCGGCATCGCGATGACCGTCTTCGGGCGACACCTGGAGCGCTCGCTGGACAACCTGGCCCAGGAGGCGCTGGATGGCGCCCTGAAGGATGCGGGCTGCCAGGTCAGCGACATCGGCACCGCCTTCTATGCCGGTGCGACCAACGGTTACCTGCAGGGCCAGATCCTGGTGCCCGGGCAGGTCGTGTTCGGCAAAATCGGCATCACGGGGATCCCGACGTTCAACGTCGAGGCCGCCTGCGCCTCCGGCAGCACGGCCTTCCACCTGGCGATCCAGTCCCTGCGCGCCGGCAGCACCGACGTGGCGCTGGCGCTCGGCGTCGAGAAGCTGAACGTCCCTGATAAGGCGAAGATGTTCAGCGTCTTCCAGGGCGGTTGGGACGTGAGCCGGGGCGAGCAGAACCTGGCCGACATGCTGGCGCTGGGCGCCGGCGTCGAAGTACCGCCAGGCTCCGAGTCGGACAAGCCGTACAGCGAAGTGATGCAGGTCTACGCATCGATGTGCCGCTACTACATGAAGACCTACGGCATCACGCAACGGCAGGTCGCCGCGGTGTGCGCGAAGAACCACAGCCACTCGGTGCACAACCCGTTCTCGCAGATCCGCAAGCCCTACACGATCGACGAGGTGCTCGCCGCGCCGCCGATCACCTATCCGCTGACGCTGCCGATGTGCGCGCCGGTGTCCGACGGCGCCTCGGCGGCCATCGTCTGCACGGAGGAGGGCCTCAAGCGCATCGGTGCCGACCCCCGCCGCTGCATAAAGGTGGCCGCCAGCGTGATGCGCAGCTTCACGCACCGCCGCATTGACCAGATCGAATTGGCCGCGGGCCGCCTGGCAGCGCAGCAGGCCTATGAGAGCGCGGGCGTCGGCCCTGACGACATCGACGTGGCCGAAGTGCACGACGCTTCGGCGATGGGCGAGATCCTGCAGGCCGAGAACCTGCAGTTCGTGGCGCCCGGCGAGGGCGGTCCGGCGGCCGAACGCGGCGAGTTCACGCACGGTGGCCGCCTGCCGATCAACGTCTCCGGAGGCCTGGAGTCCAAGGGCCATCCGCTTAGCGCCACCGGCATCGGCCAGCTCTATGAACTGGTGACCCAGCTGCGCGGCGAGGCCGGCGCCCGCCAGGTGGAAGGCGCCCGCATCGCGTTGCAGGAAAACGGCGGCGGCCTGGCGGCGATGGAGGAAGCCGTCGTAGCGGTCCACATCCTGACCAAGTGAGGCGCCACGATGCCGGACCACTTTGACAGGCCCCACGCCGATCACGACGGCGTTCGGGTGATCGCGCTGGCGCAGCCGCCGCTGAATGTGCTGTCGCTGGCAGTGCGCCGCCGTCTGGCTGACGACCTGCAGGCTGCGCTGGCCGACGACACCGTGCGGGCCATCGTGCTGGCCGGCGCCGGCACGGCCTTCTGCGGCGGCGGCGACATCGCCGAGTTCGACACGCAGGCCGTGCTGCTGGAGCCTGGACCGGGCACGCTGATGGCGCTGATCGAAGAAGGCCCGAAGCCGGTGGTGGCCGCGCTGCACGGCGTGGCACTGGGCGGTGGGCTGGAGCTCGCGATGGCTTGCCATGCCCGTGTCGCGCAAGCGCAGACTTCTGTCGGCCTGCCCGAGGTGCAACTGGGGATCGTGCCCGGCGCCGGCGGCACGCAGCGCCTGCCGCGGCTGGTCGGCCTCGAACTGGCGACCGACCTCATCGTGCACGGCCGCAAGCGCACCGCACGCCAGCTGGCCGACAGCGGCCTTTTCGATCGCGTCACCGACGAGGCGCCGCTGCCGGCGGCGATCGAGCTTGCGCGCCAGCTGGCGGAGGGTTCCGTGGCCTTGCGGCGTACCGGCCATCTGCCGGTGCGGATGGAGAACGCCGAGGCCTTCCTCGCGTTCGCGCGCGGAGCGGTTAAGGCGCGGCCCGAGCTGCTCGGGCCACAGGCCTGCCTGGACTGCCTGGAAGACGCCGTCACGCGGCCCTTCCAGGACGGTCTGGCGCGCGAGCTGGAACGCTTCCACCGGCTGCGCGCGACGCCGCAAAGTGAAGGCCTGCGCCATGCCTTCCTGTCTGAGCGCTTGGCGGCCAAGATCAGCGATCTCGCGCCGGGTGTGAAGCCGCGCACGGTGACCAGCACCGCGGTCATCGGTGGCGGCACCATGGGCACCGGCATCGCGATGAGCCTGGCCAATGCCGGGCTGGCGGTGACGCTGCTCGAACGCGACCCCGCCGCGCTGGATCGGGCGCTCGCGACGGTGCGCAAGACCTACGAGGACGCGCAGCGCCGCGGCAAGCTGGCCGCCGAAGAGGCCGCGCGCCGCATCGCGCTGGTCAGCGGGGCGCTGTCGTACGACGCGCTGCGCGACACCGATCTCCTCATCGAAGCGGTGTTCGAGGACATGGCGGTCAAGCGCCAGGTGTTCGAGCAGCTCGACGCGGTGGCCAAGCCCGGCGCGGTGCTTGCCACCAACACCTCGATGCTCGACGTCGACGAGATCGCCACCTTCACGCGCCGCCCGCAGGACGTGCTGGGGCTGCACTTCTTCAGCCCGGCGCACGTGATGCCGCTGCTCGAGGTAGTGCGCGGCGCGCAGACGGCGCCCGATGTGCTCACCACCGCGATGGCGCTGGGGCGCCGGCTGTCCAAGACGGCAGTGGTGGCACGGGTCTGCGAAGGCTTCATCGGCAACCGGATGCTGACGCCGTACCTCGTGCAGGCCGGCCTGCTGGTCGAAGAGGGCGCGCTGCCGCAGCAGGTCGACCGCGCGATAGAGCGCTGGGGCATGGCGATGGGGCCGTTCCGCATGGCCGACATGGCCGGGCTCGACCTGGGCGCCAAGATCCGCGCGCAGTACCTCGAACGCCATCCCGACGTGCCGTACTCCGAGCTCAACCAGATCCTGGTCGACATGGACCGGCCGGGCCAGAAGGCCGGACGCGGCTGGTACGACCATGTGCCTGGCCAGCGGGCGCCCGTGCCCAGCGCAGCCGTGCAGCAGGCCATCGAGGCGCATTCGCAGCGACTGGGCCTGGTGCGGCGTCGCATCGGCGATGACGAGATCGTCGATCGGCTGGTGCTCGCGCTGGTGAACGAAGGCGCCCTCCTGCTGGAGGAAGGCATTGCCCAGCGCGCCTCGGACATCGATGTCGTCTTCATCGCCGGCTACGGCTTCCCGCGCTGGCGCGGCGGCCCGATGTTCGCGGCCGAACAGCGGGGCCTAGAAGACGTCGTGGCCGCGATGAGGCGGCTCGGCGCCAGCGGGCCGGCCTACCAGCGCCGCGCGCAGGTCTGGCGTCCCGCACCTTGGCTGAGCCGAGCCGCCGAACGTCGGCTCGGCTGGTCCTCTCTCACCGAAGCGAGCCCAGCATGATAGAAGCAGTCATCGTCTCCACGGCGCGCACGGGCCTGGCGAAATCGTACAGGGGCGGATTCAACCTGACCCATCCCGTCACCCTGGGCGGGCACGTCGTTCAGCACGCGATCGAGCGGGCAGGCATCGCACCGGGTGACGTCCAGGACGTGATCTTCGGCAGCTCCTTTCTGGAAGGGGCCGGCGGCCTCAACATGGCGCGGCAGGTCGCGTTGCGCGCGGGTTGTCCCGTCACCACTTCGGGCCTGACCGTCAATCGGTTTTGCTCCACCGGCTTGCAGAACATCGCGCTGGCTGCGCAACGGGTGATCGCGGGCGAGGGCGACATCTACGTGGCCGGAGGCGTCGAGTCGATCACGATGGTGCAGTCGCAGGCCAACCTGTTCAACCTGAAGGAAGCCTGGGTCGAAGCGCACAGGCCCCAGGTCTACTGGGGCATGTTGGAGACCGCCGAAGTGGTCGCCAAGCGCTACGGTATCTCACGCGAGCGGCAGGATGAGTACGGCTTGCGCAGCCAGGTGCAGGCGGCACGTGCGCAGGCCGAAGGCCGGTTCGCCGAGGAGATCGTCCCGCTGGCGACGCGCATGGCCGTGGTGGAAGCCGACGGCCGCATCGCCACGCGGGCCGTCACCGTCGATCGCGACGAAGGCATCCGCGGCGACTCGACGATCGAGGGCCTTGCTGCCCTGCGCGCCGTCCGCCCCGGCGGCGTGGTGACCGCCGGCAACGCCAGCCAGCTCTCCGACGGTGCCTCGGCCTGCGTGGTGATGAGCGCGCAGGCCGCGAAGCGGCGCGGTGTGCAGCCGCTGGGCATCTTCCGCGGCTTCCAGGTCGCGGGGTGCGAGCCCGACGAGATGGGGATCGGCCCGGTCTTCGCCGTGCCCAAGCTGCTGGCCAAGGCCGGCCTGGGCGTCGACGACATCGGGTTGTGGGAGCTGAACGAGGCGTTCGCCGTGCAGGTCCTGTATTGCCGCGACCGGCTCGGCATCCCGGATGACCGCTTGAACGTCGACGGCGGCGCCATCGCCGTGGGCCATCCGTATGGCATGAGCGGCTCCCGCCTGGTCGGACACGCCCTGATCGAAGGCCGCCGGCGCGGCGTGCGCTACGTGGTCGTGACCATGTGTATCGGCGGTGGCATGGGGGCCGCAGGCTTATTCGAGGTTCTGTAGGACGACCGGCGCTGGCGAAATTTGCCAAGTCAAAAGGAGACGAAAATGCTGAAACTCAAAACTGAACTGCACTTGCCGGACGTTTGTCTGACCGGTTTCGAAACGCCGCTGTCTGAAGAGGAGCGCGCCGTTTTGGATACGCTTCATCGGTTTGCCAAGGAAGTGCTCCGCCCCATGGGCACGGCGCTGGACAAGATGACCGCGGAGCAGGCCATTGCCCCAGGATCGCCTTTTTACTCGGTTTTTGCAGAGTTCGCGAAGCTCGGCGTAGATCCCGCGCTGTTCGCTTCGCTACCAGCCGAGACGGCGTTGCGCATGGAATCGATGATCGCCGAGGAGCTCGGATGGGGCGACAGCGGGCTTGCTGTGTCGCTGGGCGTCGCCAACTTCCCTATGCAAATGGCTGTTGCGGCCGGCAAGCAGGAACTGGTAGAGCTGTGTGCCGGACGCATCGGGTGCTGGCTGGGAACGCAGCCCGACCGCGGCAGCGACTTCCAAGTGTTGGACATTGAACGCGATTGGCCCAAAGGCACGCCGGGTAATCAAGGCAACCTCTGGGCGAAGGTGGGCGACGACGAGATCGTGATCAACGGACAAAGCTCGGCCTGGGTCTCCAACGGCGCCGTTGCGCAAGTGGCGATCGCCTATATGGGCGCGGACTATGGCGATGGACGGCTCGACAAGAATGGCCGGCCGCACGGTGTCGGGGTGATCATCCCTCTCGACCTTCCCGGGGTCTCGCGCGGCAAGCCGCTTGAAAAAATCGGCCTGCGCGCGCTTCCTCAAGGGGAAATCTATTTTGACAACGTTCGTGTGCCAAAACGCTTTGCCGTCGCGTTGAAAGACGAGTTCTACGGCAATTTTGCTTCGGTGTGGTCTTACGCCGGAGCACACATGTCGCCCATATTCGTGGGCGTCGCCCGCGCGGCGTTCGAGATGGCGCTGCAGTACTGCCATGAGCGTAAGCAGGGCGGAAGGCTGCTGATCGATCATCAACTGACCCGTTATCGTCTCGGCGACATGCTGCGCCGGGTTGAAATGGCTCGCGCGACGTCTCGGCGCTCACTCGCGTTTGCACGCCTTTCGGAGCGGACCCACCCCTATGTCACCGCAGCCAACAAGGTGACGGTAACCGAAGAGGCGATGAAAGTGGTCCACGAGGCGCTGCAGCTTTTCGGCGGGGTGGGCACGACACGCGAATATCCCATCGAGAAGCTGTTCCGCGACACCCGCCCCTCCCTTATCGCGGATGGCGAGAGCTACACGGTGACCATGCGCTTTGGGCTTCTTTGTCAGCAGCTCTATGCGGAGGGTTGGTGCAATCCCTGATCCATCGAAATGCTGCGTAGGTACTCAAGCGCCTGGGTCTTACCTGCTGATCAGGCAGATCGCGGTCCTCTCAGGAACGCGTAAAAAAGATTGCAATGGCAGACACAAAGGAGACAAGCATGAAGTTGAGCAACAAGGTCGCACTGGTCACCGGTGCCGGCTCCGGCATCGGCCGCGGCACGGCACTGCGCCTGGCGGCCGAAGGCGCAAGCGTCGTCGTCGCCGATGTGCAACGCGCCAGCGCCGAGCAGACCGCGGCGCTGCTGCGCGAGCAGGGCGGGCGCGCCAGCGTCGAAGTGTTCGACGTGACCGACGACGCCGGCTGGGCCGCCGCGATCGCGCGTTCGGAGCAGGCCTTCGGTGCGATCCACATCGTATGCAACATCGCCGGCATCACGTCGCCGGTGGACTTCGAGGAACTGTCGCTAGAGAAGTGGAACCGCGAGCTGGCGGTGAACCTCACTGGCGTGTTCCTCGGCTGCCAACACGGCGTGCGTGCCATCCGGCGCAGTGCGCAGGCGGGCGCCATCGTCAACCTGGGCTCGGTGTCGGGGCTGCGCGGCGTGCCGAGCACGGTGGGCTACTGCGCATGCAAGGGGGGCGTCAGGGCGCTGACGCAGGCCGTGGCCATGCACTGCGCCCAGAAAGGCTACCCGATCCGCTGCAACGCCATTCTTCCGTCGTATGTCGACACCTCGATGTTCGACCCGGCCGTGCCGCTGTTTGGCGATCGCGCGACCATGCTCAACGCGTTCGCCCAGGACATCCCCATGGGACGTGTGGCAACGCCCGATGACGTTGCGCGTGCCGTCGTATTCCTCGTGGGCGACGACAGCGCAATGATCACCGGCACCGAGCTGATCGTCGATGGCGGGCACACCGCCCGACTCCCCACTCATTTTTGATCTTCAAAGTATGAACATGAACAAGATCGATGAAGGTACAGGCCGCGTGGCCGGCAAGACGGCGCTCATCACTGGCGGCGCCGCGGGCATCGGCGAAGCGATCGTGCGCATGATGTGCGCGCAAGGCGCGTCGGTGTTCATTACCGATATCGACGACGCCCGCGGCGAACAACTGGCGCGCGACACCGGTGCCCGCTACTGCCACCATGACGTGACGAAGGAGAGCGACTGGGCGCACGTTATGGCCACCATCGGTGCGGCCGGGCCGCTGCACATCCTGGTCAACAACGCCGGCATCGGCTCGGTGAACGGCATCGCCGATCCCGAGCACACGTCGCTCGCGGAGTGGCGCGAGATGCTGCGCATCAACGGCGAAGGGGTGTTCCTGGGCTGCCGCTACGGCATCGAGGCGATGAAGGCCCACGGCGGTGCGATCGTCAACATGTCGTCGATCGCGGCGCTCACGCCGATGCCGCAGCTGGCGCCGTATGGCTTCTCGAAGGCCGGCGTCGCGCAGTACACGCGTTCGGTGGCTTCGTACTGCCTGCAGTCGGGCTACCGCATCCGCTGCAACTCGGTGCATCCCGGGATGATGCAGACACGGATGCTCGAAGGGCTGTTCTCGACGTTGTCGCCCCAGGTCGGGGCCCCACCGGAAGCCCTGCGTGAGGCCTTCCTGTCGCGCATCCCGATGCGCGAGTTCGGTACCGCCGACGACGTCGCCTACGCGGTGCTGTACCTGTCCAGCGATGAAGCGCGATACGTGACTGGCACACGGCTCGTAGTGGACGGCGGCATCGAACTGACGCACGCCCCCTGAGGCACGCGGACCCAGAACAGAACGAACCCGATCAACACCCAGGAGATGAACGTGACCCGGAACTTGAACCAACCCGTTAACCGCCAATGGCTCATGAGCCGACGCCCCGTCGGTGACCTGTCCCCTGAAGACTTCCAGTACAAGGAAGGCCCGGTGCCCGAGCCGGGCGATGGCGAAGTGCTGCTGCGCACGCTGTACTTCGGCTTCGACGCGACCCAGCGGCTCTGGATGACCGAGGAT
Source organism: Cupriavidus nantongensis (assembly GCF_001598055.1). Classification (NCBI taxonomy): domain Bacteria; kingdom Pseudomonadati; phylum Pseudomonadota; class Betaproteobacteria; order Burkholderiales; family Burkholderiaceae; genus Cupriavidus; species Cupriavidus nantongensis. The sequence goes on along the minus strand of NZ_CP014845.1, from coordinate 2,099,770 downwards.
GGTGGCTACATGCCGCCGCAAGCGCCCGGCACGCCGGTGCGCACGATGGGCATTGGCCAGGTCGTGACCTCGCGCCACCCGGATTACAAAGAAGGTGACCTGGTCGACGGCTTCATGACCTGGGAGGACTACCTCGTTGTGCGGCCGGAGAGCGGCCCGTGGCCGCTGCGCGTGCTGCCCAAGGCGAACTACCCCTTGTCGTGGAACCTCGGCATGTTCGGTGTGGGCGGGCTCACGGCGTACTTTGGCACGGCAGACGTGCTGCGCGTGCAGCAGGGGGACACCGTGGTGGTCTCGGCCGCCACCGGGGCCACCGGGTTTGTGGTCGGCGGAATCGCCAAGGCCCTCGGCGCGAAGAAGGTGATCGGCTTTGCCGGCGGCGCCGACAAGTGCCGCTGGATCGTCGAAAGCGGCCATTACGACGCGGCAATCGACTACAAGTCGGACGACATCGCCGTGCGGCTGCGCGAATTGTGCCCGGACGGCGTCGACGCCTACTATGACAACGTCGGTGGCGACATTCTCGACGAGATGTTCCTGCACATGAAGCCGCGCGGGCGCATGGTGATTTGCGGCGCGATGTCGCAGGGCTATGCGGACCTAAATTTCCAGGGGCCGAAGAACTACGGCCAGATCGTCACGAAGATGCTTCGCGTCGAAGGCGTGCATCTGTTCTACTTCGCCGACCGCATTGAACAGGGCGCGAAGCAGCTCGCCGAGTGGGTGCAGCAGGGCAAGCTTCGCGTCGAGGAGGACGTGCACGAAGGCTTCGAGAAAGCCCCTGCGCTCCTGATGTCGGTCTTCACGGGCAAGAACCCCGGCAAGCTCATCTTGAAGGCGGGCGACCCGGTATGAAGCATCGGGACGTCGGAGACCGAGTCTGTGTCGTGCTGCTGATCCTGGTCATCGCGGCGGGAGTGTTCGCTCTCGTCTCGATCGTCGGCAGCATGCCATGGTCGGATCTCGGCCGTATCCATTGAATGACCAATGAAAGAAGTCGTTTATACGATCAAGGTGGAGTTCGGTGACTGCGACCCCGCGGGCATTGTCTGGTTTCCGAACTTCTTTCGCTGGATCGATGCGTCCTCGCAGCACTTCTTCCTGGAGTGCGGCGTACCGCCCTGGCGCGAAATGGAGCGGACACTGGGTGTCATCGGAACACCTCTGGTGGATACACGCGCCACGTTCGTGAATGCCGCCAGCTACGGAGACACGCTGCGGATTCATACGTCCCTCACGGAACTTCGCGGCAAGAGCTTCGTGCAGCACCATCGCGTGATGCGCGGCGGCGATCTTGTCATGCAGTGCGAGGAGGTCCGCGTCTTCGCGCGGCGGCGCGAGGACGGCGGGATCGCGGCGGTGCCAGTGCCGCCCGGGATTCGCGCCGCTTTGGGCTGAGCAGTGGACGCCGAACTCGTAGAGGAAAGTAAGTCTGTGACAAACGTGCCGGTAAATGTATGGCTCTCGTTCGTAGCCGCCCGTGGCCTCCAGCACCAGCAGCACCACGCGCTTGCGCGCAAGCCAGCGCACGAGGTTGGCGTGACCGGCGTCGTTGATAGTGAAGCTGTGCGTCGTGGCATCCGAGCAACTGCCTGCTGAAGTTTGGATCAACCGACAGATATAAGGAGACAAATGATATTTTCGAATGGCGCCTGCGCCCCCGCCGATGCCGGCGAAATCACCGACAAGGGCTACATCAACTAGCGCGCCGTGCTTGCGCTGCGCGCAGACGACGTGAGCAGCCTCCATGCCGCCAAGCTACCGGCCGAGGTCATTCTTCCCACCCCCTTGCCCTTAGGAGGCTTCTTTGTCATGAGCACCTTCCTTCGCAACGTTTGGTATGTCGCCGCCTGGGACCACGAGGTCCCCGTCAATCGTCCGCTAGCCCGCACCATCCTGGGCGAGCGGCTCGTGCTGTTTCGCAATGACACCGGTGAGCCCCAGGCGCTGTTCGACCAGTGCCCGCATCGCTTCGCGCCGCTGAGCCGTGGCACGGTCGTCGACGGGTGCCTGCGCTGCCCATACCACGGGCTCGAGTTCAGGGGCGATGGCGCCTGCAGCCGCAACCCGCACGGCAACGGCGCAATCCCCAAGGCCGCACAGGTGCGCAGCTACCCGGTGGTGGAGCGATGGAGCGTGCTCTGGATCTGGATGGGCGAGCCGGGCCAGGCCGATCCGGAACTGATCCCTGAATTCCGAAGCATGGATCCTGAGACCCGGTGGGTCGGCAAGGACTACCTGCTGGCGCGCGCCGAATACCAGCTTGAAACGGACAACATCCTCGACCTGAGCCACATCGAGTTCCTGCACCCGGGCACGCTGGGCAGCGACGCCGTCAAGCAGGCGCAGACCGATGTGCAGCAGGAGGGCAATACGGTGTTCTCGCGGCGGCTGACGCGCAACGAGATCGTGACGCCCTCGCTGGCGCGGCGTTACGGCATCCCCGAAGACCAGCCGGTGGACCGTTGGCTCGATACGCGATGGAACGCACCGGCCGTGATGGAACTCTGGGTCGGCGTCGCGCCTGCGGGATCCCCCGATCCGCGCGCCGTAGGCAAGCAGGTGCCCTTCACCCATCTCTTCACGCCTGAGACGGCGAGCACCACGCATTACTGGTTCGCCACAAGCTATCCGCGGCGCATGGGCGAGGAAGGCCGGCTCCGGGCCGAAGCCGATGTCCAATACCTGCGCGAGCCCTTCGAGAACGAGGACCTTCCGATGCTCGAGGCGCAGCAGGCCGCCATCGGTGACTGTGATTTCTGGTCCATGAAGCCCATCCTCCTGCCCTCGGATGCAGCCGCCGTGCGCGCGCGGCGCGTGCTGACAGCGATGCTCAAAGCAGAAGAGCAATTCGCTCCGGAGCTACTGGGTGGAGGTGCCGCATGACGCAGCTGCTGAAGGTGCGCGTGGCACGAAAATCCATGCTGGCCGAGGCGATCTGCGGTTTCGATCTCGTGCCGTTGGTGAGAGAGTCCCTGCCGCCTTTCACGCCGGGTGCCCACATCGACGTGCACCTCCCCGGCGGCATCATCCGCCAATACTCGCTTTGCAACGACAGCGCAACGCCCGACCTGTACCGCATCGCCGTGTTGCGCGAAGCAGAAGGGCGCGGTGGCTCGGCGGCGATGCACGAGATCGTGCAGGAAGGTGACGTCCTCACGATTGGAGCGCCGCGCAATCACTTTCCCCTGGCGTCCGGTACCGGCAGCAGCATCCTCGTGGCCGGAGGCATCGGCATCACGCCACTGCTGGCAATGGTCCAAGAGCTCGCCAGCGCCAGGCGCGGCTTCGAGCTCCACTATTGCACGCGCAACGAAGCTCGAACGGCCTTCCGGGAGCTGCTCATGGAATCACGCTTCGCCGGCGGCGTGCATATCCACCGTGACGATGGCCCGGCCGACCAGCGCTTCGACCCGGCACAGGTGCTACAGCAGGCGCCGGGCGATGCCCATCTCTACGTTTGCGGGCCGGGCGGCTTTATCCAGTGGGTCTTGGACACGGCCACCCAGTGCGGCTGGTCGGAGGATCGGCTGCACAGGGAGTACTTCTCTGCCGCGGCGGTGTCCCGGACCGGATCCGACGCGGCATTCGACGTGGTGCTGGCCAGCAGCGGCAAGGTGGTTCGCGTCGCTGTGGGCCAGACCATCGTTCACGCGCTCACTACGGCGGGCGTGGAGGTGGCAACGTCGTGCGAGCAGGGTGTCTGCGGCACCTGTGTCACCCGGGTGCTCGATGGTGTTCCTGATCATCGTGACCTCTTCCTGACGCCGGATGAACAGGCGGCGAATGACCAGTTGACGCCTTGCTGCTCCCGCTCCAAGTCACCACGGCTGGTGCTCGATCTTTGACCTGTTCCACGCCTGTGTTGTCGGGCAGCTTGACGTGCTCCAGCGAACTCTGGGCGGGACTCGTGCCCAGGCAGACGAGCTCAGGTGGCAAGGTGAACCTGCACGGCATATCGAAGCGCGGCGACACGTACCTGCGCACGCTGTTGATTCACGGTGCACGGAGTGTACTAAGCCAGCAAACAGATAAGTATTCTGCGAACCAAAATATGCGCGATGAAATGGACGCCATGCAAAGGAACCGCGATGAAGCCGCGGCGTTGGCGAATGCCGAAGACGCCTCGGTCTGGCGTTGGTTTTCGGCGCTTCTTGAGGACCGCCGTGTGCGGTGGCGGTACATGTTTGGCTATTGGATAGTGTGCGTTGATCGGATGCGCGTGGCCTCTGAATTGACCTTCTACGATGCGATCAGGGTAGCCAAGGATGTGGCGGAGCATCGGGTTACCGGCGAAAAACGGCAACGTGTCCGCATTGGCGATTCCTGAGCGTTGCCAGGAACCGCGGCTTTCGCAAGGCGGCAGCGGAACTCGGGGTAACTCCGTCGGCCATCAGCCGGGCCGTGCGCGTTCTCGAACAGCGCATTGGCGCTGGGCTCTTCACGCGCACCACGCGCAGCGTTGGCCTGAACGGAGCCGGTCAGATTTTGGTGTGTCGAGGTCATGAGACGATTACGGAAATAACGTCCTATGACCGATGCAACAGTGACCAAGAAGAGCAAGAACCCAAAGGCGCCGAAGTGTGCCGACGCCGGAGCTGATTTTCGCTATGGGCGAGAACAGTTACAGCGCCGGGATTCAGGCTGCCGCTGCAATGCTTGCGGTAGTCGATCCTCCCAGTGCGGTGTTCTTGCCGCATCGTCTCGTCGTGCGGCAGTCAGCCTAAACGACGGCCCCATACCGCAAACTCGCGCCCGCTTCCCCGATTGCAGGGTTTTGGAGCAGGCGGCCTCGACAGCCTGCGGCGCATTCCGGCTCGCCGCACGAAAACACCGTTTGCGCTCACACAACCCGTGTGCAGGTTGCCGGCGATTCTCAAACCGGCACAGTGCCTGTGTAATTTTCCGCAAGCGCTGCAGACGCCGCTCGTGACGTCGTGACGTGTTCGTGTTCAGCGAGCTGCAAACGCTGCTCGAATGGCGATGCATCGTCGATACGATGCATCATCGAGGTCCGACGGGTCCACCTATTCGCTGTCGATGAAGCGCGACATCATGTCGAAATAGCTCGCATCGCGCGGAAACAGAAGGTCGGCCGGCTTGCTGTTGGCGTCGAGGACCCAGATACTGATGGCGGGCAGCGCCCACAGATAGGCTTGCGTCGCGCGCTGGAAGAGCAATTCGTCCTGCAACATGCGCGAGTTTTCTGGCATCGGATAGTCCTTCACGAATGGCGCGTCGGCGAGAGGGTCGTGGCGGGAGCCGGCTGTGCGATCGCGGCGCCGGAAAGCCACAACGCAAGCGCGGCCATTGCGATCGGCGTTGAGTGTGCCCGTCTTCCCCAATGTCTGGTGTGCAGCAGCGTCGAGCGGCTTCGGATCGACCTTGTTTCTGCCCATTCTCCATGGGCCAAGAAGGGCAGTTTCCGCGCTGCCGTCGCGACTTTATCTCGACGGCTCAACCTTCACCGTCCAGCCTTTGTCTCGCCAGCAGATAAGTGCTCCTTCTTCTCATTCAATCCGGTTTCCGCAGAGTCGGCATGTTTCCTTTGCGTTCGACCTAGTCGGATCGGGGTTTACGCGCGGCAAGGATATTTCGCTTGATGTATCAGGTAGATTGATATTAGACTGATGTTCATGCCGAAGCCGGACTACCAAGGAGAGACAGAGATGGCAGATTACGAAGGGCGCTGGAAGGCGGTGAAAGTCAGTGTTGAAAAGGGCATTGCCTGGGTCACATTCAACCGGCCTGAGAAGCGCAACGCGATGAACCCGACGCTGAACGCCGAGATGGTGCAGGTGCTGGAAGCGCTGGAGTTGGATGCCGACGCCAAGGTGCTGGTGCTGACCGGCGCCGGTGACGCCTGGACCGCGGGCATGGATCTGAAGGAATACTTCCGTGAAGTGGATGCCGGCCCCGAGATCCTGCAGGAGAAGATCCGCCGCGATGCCTCGCAGTGGCAATGGCGACTCCTGCGCATGTACAGCAAGCCGACCATCGCGATGGTCAACGGCTGGTGCTTCGGCGGCGGCTTCTCGCCGCTGGTGGCCTGCGACTTGGCGATTGCCGCCGACGAGGCCGTCTTCGGCCTGTCGGAAATCAACTGGGGCATTCCGCCCGGCAACCTGGTCAGCAAGGCGATGGCCGATACGGTCGGTCACCGCAAGGCGCTGCACTACATCATGACGGGCGACACCTTCACCGGCAGCGAGGCCGCGGCGATGGGCCTGGTCAACGAGAGCGTGCCGCGCGCCCAACTGCGCGAGCACACGATCGCGCTGGCCGCGAAGCTGCTCGAGAAGAACCCGGTGGTGCTGCGCGCGGCCAAGATCGGCTTCAAGCGCAGCCGCGAGCTGACGTGGGAGCAGAACGAGGACTACCTGTACGCGAAGCTCGACCAGGCGCAGCTGCGCGATCCCGAGCACGGTCGCGAGCAGGGCCTCAAGCAGTTCCTCGACGACAAGTCGATCAAGCCCGGCCTGCAGGCCTACAAGCGCGCCTGAGCGGCGGCGCCGCCTACCACCCCGATTGAGCCGGCGGCCTCAAGAGCCGCCGCCAGGAGACAATGCTGATGAACGAACTGACCATGCTGATTGGCGGGCAGGACCGGCGCGCCGCCGATGGCGCCACCTTCGAGCGCCGCAATCCGCTGAGCAATGCCGTGGTGTCGCGCGCCCCGGCAGCCACGCTCGCGGATGCGGATGCTGCCGTCGACGCGGCCGCGGCCGCCTTTCCGGCCTGGGCCGCGCTGCCGCCGGGCGAGCGCCGCCGCCGGCTGCTGAAGGCCGCGGACCTGATGGACCAGCGTACGGAAGACTTCATCCGCATCGGCGTGGCCGAGACCGGGGCGATGCCGAGCTGGTACGGCTTCAACGTGATGCTTGCGGCCAATATGCTGCGCGAGGCCGCCGCGATGACGACGCGCATCGACGGCAGCGTGATCCCGTCGGACGTGCCGGGCAATCTCGCCATGGCCGTGCGCCAGCCGTGCGGCGTGGTGCTCGGCATCGCGCCGTGGAACGCGCCGGTGATTCTCGGTACGCGCGCGCTGGCGATGCCGCTCGCGTGCGGCAACACGGTGGTGCTCAAGGCGTCCGAGGCGTGCCCCGGCGTGCATCGCCTGATCGGCACGGTGCTGCAGGAGGCGGGGCTCGGCGATGGCGTGGTCAACGTGGTCACGAACGCACCCGAGGATGCGGCGCAGGTGGTCGAGCGGCTGATCGCGCATCCGGCCGTGCGCCGCGTCAACTTCACCGGCTCCACGCACGTGGGCCGCATCATCGCGCAGCACGCGGCCCGGCACCTGAAGCCGGCGCTGCTGGAGCTCGGCGGCAAGGCGCCGCTGCTGGTGCTCGACGATGCGGACCTCGATGCGGCAGTCGATGCCGTGGCCTTCGGCGCCTTCTTCAATCAGGGCCAGATCTGCATGTCGACCGAGCGCGTGATCGCTGACCGCAGAATCGCCGACCGCTTCGTCGAGAAGCTGTCCGCGAAGGCGAAGACGTTGCGGGCCGGCGACCCCACCGATCCGTCCAGCGTGCTCGGTGCGCTGATCGGCAAGGACGCCGCGCAGCGCATCGCCGCGTTGGTCGAGGATGCCCGCGCGCAGGGCGCGCGCCTGCCCGTGGGCTTGCATGCCGATGGCGCGATCCTGCAGCCGGTCATCGTCGACGGCATCGCGCCGGGCATGAAGCTCTACCGCGAGGAATCGTTCGGCCCGGTGGTGACGGTGGCGCGCGTGGACGGCGACGACGAGGCGGTGCGCATGGCCAACGACAGCGAGTATGGCCTTTCTGCGTCGGTGTTCAGCCGCGATGTGTCGCGCGCATTGTCGGTGGCCCAGCGGATCGAATCGGGCATCTGCCACATCAACGGCCCCACCGTGCATGACGAGGCGCAGATGCCGTTCGGCGGCGTCAAGGCGAGCGGCTATGGACGCTTCGGCGGCCAGGCGGCGGTGGCCGAGTTCACGGAGCTGCGCTGGATCACGATCCAGAACACCCCGCGCCACTATCCGGTCTGAGCCGGCTGGCGTGGAATCGTCACCCGTGACGGCAATCTGCCCGGCCGCGCCGCGACGTCGTTCGACGCGCTGGCACAGACGCGTCCGTGAGTGTTGACGCAGCCAACGCGGCGGTCGGTCCCGCCACGATCGCCAAATTCCTCTTCACGTCCGGCTCCACGCGGTTGCCCAAGGCGGTGACGACCACGCACCGCATGCTGTGCAGCAACTCAGCAGATGCTGCGCCAGGCGATGCCGGCAATCGATGCTGTCTTTCAGCGCAGGTTACGCGCGCACTTCTGCAGCAGTTCGTGCAACATGACTGCATGCGCGGCGTCGATTCCCTCCAGCATCTCGCGCTCCATCGCTGCAACCGTGTCGTCGCATTGCCGCAGCAAATTACGTGCGCTTTCGGTGAGGCTGAGCAGTACGATACGCCCGTGCAAGGGGTCCGGCTGGCGCACGATCCAGCCACGCGCTTCCATCGTCTTGACCACCTCATTGGCTGACTGAGGCGAGATGAGCGAGCGCTCGGCCAATTGCGCGTTGGAAGTCGGGCCTCGCGCGTGCAAGACGGAGAGCGCCGTGAACTGCGGTAGGGTCAGCCCGTGCGGGGCCAGCAACTCGCCCAGGCGGCGCTTGACGATTCGGTCGGTACGTCCGATTAGGTATGGCAACCGACTAGGCAATGCCGCGGATCTTTGCGCTTTCGATGGCGACCCCTCCCTCGTCTTCTCGGCCGTCTGCGCCCGGGGTGCCTTCATGGTCTGGCGTCTCATTCTTGTGACCTGTCCTGTCTCAGTGCGGGAGGGCATGCTTCCCCTTCCCAGAGGGGCAGGCACGGCAATCGTGTAGGGGTTTCCAAGCCGTAGATGATAAGCTATTTGCAGGTAGGCTGATATTAAATCGACTCAATGGACTTACCAGGATCGACTGGGCCTCACGCTCGAATACGACGTCGACGCGCTATGCGCGCGCGCCGTACCCTTCGAATGCCTGCCGCCCGATGGCCGGATGGCCTGGAAGCAGGCCGCCACACCACAACCGTCGCTGTTCTGATGTGTTGAATGCAAAAAAGCCCCGGAATCGCGAGATTCCGGGGCCTTTTCTTTTCTCGACCTGCGATTACAGCGCGGCGTCCTTCAGCTTTTTGAGCGGGCGAACCTTCACCTTCACGCTGGCCGGCTTGGCAGCGAACCACTGCTCCTGACCAGTGAACGGGTTCTTGCCAAAGCGCTTCTTCGTGGCGGGCACCTGGATGGCCGAAACCTTGAACAGGCCCGGCAGGGTGAACTCGCCAGCACCCTTCTTGTGGATGGCGCTAACGATGGTGTTCTCCAGGTGAGCCAGCACCGTCTGGACAGTCTTCTTGTCCAGTTGGGTCTGCTCGACCAGGTGGGCCTGCAGGCTCGACTTGTTGAAGGTGTCCTTGATCGGCTTCGCGACCGGAGCGCCGTTGGTCGCGGCCTTCTTGGCGGGGGCGGCTTTCTTTGCCGGCGCAGCCTTCTTCGCTGCGGTCTTCGTTGCAGTCTTTGCTACGGGTTTCGCTTTCGTGGCCATAGTCGTATAGGTTAGATGTGCGCGTCTTCCGAGCGGGTATGGCGGGGTTGCGCACCGGCGAAGAATAGCAAAAGCGGCCACGCATGCAAGCGGATTTTTGCCTCAACCCGCCTTCGAACGCGCGGCGCGGCGGATGCGGGCAGCCGCGGCCCGCGGGCTGGGGTCGATCGCACGCCAATAGATGGCTTTGGCCGCTTCCAGTGGGATGCTCATGGTCTGTCTCCGTCTTCCGATTCGATGGTTGCCGCGATGCGGTCGCAAGTTCGCTGGCTGGCCAGCCCGAGCGTTCGGCTGACGGTCTCCCGGGACAGGCCTGCGAGCAGCTGGCGCCGGCAAAAGCGCAATACCTCTTGCAGCAACTCGTGCCGCCGCTCTGGTGGAAAGCTCAGGTTGCCGACCTTCGCCCAGGCGCGGTAGCCGGCGTAGGTGAGGGGCCAGCAGCTGCGCCGGCTTGTCGTGGCTCACCCCGCTCAGTTCGTTGGCCAGGCGCTGCAGTTCGCGATCAAAGTCTGTCATGCCGGCACCTCCGTCAAACCAGACCGCAGATTGTTCACGGCGATCCAGCGTGGGCAGGCCTTGGTGCGCCCGCCGAGGACCTCTTCAACGACGACATCCGCGGTTGGCCCGCTCGGTCCCTCAAAAAGCGCCAGGACCTGAGCCTTGCGGACGGGCAGATGCGGTGCGGCACGGTAAACCACGTTGACGGTGGCGCCTGCTTCGATCCAGCCGTAGCGACGATAGAGCGGGGTGCCGTTGGGATGCTGGCCGATCCGATCGCAAAGCGCTGGTGCGAGGCCGTCGAGGAAGGCGCCGAGGTGGGAGCGCTGCGTGCCGATGCCGCCGGTGGTTTCCTGAAGCGCCGGTGCTGATGCCGCGAAGCCGTAGTTCCTTCACGAGCCGGTCCTGCAGCGTGCCGTTCATCCGTTCGACCCGGCCCTTGGCCTGGCTCGAATTGGCGCACAGGCTATCGATATTCAGCTCGTACAGCGCGCGCCCGAACTGGGTGTAGCCGTCGCCGCCGGTGGCACTGGGCCGGTTGACCAGGAACACACTGGCCTTGTCGCTATAGAACGCGATCGGCTTGCCGTGGCACTCAAGGTAAGCCCGTGTCGCCTCGAAATACGCAAAAGCGGATTCAGTCGGCACGAAGCGCAATGCCATCAGCCGGCTGGTGGCGTCATCGACAAAGACCAGCAGCGTGCAGGCCGGCGCCCGGTCCTCGAACCACGCGTGGTCGGATCCGTCGATCTGCACCAGCTCGCCCAGGCAGGCGCGGCGGTTCCTCGGCTGGTGCACCTTGGGCGGACGCTGCTTACGCGGCACCCAGAAGCCGGCGTCGATCATGAGCCGGCGCACCGTCTCCTTGGCCAGATCGATGCCATGGCGCTCGCGCAGCTTCTCGGCGGCCAGCGTCGGGGCGAAGTCGGCATAGTTGTCGCGGATCAGCCCGAGCACCCGCGCTGCAAGGCCTGGTGGTGTCCGGTTGCTGGCTGGCTCACCCTGGTGGCGATTCAGTAGGCCTGCGGCGCCGTGTTGCTGGTAGCGCCGCAGCAGGCGCAGGGTCTGTCGGGGCGTTAGTCCCAGCCTGGATGCGGCAATCCCGGTCTTGAGATGGCCGTCTGCCAGCGCTTGAACGACCTTGAGCCGGTCGATCTGCCGCATCGTCATGGTAATGGCTCCTGCTGGCATGACGGGCTCCCGCGCGCTGGAAGCCGTCAAGCTTACGCCAGCCAAACTCGGACATTTGAACTTACCCAGAACCGGACATTACCGCTTAGCTGCCTAAAAAATAGAATTGCTGGGCAGCAGATGCCCGGGCCTTTCCGTTCCTCAGTCGAGCTCGGCGAGCAGCGCACTGGCTTCCTGCAGATCCAGCGTGTCGAAGCCTTCGCTGAACCAGTCATAGCACTCGGCCAGCACCTGGAGGGCCTCAATTCGCCTGCCGTGCTGCTGCCACAGCCGGCTCAAAGCCACCACCGCTCGCAGTTCCAGAGATCGTGCGCCCTGGCGGCGAGCAATCGTGATTGCCTGGAGGAAACAGGCTTCTGCTTCGCGTCGGCGGTTGTCCCGCTCGTCTGCGCCATCGCCCTCACCCAAGCAGCTCGGCTCCAGCAGCGTCAGCTCCCCCTTGAGTCGGTGCAGTTCGGCTTCGTACAAGCGCTCCTTGGTTCGGTCCGCCGCGGCCAATGCCTCGGTCAGCGCTGCAAGCCCTGATTTAGCTTGCCCTGCTCGTGCGCAGGCATCGGCCAACAGCGCCAGGAAATAAGTCCGCCAAAGTTCGGCCCCGGTGGCGCGGTAGGCGCTCAAGCCCCGCTGAATCATCTCTATGCCCTCTGGTGCACGTCCTTGCTCAGCCAGCGCCCAGCCCGAGAAGATGGTTCCACAAGCCAACCCGAACGGTAAGCCATACTCGGTTGCGAGGGCGAGGAGTGCCTGCGCCAGATCGCGTACCGGGTGCACTTCGCGGCAGAGCTGACGGAGCGCAGTGGCAAAAAGCAGGGCATCAGCCGAGTCGGGGGGATTGGCTGGGGTCTGGGCCAAGGTGAGCGCCTCCAGGCTGCGCGCGCGGGCTTGATCGGGATAGCCGAGAAGCCACAGGTCTGTGGCTAAGAGGGCCAACCCGTGCACACCGGGTTCCACGCCATAAACGAAGGCGTGCGACTGGTGCTCCCGCGGGTCGTAGAGGACAAGGGCCTGCTCCAACTGCGCGCGGGCGGGGTTCAGCTCGCCACAACAGAGCAAGCTGTTCGCTAGCGCCCGATGCGCTTGTACAAGCAATGCGGGATCCTGTGCCTTTTCGGCCAGCGCAAGCAGTTGCTCCGCCAACTCGCGCGCGGCCGCTAGTTCGGCGCGGACGATGTAAAACGTGTGCAGCCCCAGCAGGGCGGGGAAGAGCTGGATCGCCTCTCCGAGCTGTCGAGACAGAACCAGGGCGCGCGCGTAAGTCGCCTCCACTTCCGGGGCAGCGAAGCCCTTGGTGGCCATCCTGGCGGGGCCGAGACTGATTTGGAGTGCGAGTTCCTGTCGTGCGCGCTCGGGACCATCAGGCAGTTTTGCGAGCATGTCCAGGGCCATGGTGAGATGGGTGACTGCTTCAGCATCGGCGGAGCGTTGCACTGCCTGGCGCCCGGCGCAGTGCAGGTATTCCACCGCCTTCGGCGTGTTGCCGCTGCGGCTGAAATGATGTGCCAGCTCGCTGCAGTGCTCCTCGCGCTGGGCGCCAAACAGGGCCTCGATCGCCTGGGCCGTGCGCTCATGCAGCGCACGACGCCGCTCGCTCAGCAGGGAGCCGTAGGTCACCTCCTGGGTCAGTGCATGCTTGAAGCTGTACTCCACCTCCGGAAACGCCGGCTGCTCGTAGAGGAATTCGCCGGCTTGCAGCCGTGCCAGCAGGCTCTTCGTTGTGTCCTCCGGCTGCTCGACGACGCGCGTGAGCAGGCTCCATGGGAATACCTTGCCGATCACCGACAGGGTCTGCAGCAGCGCTTTCTCGGCCGGCTGCAGGCGGTCGATGCGGGCGGCGAGCACTCCCTGCACGGTGGTCGGGATGTGCAGCTTGCCCGGGATCTGCTCGAGACGGTAATGCCCGCGCTCGCCGTGCAGCACCTGCCCCTCGACCAGCGCCTGCACCACTTCTTCGATAAAGAATGGATTGCCTTGGGTCTGCTCCAGGATCAGGTGCTCGAGCTGGGCAAGTCCGGAGGCATCGCCCAGCAGGGCATTCAGCAGTTCCCGGGCTTCGGCTTCGCCCAGAGGGTCCAGGCGCAGCTCGGTGTAGTAGCTCTGGTGGCCCCATTCATGCCGGTACTCGGGCCGGCAATTGACCAGCAGCAGGATGCGGGCGCTGGCGACGCTTTCGCCAAGAAAGTCCAGGAAGGCCTCGGTCTCACTGTCGAGCCACTGCAGATCCTCGACGATCAGCTCCAGCGGCTGGGCCTGGCTCTCGCGTATCAGCAGCCGCTTGATCGCGTCGAAGGTGCGCTGCTGGCGAATCTGGGCATCCATCTGCGCGAGCGCCGAGTTCGGCTCGGCGGCCCCCAGCAGGTGGAACAGATAAGGCAGGCTATCTTCCAGCGCGCGGTCCAGCGTCAGGACCTTGCCGGTAAGCTTCTCGCGCCGCCGGCGCTCATCGTCCTGAACCGTGATCTCGCAGTAGTTCCGCAGCAGTTCGATCAGCGGCAGATACGGATAGGCCTTGCCGTGCGAAACCGAGAAGGTTTCCAGCACCAGGCAATGACGCGGCGCGAGCTGCTTGAACTCGAGGCATAGCCGCGACTTGCCGACCCCCGGCTCGCCGACCACGCCGACGATCTGACCGTGTCCGGCCTGCGCCCGCGCCCGCGCCTCGCGCAACTGCTTGAGCTCGCGAGCGCGGCCGACAAAGCGCGCCAGCCCGCGACTGGCCGACACCTGCAGCCGGGTGCGTAGCGGGCCGAGGCCGAGGACTTCGAAGACCGCGATCGGCTCGGGCAGCCCCTTGATCGGTGTTGCGCCGAGTGGCTTGAACGCGAAATAGCCTTCGGTCAGGTTGTAGGTGTGTGCGCTCGCGACGATCGAGCCGGGCATGGCGATGCTCTCCATGCGCGAAGCAATGTGGATGGAATTGCCAATGGGGTCATAGTCGGTATGCAAATCATTGATGCGGATCGTGCGCACCACCACTTCGCCGGTATTGATGCCGACGCGGATCGGCAGTGCGATCCCCTGGGCGAGACGCACCTTGTCGGCGTACTGGCGCATCGCTTCCTGCATGCGCAGCGCCGCCAGTAAGGCCCGCTGCGGATGATCTTCATTCGCGACTGGCGCGCCGAACAGCGCCAGGATGCCATCGCCCATCGACTTGGCCACATAGCCTTCATAGTGATGCACGGCCTCCATCATCAGCGCCAGCACCGGGTCGATCAGGCGGCGCGCGTCTTCGGGATCGAGGTCATGGATCAGCGCGGTCGAGCCGGCCATGTCGGCGAACAGCGCGGTGACCGTCTTGCGCTCGCCGTCCACTGCGCCGCGGGCTTCCATCTCCGCCTGTGCCGCGCGGATCCGCTCGGCCAGATAGGGAGGTGTGTAGTCAATGGGGGCGCTTGGCGCAGGTGCCAGGTGAGGGAGGTCAGGGGGCGTCGCGGTAAGCGGCGTCAGCGGCGCGCCGCATTCGCTGCAGAATTTGGCGCTTGCATTCGCCTCTTGCCCGCATGTCGGACAGACGCGCACAAGCCCGGCGCCACATTCCTCGCAGAACTTGGCGCCTGCCGGATTCTCCAAGCCGCAGCTTGCGCAGCGCATAGAGCTTGCCCCCTTTCGGGGCCTGCAAGACGTAACGATTAAATCTTAGATCAGAGTGCGGGGAGGACTCGTCAGACCGGCTGCAGCGCGCGTGCGCGCAGGCCGGTCGGACGGGACTGGCGGTTGCCGTGCGTGAAGTGTAGTAAGAGTGGTACGGCGCAAGATTCTGAAGTACGACATACACCAGGGATCCGGAAACCTCTGAAGCAGCCAGAAACCCACCCGCGGCTACTTCTCCCAATAGACATCGACCGGCGTCCTGTTTTGGTGCAGGAGATAGCTCACTGGTAACACCGGCGTGAGCTCCAGAGCCGCAGCATCGAAGACCTGCTTTTTCCATACTCCGCTAAATCCCAAAATGATTCGGCGAGCCCCCAACAGCGCACTGAGGTTTAGGCTCACTCGCCTGTGAGGCGCGGCGCGCGGGCTTAGGGAGAGATAACCTGGGTCCTTTTCCGCCGAAAGCGCGGCCTTCAGTTCGGGAGCGTCCGCGAACAACGATGCGATGTGGCCGTCCTCGCCCATGCCAAGCATCACAATATCCGGCTGTCGGTAGCTGCGATTGAGTTCAGCAACTACGGCGGAGGTATGGATCTCATCGATTTCAAAACAATACGGTGGCACTGGTGGGAGAAATTCCGCTTTTGCCGCAGCGTTTCGCAGCAGGATGTCACAGACCGAGCTCGCGTTGCTGTCCGCATGATTAAGCGGCACCATGCGCTCGTCCGCCAGGATCACTCTCACGCGGTCCCAGCCGAGTTGCTGTTGCCGCAAGGCAGCGAAGACAGGTACTGAAGAGCGGTCCCTAGACACGGCCAGACAGGCATGCCCGTTGACACCCAAGGTCCTCTCAATTTCGCATGCAATGGCTTGCACAAGCGCTGTGACGTAGTCATTTCCGCCGTTTATCTCGATCACCTGTTCTCGGTCATGCACGTAACGCCCTCTCTTCCAGCCGGCGAATCAAGGACTGCATCTTTCGATGACGACCGATATGCCAGTCGGTGACAATAGCGAACAGGCCCCGCAGCCAGGAGAGTGGCACCCATCGCCGCGGAATCATGATGCGCGGCTTGCGACATTTCAGACCCAGGACGACACCCTGTGCGATCTCTTCGGGTTGCACGGGATGCCTCAAGAAGGCGGGGAAGCCTTGCTCAGTCATCTGTGTAGCGAGGTCATGCCCTCCAAAGGCCACCTTGGCGATCGGGGTGGCAACCCAGCCAGGGTAGACGACACTAGCTGTGGCTCCCGTGCCGCCCAGTTCGGCACGGAGAGAGCGTGTCAGCATCTCGACGGCGGCCTTGGACGCCGCATAGGGTGCGTTGACCATGCCATTCATGAAGGAATAGACTGACGAAGTCACCACGATCTGTCCTTGGTTGCGCACAACCTCGGGCAACGCAGCCTTTATCGTTCTCCAAACGCCAAGGAAGTCCACCTCGATGATGCGTTCGAACTCGGCTTCATCGCATGTATAAACAGTCGCCGGATTGCCTCGCCACGAAATGCCAGCGTTGGCAAATGCAACGTCCAGGCGACCAAACCGAGATATCGAGCGTTGAATGACCTCCTTTGTTGCAGTCATGTCCGTCACATCCAGCGCCAGTGCCAGAACGCGCTTTGAGTCGAACGAGGCGGCGATCAGATCGACACTCTCCTGTGTGACATCGGTTAGAACCAGCCTCGCTCCCGCCTCATAAAGGGCTCGCGCAGTTGCCGCGCCGATTCCGCCCGCGGCGCCTGTAATCAGCACTACCTTGCCGTGCAGATCGTATGCCATTCAGATCTCCGTTAAACGTCTTGAACAAGCGCTCAGCGTCGCACTGTCAGTGCGATCGCTTCCTTGATGTCCGATTGCTTGAAACCGAGCGCTTCCACGAATGACCGGAATAAGCCGGGAGCCTTCGCGACCAGCGTGTTCTGTTTGGGCAGCACGACCATGTCGCTACGACGTTCAATGCCGCGCAGAATCCCGGCGACAACGTCTTCAAGAGAGATCATTTTCCAGAGACCTCCCTGATTGCCGTTCCAAAGCTTCACTCCCGCCTTATCAGAGTGGATCGCTTCCATCATTGGAGTCTGGAAGAACGTAGGATGCACGCTGCCTACACCAACGCCCAAATGACGAACCTCTAGTCGGATGCTGTTGCACATCGCCCAGACCCCCGCCTTGCTCGCCGTGTAGTGAGCTTGCAGGGGCGAGTGGACGAAGGCCGCCATGGAAGAAACGGCCATCAGGTATCCCCTGCGCTGCATTACATGCGGCAGACCGGCATGGAAGGTGCGCCATACACCGGTCAGGTTGATGTCGATTGCACGCTCGAATTTCCCGGGGGTGGCGGAAATCAGCGGCTCTACATAGTCAATGCCAGCGTTTGCCACAATGATGTCGAGGCCACCGAAATGCTGCGCCGCCGCGCTCATCGCCCGGTTGATACTGTCCAGCGAGCGCACATCCACTTCATGGGCAAAAGCTCCATCACCCAGTGCCCTAACTTGGGCCTCGAGCGCAGCGCGATCGATGTCGAACAAGGCGACGTTGGCGCCCTTTGCGACCAAGGCACTAGCAACGGCAGCGCCCAAGCCACCGGTAGAGCCTGTGATAGCGACCACACGGCCGTGAAAGTTGTATCTAGCCATGGCAAGTCCTCAGTTCAGGGGAACAGTGCGACGCAGAAAGCTGATCTGGTCGTGAACGACACGCTCGAAGGCCTCGCCGACATAGATATCGAAATGGCCGTAGGGGTAGCACTTGATTTCGCCCTTCGGCGCCCGCAGGGCGTGGCGGAGGGTGGTGTAGGTCGGAGCGACGGTATCTGGATCGCAGATGCAAAAGAGCACCGGACAGGTAATCCGCGGCGTCTTATGGCCTGGGAAGTACCGGATGATTTGGAGCGCAAAGCGCGCGGCGACGAAATTGGGAAAGGTCGCGGCCGAGTGCTTGGGTACCAGTTGCAGGTAACCCGACTCGGCATCGGGCGCCGCCATGAGCGCCGTCGCGCCCGGCTTGCCCACCAGCGCTACCGTCACGGGGGCTGCTCCCAGCCAGGCACCCAACTGGTCACGCATGGCCCTCGCGGTTACCTTGATGTAGGTCCACGGGGGCACGGCAAAGCTGGAGGCCATGCCATCGGTGAATGGGCACTGCGAAATGACTGCCGTCACCTGGTGGTTATCGGCGGCCGTGGTCAGCACATGGCCGCCACCAAATGACGTGCCCCAGATCACCAGCCGGCTGCCATCCACGTCGGCGCGCATCCGGGCAAAGGCGATCGCCGCTTTCCAGTCCTGCAACTGCTTGGTCACGTCCAGCAGTTGCCGCGGCTCGCCCTCGCTACCACCAAAATGCCGGTAGTCGAAGACCAGGCAGGCATATCCAGCCTCGCAGAAGCGCTGGGCAAAGGCGTCCAGCCGCATTTCCCGGGTCCCCCCCAGGCCATGGGCCATGACAACCACCGGAGCTGGACGGGTGCCCTCAGGCAGGTAAAGCCATGCGACGCATTCGCATCCCTCGGAGGGGAACATCACATCAAGCCGCCGCATTATGTCTCCATGGAGTTATATCCAACACTGGAGTACACTCTAAGTATGGGAAGTGGTAAAGTCAACTCCATGAATACCCCAACCCTGACACGCACCCAACGGCGGGCGGCCGATATGCGCCGGAACCTGATCGATATCGCTGAGGAACTCCTGATTGAGGGAGGCGTCGCCGCAGTCACGGCCGAAGAGGTTGCCCGACGAGCAGACGTCTCTCTGCAAACGGTCTACAACCGTGTTGGCAGAAAGCCGGCGCTGCTGATGGCCATTGCTGAGCGGGCCATGGAGGAAAACCGGGCATACATAGACGAGGCTTATGACGGTGCCGGCACACCTGAGGAGCGTGCCCAGCGGATATTCAGCGCCTATGTGCGCTTCGCCTTTGAGCGTCCAGAGCAGTTCCGCATCCTGGCTAACCCCCCCGAAGAACCGGAGGCCATTACACGAATCGCATCGATGACCCGAGACCAGAATTCCAAGCTCGCTGCCATCATTCGGGATGGCATAGCGGCCGGCTACATCAATCCAGGCCTCAACCCTGAAAACACCGCCAATGCGCTCTGGGCCATGATGGATGGGGTTCTTTGCCTGGCACTGCGGAAAGATGCGATGCGGCCGGAATCCGTGAGTCCAGAGGCATTGATCGCCGCGGCATGGAGCCTGCTTGAACTCGGCATTAGAATGCGATGAGACGATTGCGGGTGGGAATTACACGCAGTCCCGCATTGCGCCGTCCCACTTGCCCCAGCCTGTAGAGCCAGCGGTTTTTTTGCAACGCTGGACAGGGAAATCCATTCCTTCACGTCACGCGGAGGCGTAGGTTTGGATTCCGCCCTGGCACAACAGGGCGTGTGCCGCCTGACTTGTGTGAAAGTCGGATGCGCCCAAGGGCTGCTGTTCTAGTTGTGGTGCGAACGCTCGCAGCACACACGGCGTGACGCCGCCGCACTCGCATGCCCAGTACGCCAGCGCGGGCTCCCCCGGCACGGGGTCTGCAGTCCCATTGGCGTTACCGCGCGGAGACACGCCGCCAAGGCGGCAACCGTCCGCTATGGCCGACCATCTGCCGGAGCGAATGTTAACGCGGATGACCGTTTGACCCGTATAGCCACCATCGAGATGACGAAGCCTCGAACGCGCAATTGGGCCGCACTGAGACGAATTCCCGTTCTTTCGGCAATGACCGCTTCACATAAAACATCAGACGCATCAAAGCGTACGTGAGCAGGCAAGACCCGGCCACAAGCAGACATCCGGTCATACGCTCCTTACGGGACAATCCGCTCACCCAAGACGCCGTCGGCTAGGAAGTCCAGAAACCGCCGCATGGCCGGCACCATGCCAGGCCGCGAAGAAACACAGCTAGCACTTTCATCCCCAGTGGCGCCCATCCGGGAAGCACTGGTACAAGTAAGCCCGAGCGCATTTCATCGCCGTAGAGGTAGTCCAGCAGCACGGTCATGCCGGTGCCTTGCAACGCGGCGAACTTCAGCATAAGCATGTCATCGGCCGTGTAGACCGACCGGTGCTGCAGATCAAATGCTTCCCCGTTGGGATTGACTAGGCGCAAACTGGCGCGTCCATCGCCATTGTCGGCAAGCGATGCAAGTCTTCTGGCGACACTGGCTTCCCGACGCGATCGAGCAGTTCGGGGCTCGCAACCAGCACAGCCAGGGTCGGCCCCAAGTTCTTGACCACTAGGCTGCCGCTATCGTCGAGGCTGGCGCGCACGCGCAATGCCACATCGACTCCTCCCTGCACTGGGTCGACCACACGATTGGTTACCTGCAGCTCAACTCACCCCTAGGGATGCGCCGCAATGAAGCGCGGCAGGACAGATTTGTCAAGTGCAGTTGACCAGTTTAAAGTCGGCACCGATTTAAAGTTCGTCCCGGCTGCTCTCATTCTCGGACCAGTTCTTGCTGAGGATCCTTTTCAATTCTTGGAGATCCTTTTTCCCGATATAGCGGGCCAGCTCGTCTTCGATCTGCTCGAAGGCGCAGGCGGCGCTATCTGACATTGCCCATCCCTTTTGAGTGAAGCGGAGCAGCTTTACGCGGCCGTCCTCTTCGCTTGGCACGAATTCGACCAACCCGCGCTTGGCAGCCTCAATGGCCAGCTGATGAACGGCCTGCCGTGATATACCAAGTTCGCGCGCGATCTCAGATATGCCAACGGGGCGGCCCCGTAGGTGGGCAAATAAGCGATTCATTGCCGGCGTGAAAAATCCATACCCGCTGGCATGCGCACGCTCCAACACCCTCTTTTCCATCCACTCCGTCCTCGCCATGAGCAAGTGACGTAGAAGCTCTCTATGCTGTTTCATAACGACATAATGTAAATCATTTGCAACCTTTCAAAGCTTACGCGCAAATCTGACCGGAAATTAAACCGTGATCGGAACGAACAGGTCGCACCAATACCCAAACAGGTTGATTGCCTCTGCATTGTATCTGCTGATATGCCTCGCCAACGCAGGTCTTCCGAAAAATAGTCAAGTGTTCTTGACAAGAATCGCCAGGCGCTCGTATATTGGCTCACGTTGGCATCATAGAACTTGCTCAGGCTCACTATAACCAGGAGACATTCAATGAAATTGGCCAAACTCTTTACAGCGCTCGCATCCATCGGTTTTGCTTCGCTCTGTCATGCGCAGGCGAACAATACCGTATCAGATGATGTAGTAAAGATCGGAGTCCTCACTGATTTGTCGGGCGTGTACTCTGCAGGGGCGGGAAAAGGGAGCGTTACCGCCGTTCAGATGGCCGTACAGGATTTCGGAGGCAAAGTTCTGGGCAAGCCTATCGAGGTTGTGAGCGCCGATCACCTGAACAAGGCTGATACTGGCGCAGCCAAGGCACGCGAGTGGTTCGACATCGGCAAGGTCGACATGGTCATTGATCTGGCGAATTCGGCCGTAGCCGTTGCGGTTCAGAAGCTAGGCGCGGAGAAAAAGCGGATTACGATCAGCACTGCCGGCGGCACCGTCGCGCTCACTCAGCGAGAATGCTCCCCTTATGGCATAAGCTATGCATACGACACCTACGCGCTTGCCACCGCTGCCGCAAATGCACTCGTCAAGGAAGGTGGCAAAAACTGGTTCTTCCTGACTGCAGCCTACAACTTCGGACACACGCTTGAAAAGGACGCACGCGCGATCGTCGAGAAGCTAGGGGGCAAGGTCGTCGGTTCGATCAAGCATCCATTGAATGCCTCCGACTTTTCCTCCTTCATGGTGACCGCGCAGGCCGCCAAGCCGGACGTACTTGTATTGGCCAACGCCGGCGGCGACTTTAGCAATGCGGTCCGCTCGGCCCACGAATTCGGTCTTGTCAAGAATGGTAAGCCGACTATTGCAGGCATGGTCGTCCTGATCACGGAAGTTAAGGCTTTAGGGCTGGATACTGCTCAAGGCGTGAACTATACCGATCCGTTCTACTGGGATTATGACAAGGAAACACGCGATTGGTCACAGCGTTTCTACAAGCTCAACAACACAATGCCTACCTTCGCCCATGCTGCCGACTATTCGGCCACTATGCAATATCTGAAGGCAATTGAAGCGACGGGAACGGACAATCCGGATGCGGTGATGAAACAGCTGCGCGCGACAAAATTCACGGACTTCTTCCTGCGCAATGCTTACCTACGCGAAGATGGCCGGATGATCCGGGATATGTACTTGGCCGAGATCAAGAAGCCGTCCGAATCGAGATCGGAATGGGACTTGGTTAAGATCAAGCGCGTCATTTCTGGAGAGGAGGCCTTCATGCCGCTGGCACAAAGCACTTGCCCACTCGTGAAAAAGTAAAGTTTACAGCGTCGCGTGATATGAACCAACAGTGGAGATTAGTATGCGCAGCACGATGATGCAGATGCCGTTGACGGTCAATCAGATCCTTGAGCGCGGCAACCAGATTTTCGGGAACCGTGAGATAGTATCGCGCCGTCCGGACAAGTCCTTGCATAGAACCAATTACGCGGCGCTGTACCGGCGCAGTCGGCAACTGGCTGCGGCACTATTGGAAGCTGGCATTAAGCCAGGTGACCGCGTGGCAACATTGATGTGGAACCATGCCTTCCATCTCGAAGCGTATTTCGGCATTCCGGCCGCTGGCGCGGTGCTGCATACTCTGAATCTGCGTCTGGCTCCGGAAGACATTGCCTACATCATCAACGATGCGCAGGACCGCATCCTAATCGTCGACGATGTTTTGATTCCACTAATGGAGAAAGTCAAGCCGAAAGTGAAGCTTGAGCGCATCATCGTGGTACCCACCACCGGCGCACCGGTGCCGGAATCCTACGACAATTACGAGCGCTTCATCGATCGCGATGCCTTCAACTACCGCTATCCCGAACTGGACGAGAATGCTGCCTGCGGCATGTGTTACACCTCTGGCACTACCGGCCGCCCCAAGGGCGTGGTGTACTCGCACCGCTCCACGGTACTGCATGCGCTGGGCGTGGCGTTGCCGGACTGCCTGAACTTGTCGGTAATGGATGCTGTGCTAGCGGTCACGCCAATGTTCCACGCCAATTCCTGGGGCGTGCCTTACGCGGCGGTGATGGTGGGCGCCGCCCAGGTTTATCCGGGTCAGCACATGGGCGCGATTGATCTGCTGGACCTGATGGAAAACGAAGGGGTCACGCTGGCCATGGGCGTGCCAACCATCTGGCTCACCATCCTGCAGGCACTTGAAGCGGAGCCCACGCGCTGGAAATTGAAGAAAGGTATGCGCATGATGGTCGGTGGTTCAGCCGCACCGCCGGCGATGATCACTGCCTTCGAGAAATATGACCTGTCGATCAAGCATGGCTGGGGCATGACCGAGCTGTCGCCGGTCGGCACGCTGTCCTGGCTCAAGCCAGAACATTTGGGATTGCCGTTGGAGGAGCAGCATCGGATCAGAGCGCTGCAGGGCCTGCCACTTCCTCTGGTGGAACTGCGTGTCATGGGCGAAGAAAAAGCACTGCCCTGGGACGGCAAGTCAGTAGGCGAATTGCAAGCGCGTGGCCCATGGGTGACCGGCGGGTACTACAACTCGCCGACCGATCCTGACAAATTTACAGTCGATGGCTGGCTACGCACCGGTGATGTCGCTTCGATCAGCCCGGGGGGCCACATGCGCATCTCGGACCGCACTAAGGACCTGATCAAATCCGGGGGCGAGTGGATCAGCTCGGTGGATATCGAAAACGCCATCATGTCGCACCCGGCGGTCGCCGAAGCCGCAGTGATCGCGGTCAAGCATCCCAAGTGGGATGAGCGTCCCCTTGCGGCAGTGGTAGTCAAGCAAGGGAAGAGCGTCACCGAAGAGGAACTGCGCCGGCACCTCGAAGTCCATTTCGCGAAATGGCAGATTCCCGATGACTGGGCGTTCATTGATGCCGTCCCGCGTACTTCGACCGGCAAATTCTTGAAAACCAAGCTTCGGGAAGACTTCAAGAGCTGGATATCAAGAACGCCAGGCTAAGCGAGACCTCAAGATGAAGTTCAACAATCTAGTCAAGATCGATGTATCCGACCACTAACGGCTCCATCATCTAGCGCTGGTGGCGCCGAGTATCGGGATGGTTGCTCCGCGACGCACACATTAGGGCTAATCAATACGCAATATTTGGACAGTCCGCAAAAAACACAGGTCAGGCGCTCTGTACCATGAGCTCTCGCGGCTGCTAGGCCCGCTAGGGATGCGTGGCTTGGGATGGATGGATGCTAGTGTCCAGCGCAATGGGGTGATATCCGGGTCGCTGTCGCCTACCGCGCCTTCCTACGTTGGACCACGCCGGGCGAGCGGTGAGTCCGTCCGCCACGCCCGCGCTCGCGCGAAGGCGTTGCTACTGGGCTTGCTCCATGTCGTCAAGCTTGGCTCGAAGTGTTTCGACGATCCAACAGACAAAACTTTCCCATCCTTCCCGGGTAATGGCTAAACCCTTGGCACGCTCTACCAGAACGCAGGTTGAGAGATCCCGGTCTGTAAGCTCAGGCCGGAGCAGTAGCCAACGAGCAAGGATGCTCTCCAGCTCGTACGGGACGTCGTGCAGGTAAAGATAGGAGCCGACTTCAGTCTCGACGTAAGGAAGCCCGGCCGGCAGCCACGCCGACAAAAGCCGCATTTTCTGTTGCAGTGACATAGCAGATGTGGCCAAGACCCCTTCCGTTCCCATCTGTGATGGTAAAGCGGATTTTGGTGGCCAGGCCGAATGTTGGCCGAAGTGACCGCAGAGGGACGCACACTATCGCCAGAGCGCTACCACCGCATGGGTGATAGCAAAGGCGTGGCGTCCTGGCCACTCCGAGGACACGGATTTCTTCCCGAGCGGGAAGATTTACGTGACAAAGCCTGCGTCCCGCGGGCAAAACTTCCCGCTCGGGAAGATGAAGGCCGCCTTCGAGCTTCAGCTGACGAACGCCTTGACGTAAAGCGGAGCGGGAAAGTGTCCCCCTCGAGGCAGTGAAAGAAGTATTGGCAGCATGCGGCCTGTCACTTCCCGAAGGCAGTGAAGCCACACCGCTTCAGCATGTCGCAGGCGTTGGGGATAAGGTGGTCGGCTGTGCGTGCGGCGAACAGCATGGCCAGACTTTCGTCATTCACGCGGTTGCGGTGCTACCGAAATACCGCGGTCACCAGCTGGCCACACACATCGTCAGCGCGCTGCTGATGCGAGCTCGTTCGCACGGCTGCTCTAAGGCCATCGTCTTGACCGACGAGCATCCTGGCTTCTTTGCTCGCTACGGCTTCACACTAACCCCAGCGGACAGCATCGTTAGAGAGATGCTGTTGTCGCGGGATTTTCTTCGTAGGTTTGGCGCGCACACGCACTATATGTGTCGACGGCTGTGACCACCTTAATGGTCAGGATTCCAGTGGACGAATTTCTTCTTCGGATGTGAATCTATCTTGTAGACGATGTCGGCCGCGGCCACAACGCCGCTGATGTCGTGGCCATCTCGATACCCGACTATCGCGACTTTATTGCCCGCCACCGGTGTCAGTACAAGGCCGTGGAGCAGTAGATGAGATTGGCAAAACAAGCGGTACCTATGTCGAATCCTCAGCGTGACATAGGCAAGCACCCCCAACACGACGCCAGCAATAATGGCCGTACGTTCCATGGCTCCTCCTGACTGCCGGCTTTGTTAGCCGCTAACCGTCAGTCTAGTCGAACAGAATGGAGAGCCAGCGGCTCGTTGCTGAGTAGCGACAGCCACTTGCTATTTGTGGCAACAGGCCCCAGAGGTCAGCGCGTTGCTATTCACTCAAGCGTTGTCTAACTGCGCGAGCAGGTCATCATCTGACCAGTAAGCTTCCGGCGGCGCGGCACGATGCCGTTCGATAGCGATGCCGCCATAGTCCGCGTAGGCCGCGGTGCGACAATGGCTTAGCAAAAAGGCACGGTATTCGTCAACTCGCCGCCTGTTTTCCGGGTTCATTCGACTTCTCCTGTAGTTTCGGAGCGCCCAACCATGCGTGCGAGCTGGCGCTGTAGCTGTCTAAATGCGGTCTGAACCATTAGGTCACATACGGCAACCGAATCTTCGGGGATCAAATAGGATGCCGGCGCGACAAGTGGTCAAGAGGCAGGAGCACTGCGAGAGTCCGAGCCAGCACGTTTGCTGAGCGAGCGAACCAGCCCACCGTGTCGAAGCTCGGCGCCAGCGGGAAGCCGGCCGTTCCTTCTAGAATGCCGTGAGTAGGGCGCATGCCCCAGATGCCGCAATTGCTGGCAGGCAATCGGGCTGAGCCACCGCAGTTGGTCGCGAGCCCGATATTGGTATCGCTATTGGCCACGGCGACTGCGGACCTGAAGAGGACCCACCAGGCAGCCGTTGGGGACTGGCCGGATGGGTCGGGGTGCCATAGTGCTTGTTGACTCCCGTCAGACTAAAGTTCGCCGGTGACTGTCTTGCCCTCCCACCAGGCCCCGGCGGCGAGGAGCGAAGGCCTGTCAAGCTCCACCGCTGTGGCGGAGCTTCGCTTTGGTCATTCAGTCTGAGAGCCCGGCAGTCGCTTTCTAACGGGCTGGGACTGTCTGTTCGCGTACGAGGCGGTGCCGGCTGGTCAAGAACTCCAAATATGTGTAAGAAGTTAATTTCCAGCCGGCGCACTTCTCGTAAGAACTTTGGTAGTGCGGTCCTACCGATGGCAACGAAGAATCAAAGACTTACGAGGCATTTCGTCCAAAGTTAATTTGCACGACTCACCAGTCCCCATGCGGCCTCGCAACACTCGCCCCGGTTTGACCGGCTGCCGGAGGTCCGGAATTGACAAGGCCAGACGGAAAGGTCTGGTCTCGATGCCGCGGAATCAGTTCGCCCTTAATGGAGCGCCAGTTCTGGTCTTGGCGCCACCCGAGGGGCCAGCTTCGGATATTTTGGATCGGCACCGCTCATCGAGCCGATGACGCAGCCTAGTACCTCGTCGACCTCAATAAGCGCCATCGGATGCATGCGTTCCACCTCGGTAAGCGCCCGGGAGTCGATCGCCGCGCGCAATACCTTGTGCAAGGCCTTGTCCTGATAGGGCCCGGTTTTTGTTGGACTCGCGGTGGCGAAGAGGCTGACGGTCCTTACCTTGAGCGCAATAGCCAAATGGAGCGGGCCTGTATCGCCGGTGACAAGCACCTTCATCCCCTGAATCACGGAAAGCAGCGTGGGCAGCGAGGTTCGACCGACGTAGCTGACCACACGTTGCCTTTCCTGCGGCGTCAGCCCGGCCATGACCTCGTCCGCCAGGCCTTTTTCCTTGTCGGATCCGATCAGCGCGATCACGGCGTCGTCCGCTTCCGCCAGCAGCCCTTTGGCCAGCTTGACGAAATGTCCGATCGGCCAACACCGGATCGGCTGTGATGCGCCTAACTGGAAACCGATAACACGGTGTCCTGGCGATACTGCAACGGCAGGACGGACGGGCGCGAACATTTCAGTGTCGCTTGTGTCGCAGCCCAAATGACCAACCAGGTCGAGCTTGCTTTGAATCAGGTGCCCTTCGTCACGCGTCCAGGTAGCGGCATCGAGCCACCGTTCCTGGCCGGGCGGTTCACCATCGTAGATGTTCTTGAACAGGCAGGAACAACCGGCGAAAACCGCCGCGATCAAATCATAAGGCGCCTTGGAGTGCAGGATGACCGCCAGCTGCGGCTTGCGCTTGCGCAGCCGCCAGATGGTGGCTACGAGGCTCTTGGCCTTATGGTCCCAGAACACGATATCGTTGACGTATCGGCATGCGCTGACCAGGTCCCGATTCCTTGGATTGGCCACCAGCGTAATACCGGCGTCCGGATATCTCGCGCGTAACGCCCGGATGGCAGGGGTATTCAACATGAAGTCGCCCAGGGCCGTAGTCGAGAACACAACGATCCGGCTGAATTGCTGCTCGTGGACGGGCGGCCGTGCAGCTTTGGTGCCGGTACCAAGAAGGCGATAGGCCCTGATGCAAAAATTGGCCAGCCGCATCTTCCACTGCTTTGACATGCTTGTTGCTCTCTACTGATTGGCTTCCCGCTGTTTGGAACAGGTTCGATGCGGTAGTGCCTGCTTCTCAATGAGATTGAGGTAAGTTCCCGCGAAATTCGGTAATTGGATCTGCGCGCGGATAAACGGGGTTCGGGCGCCTGGTTCCAATGCTGGCAATCCCAGCCAGGCCGGATAGGGGAAAAGGCCGAAAAAATTGCCGCAAGTCTACCGAAACTATCGGCT
Organism: Cupriavidus nantongensis; assembly: GCF_001598055.1. Taxonomy (NCBI): domain Bacteria; kingdom Pseudomonadati; phylum Pseudomonadota; class Betaproteobacteria; order Burkholderiales; family Burkholderiaceae; genus Cupriavidus; species Cupriavidus nantongensis. The sequence continues at coordinate 2,071,682 of NZ_CP014845.1, read as the reverse complement.
TCTTTTGACCAGCCTTAAGGGGTACAGCTTCGGTCGCGATGAACAACGGGACGCCGGCAGCGGCAAAGCGTCGCGGCTACGTTCCCTGCAGGTCCCGGTGGCGCAAATCCGTCTTCGTATGTAATATACAAAATATCACAAACCGGAATTGCCATGCTCGATCCATCGCTGTTCGGCCGGCTGTCCTTTACGCCGGCGGAGGCTGAGCATCCGCCGCTGCCGCCGGGACGCCATCCCATCACGTTGGCGGAGGGGCGCCACGCAGTTTTGCTCGTTCCTGAAGGCATCGAAGCCGACGCGCCAGTGCCCCTGATGGTCATGTTCCACGGCGCCGGCGGCTTCCCCGAGAAAGTCCTGCCGCATCTTGAAGCCCATGCGCAGCGGCACCGCTTCCTGGTGCTGGCGCCGCATTCGCTCTATCCCACCTGGGACATCGTCATCGGCGGCAACGGGCCGGACCTGCAGCGGCTGCATCAGGCCCTGGCCGCGGTGACCTCGCGCTACCGGATCGATCCGCGGCGGCTGGCCTTTGCCGGATTCTCGGATGGCGCCAGCTATGCGCTGTCGCTTGGCCTTACCAACGGCGATATCGCCAGCCACGTGATCGCGTTCTCCGGCGGCTTCATGTCGGTGTTCATGCAGACCGGTATTCCGAAGGTATTTGTCGCGCATGGGTTCGCCGATGAGCAATTGCCGGTTGCCAGCGGGCGCGCGCATGCGGCCAGGCTGCGCGCCGCGGGCTATGACGTGGAATACGTCGAGTTCGACGGGCCGCATGTCATCCACGCGCCGGTGGTCGAGCGCGCGATCGATTTCTTCCTGCAGTGAAACCCTGGCCGCTGGCCGGGCGCGGCCACGCCATTGAACGGGAGTGCGGTACATGGATTTCGAGATTCCGGAGGCGCTGATCCATCCCCTGCTGGCGATGATCAAAACCGGTTCGCCGCTGGCCCGGCAGCTGCAGCAGCATGGCGTGTGCCACGGCAATATGCTGGTGTCGAGCAAGCTGTTCGACGCGCACGCGCTCAGTTCGCTCTATACGCTCAGCAAGACCCAGAACGAGCGCGCGCTGATGTTCCAGATGCTGGCCCTGGACAACATCTACAACGCGCCGCAGGCACGCGTGATTCCTGGCCTGGACCAGCTGGTGGCGGGGCTGGCAGCCTACCTGTCGCGCGATGCCATCGACGGCTGGCTGTACCAGCGCAACCGCGACGGCGTGCTGCTGCCCTGGCTGGTGCGCCGCATGCGTTATGTCTTGCCCGAGCAGGGCATGGCCTACGTGGTGGTGGACCTGCTCGCCAATACGATGCAGTCGGCCAACTCGGCGCTGACCGACCACCACCTGCGCCGCTCGGGCATGACCACGTCGATGGTGATCACGCGCGACGATATCGCCAACCGCACCATCCCGGAGCTGCTGGCCGAATTCGGCTTCTACAAGGAGTGCGCGGAGTTCCGACAGGAATATGAACAGCACGCGCAGCGCTTCGTGCGCTGCCAGCGCGGCTTCGGCGCGCAGTTCGTCGCGACGCGCGCGGCGTTCGCGGTCGATGCCAAGGGCGCGGCGGAGCTGATCCCGATTGCCGATGCCGCCGGCGCGCGCTGCGTGAACGACGAGGAGCGGCTGGAACGCCGTTTCGAGATGACCTCCGACCCGTCGTTCTGGCGGGAGGCGGGCATCATGGAAGGCTTCGAGCGCGTGCCGCTGCATGGCTACGTGCACCTGTTCCACCTGGAGTGGCACCGCAATATCTGGGTCCACGTGCAGCACCTGGCCGAGTACCGCTACCAGCCCGCGCTGCGCGACAAGCTGGTGCTGCCCGCGCACCACCGCGACCTGATCGACATCCTGACCTCGCACATGGACATGCTGGCGCCGGACTTCGTGCCGGGCAAGTCCGGCGGCACCACCATCCTGTGCCAGGGCGCGCCCGGCCTGGGCAAGACGCTGACCGCCGAGGTCTATGCCGAGGTGGTCGGCAAGCCGCTGTACCGCGTGCACTCCGGGCAGCTGGGCACCACCGCGGCGTCGGTGGGAGCGACGCTGATGACCATCCTGCGGCGCGCCATGCGCTGGAATGCGATCCTGCTGCTGGACGAGGCCGACGTCTATATCCGCCGCCGCGACAACGACCTCGAGCACAACGCCATCGTCGCCGAGTTCCTGCGCACGCTGGAGTACTTCAGCGGCCTGCTGTTCATGACCACCAACCGCATCGGCGATGTCGACGATGCCATCCTGTCGCGCTGCATCGCCACCATCCACTACACCACGCCGTGCCGCGAGGATGCCGTGCGGCTGTGGCGGCTGCAGGCGGCGCAGTTCGGCGCGGAACTGGACGATGCGCTGATCGATGCGCTGACAAACGCCTATCCCGCGGCGAGCGGGCGCGACATCAAGGAACTGCTGAAGCTGGCAACGCGCTATGGCAAGGCCAAGGGGATTGCGCTGTCGATGGAGGTGTTCCGCCTGTGCGGGCAGTTTCGCGGGATCGGCTGACCACTGCAGCATACCGGCGAAGGGGAGGGCCCGGGTATGATGGCGCATCCGTCCAGGCAACCCGCCCCTGATACCCGATGAGCCTCGACCCCGCCGAACTGCAGGCGCTACGCCCCTACCTGTTGCGCTTCGCGCGCCTGCAGTTGCGCGACGAGGCGGTGGCCGAGGATGCCGTCTCGGAAACGCTGCTGGCCGCGCTCGAGCATCCGGAGCGCTTTGCCGGCCAGTCGGCGCTGCGTACCTACCTGGTCGGCATCCTGAAGCACAAGATCATCGACGCGCTGCGCAGCGGCAAGCGCGAGGTCAGGCTGGCGCTGGCCGCCGACGGCGATGGCCAGCCGCAGTCCGACGACGACGCCTTCGACGCCCTGTTCACGCGCAACGGCCACTACCAGGACCCGCCCTCCGACTGGGGCGATCCGGAGCGGGCGTTCGAGCGCCGCGAGTTCTTCGAGATCCTGCAGTTATGCGTGGACCGCCTGCCGGCGCGCACCGGCCGCATCTTCATGATGCGGGAATGGCTGGAGCTGGACACCGAAGAAATCTGTCAGCATTTGCAGATCAGCGCGACCAATGCCTGGGCGATGCTTTACCGGGCCCGCATGCGCCTGCGCGAATGCCTGGAACTGCACTGGTTCGGCCAGCGCGGCCGGCCCGGCAAGGCGGGTTGAGCCCGCAACGCGTCCACGCCAGCGAACCGCCACCGATCAAAATGCCGGAAACCCCACCCTCCCGCCCGCCGCGCAGGCTGCTGCCGGACTGCGAAGAGGTCCATCACCTGACCATGAAGAGCCTGGACCTGCCGCTGTCCTGGACGGAGCGGCTGCGCGTGCGCTCGCACCTGGCGATCTGCGATGCCTGTACCCGCTTCAGCGCGCAGATGCGCACGCTGCGCGAGGCCATGCACAGGCTGGGGCGCGAGGAATGATAAAAGGCCAGCGCTGGCGCTGGCCTTCTTGCTGGTTCGCTCGCTGACGCGGGCGTCGGCCACTCAGGCGCGGGCGCCTTCGCCGTAGGGGTCGAACTTGCCGGTGCGGCTGCCTTCGGTAAAGGTGTCGAAGCCGCGGGCAGGCGATGCCGACACGCCGCTGCGGTCCAGGCCGGCCACGGTGCGGGCGCCGTCGGTGAAGGGGTCGGCCTTGCCGGTCCGGGCGCCGTCGGTGAACGGATCAGCCTTGCCGGCGCGGGCACCGTCGGTGAAGGCGTCGTGGCTGCGGAATTCATAACCATACTTGTCGCCCGGCACGGTGCTGCGGAAGCTGTAGCCGTACTTGTCGCCGGGCAGGGCTTCGGCGGCGGTGGAGGCCTGGGCGGCGCCCAGCGCGGCCACGGTCAGCAGCAGGGCGGAAGCGAGGCGGGTGGTCTTGGTCATGGTGGTTCTCCGTTAGCTTGTTGAATTTGTCAGAAGGCGTTGCTTTGTGTGCGTGCCGTTCATGTACGGAACTATAGGAGTCCATCCGCAAGCCAAGCGGGTGCTTTGCCGGATGAGTTATTCAAAAATACTGAATAAGCGATCAGGGTGGCGCGCGCCAATGCCATGACGCAAATGTAATGACCCCGTTGCCCGAATCCCCGCCGCGCCTCGGTTAAACTTGCGGCTCGCTGCCGGCGCCCGGTCGTCATGCGTGCAGCGCCGATCTGACGATTCATGCAACGGCTCCTCCTCGTCCTCTTCGCACTCGTCCTGCCGCTCCAGTTCGCCTGGGCGGGAGCGGCCGCGTATTGTGGGCACGAGGTCGTGGCGTCGGCCAAGGCGCATTTCGGCCACCACGAGCACCGGCACCAGGCCGGCACCGGCAAGCAGGAGCAGCAAGCCGATCCTGCGCAGGACAAGGCCAGGCTGAACCTGGCCGATCCCGATTGCGGCGTCTGCCATATCGCCTCGCTGCCGTTCGCGCCGGCCGATGCGCAGGACGTGCCTGCGCTGCGCCGGGTGGAACTGGCGCCGCCGGTGCCGCAGCCCAGCTTCTCCTCGCACAGCGCGCGGGCGCCCGACCGCCCGCAGTGGCCGCGTCTCGCCTAGCCGGCGAGACGACGCTTCCGCGCTATCCCGATCCCTTGCGATCGCTTGCTGGCGTCATGACCGCATGACGCCGGGCGTCTCGCCGAATTTCCCCGGTTTTCTTCTGGTGCAATTCGATGCGAAGACTTTTGCTGCCGCTCGGGCTGGCGGCCGTGCTATCCAGCCCTTTCTCCGGCGTCGCGCAGACGCCGTCCCAGACCCTGACCCTAGATGCCGCGCTGGCGCTGGCTGAGGCCGGCAGCTTTACGCTGTCCGCCGCCGGCAAGGAACTGGACGCCACCGAAGGTGACCTGATCCAGTCGCGCGTGATACCCAATCCGGAACTGGCGGTGTCGATGGAAGACACGCGCAAGGCCTCGCGCTCGACCACCGGGCAGGTCAACCTGCCGATCGAACTCGGCGGCAAGCGCGCCGCGCGCATCGGCCTGGCCGAGCGCGGGCGCGAGCTGGCGCAGGCCGAGCTGGGCAGCACCCGGGCCGAGCTGCGCGCCGCGGTGATCGCGCGCTTCTTCGGCGTGCTGGTGGCGCAGGAGCGCGTCCGGCTGGCCGAGGGCTCGGTCGGCATCGCCAGCCGGGCTGCCGATGTCGCGGGCCGGCGCGTGGCCGCCGGCAAGGTGGCGCCGCTGGAAGCCACGCGCGCCAGGGTGGAGCAGGCCAATGCCGAGCTGGAGCTGGCCGAGGCCACCGGCGCGCTGCAGTCCGCGCGGCAGTCGCTGGCGGCGCTGTGGGGCGACAGCGTGCCGCGCTTCGCGCAGGCGCAGGGCGATCTCGATGCGTTGCCGTCGCGGCCCGGGCCGGCCGCGTTGCAGGCGGCGCTGGAACACTCGCCGCTGCTCGAAGCCAGCCGCCTGGCGGCGGAGCGCAGCCGTGCCGAAGTGGCGGTGCAGCGCAGCCGCCAGTATCCCGACGTGACCGTAAGCCTGGGTGCCAAGCGCGACAACGAGGCCAACCGCAACATGGCGGTGCTGGGCGTGGCGATTCCGCTGCCGCTGTTCGACCGCAACCAGGGCAACCTGTACGCGGCGCTGCGCCGTGCCGACGGCGCGCAGGACGCGCACGCCGCCACGCGCGTGCGCCTGCGGGGCGAACTGCAGCAGGCTTCGACGCAGCTGTCGGTGTCGCGCGCCGCGGCGCAGACGCTGCAGGCCTCGGTGCTGCCCGCGGCCGAGCAGGCCTACGCCGCCGCCTCGCGCGGGTTCGAGGCCGGCAAGTTCAATTTCCTCGACGTGCTGGATGCCCAGCGCACGCTGTTCCAGGCGCGCATCCGCTACCTGGACGTGCTGGCCCGCACCTATGACGCGGCCGCCAGCATCGACCGCATCCTCGGACACTGATACGGAAGCTGCAGACATGGCAATGAGCAAGCAACAACGGGCCGCGGTGGTGGCCATCCTGGTCGCGGGGCTGCTGGGTGGCGCGGCGATCCTGTTCACCGGCAAGGGCGGCAGCGCCACCGGCGACGCCGCGCACGGGCATGCCGAACATGGCGATGAACACGGGCACGAGCACGGCAAGGAGGGGGGCAAGGCGGAGGGCAAGGCCGGTGCGCATGCCAACGCGAGCGCGCCGGCGGCGCAGCCGCAAGCCGAAGGCAAGCCGCACGTGATCGCGCTGACGCCCGCGCAGATCGAGCAGGCCGGCATCGGCACGGCCACCGCCGCCCCCGCGGCGCTGCGCAGCAGCGTCGATTTCCCCGGCGAAATCCGCTTCAACGACGACCGCACCGCGCACGTGGTGCCGCGCGTGGCGGGCGTGGCGCAGGCGGTGCCGGCCAACCTGGGCCAGGCGGTGCGCAAGGGCGAGGTGCTGGCGTTGATTGCCAGCACCACGGTGGCGGAGCAGCGCAGCGAACTGCTGGCCGCGCAGAAGCGCGAGGCGCTGGCGCAGGCCACCTACGCGCGCGAGAAGACGCTGTGGCAGGAGAAGATCTCCGCCGAGCAGGACTACCAGCAGGCGCGCACCGCGCTGGAAGAGGCGCAGATCGCGGTGCAGAACGCGCGCCAGAAGCTCACCGCGATCGGCGCCGCCGAACGCGGCGGGGCGCTGAACCAGTTCGCGCTGCGCGCGCCGTTCGACGGCATCGTGGTCGAGAAGCACCTGTCGCTGGGCGAAGCGGTCAAGGAAGACGCCAGCGTCTTCACGGTCTCGGACCTGACTTCGGTATGGGCGGAGTTCGTGGTGTCCGCGCGCGACCTGGACCGCGTGCGCGTGGGCGAGGCGGTCACGGTGCGCTCCAGCGCCTCCGCCACGCAGGCCGAAGGCAAGGTGTCGTATGTCGGCGCCTTGCTGGGCGAGCAGACCCGCACCGCCAAGGCGCGCGTGACGCTCGCCAACCCGGGCACGGCGTGGCGCCCCGGGCTGTTCGTCACGGTCAGCGTGCTGGGCGCGCCGGTGCAGGTGCCGGTGACGGTCGCGGCGGACGCGGTGCAGCAGGTCGATGGCCAGAGCGTGGTGTTCGTCGCGGTGCCGGACGGGTTTGCGGTGCAGCCGGTCAAGACCGGGCGCACCGACGGCAAGCTGGTTGAGGTGACCCAGGGCCTGCAGGCCGGCGCGCGCTACGCCGCGGCCAACAGCTTTATCCTCAAGTCCGAGCTGGGCAAAGCCAGCGCCGGGCATGAGCACTGAGCGGGAGGCGCGCATGTTCGAACGCCTGATCCGCTTTGCCATTGCGCAGCGCTGGCTGGTGCTGCTGGCGGTGCTGGGCATGGCCGCGCTCGGCCTGTACAGCTATACCCGGCTGCCGATCGACGCGGTGCCCGACATCACCAACGTGCAGGTGCAGATCAACACCGCCGCCCCGGGCTATTCGCCGCTGGAGACCGAGCAGCGCATCACGTACCCAGTCGAGACCGTGATGGCGGGCCTGCCCGGGCTGGAGCAGACCCGCTCGCTGTCGCGCTATGGGCTGTCGCAGGTGACGGTGATCTTCCGCGATGGCACCGATATCCACTTTGCGCGCCAGCTGGTCAACCAGCGCATCCAGGAAGCGCGCGACCAGCTGCCGCCCGGCATCACGCCGGCGATGGGACCGATCTCGACCGGGCTGGGCGAGATCTACCTGTGGACGGTCGAAGCCGACCCGGGCGCGCGCAAGCCCGATGGCACCGCCTACACGCTGTCCGACCTGCGCGAGATCCAGGACTGGGTGATCCGGCCGCAGCTGCGCAACGTGCCGGGCGTGACCGAGGTCAACGCCATCGGCGGCCATGCGCGCGCCTACGTGGTCGCGCCCGACCTGGCGCGCATGGCCTCGTACGGGCTGGCGCTGGCCGATGTGGTCGGCGCGCTGGAGAAGAACAACGACAACGTCGGCGCGGGCTATATCGAGCGCCGCGGCGAGCAGTACCTGGTGCGCGTGCCGGGCCAGGTGCGCTCGCTCGACGAAATCGGCGACGTGATCGTCGGCAGCGCGCAGGGCCAGCCGATCCGCGTGCGCGACGTGGCCACGGTGCAGACCGGCGGCGAGCTGCGCACCGGCGCGGCCACCGAGAACGGCCGCGAGGTGGTGCTGGGCACGGTGTTCATGCTGATCGGCGAGAACAGCCGCGCGGTGTCGCAGGCGGTCGACCGCAAGATGGCCGAGATCAACCGCACGCTGCCGGCGGGGGTGAAGGCCGTCACCGTGTACGACCGCACCACGCTGGTCGACAAGGCCATCGCCACGGTCAAGAAGAACCTGCTCGAAGGCGCGGTGCTGGTGATCGCCATCCTGTTCCTGTTTTTGGGCAACCTGCGCGCGGCGCTGATCACGGCGCTGGTGATCCCGCTGTCGATGCTGTTCACCTTTACCGGCATGGTTCACTACCGCATCAGCGCCAACCTGATGAGCCTGGGCGCGCTGGACTTCGGCATCATCGTCGACGGCGCGGTGGTGATCGTCGAGAACTGCGTGCGCCGGCTGGCGCATGCACAGGCCAGCCGGGGCCGCGCGCTGACGCGCGACGAACGCCTGCACGAAGTCTTTGCCGCCGCGCGCGAGGCGCGCCGGCCGCTGCTGTACGGCCAGCTGATCATCATGGTGGTGTACCTGCCGATCTTTGCGCTCACCGGGGTCGAGGGCAAGATGTTCCACCCGATGGCCTTTACCGTGGTGCTGGCGCTGCTGGGGGCGATGGTGCTGTCGGTAACCTTCGTGCCCGCGGCGGTGGCGCTGTTTATCGGCGAGCGCGTGGCCGAGCGCGAGAACCGGCTGATGGCGTGGGCGCGGCGCCGCTATGCGGTGCTGCTCGAGCGCGTGCTGGCGTCGACGCCGGTGGTGCTGGCCGGCGCCGGCGTGGCCGTGGTGTTGTGCCTGGCGATTGCCACGCGCCTGGGCAGCGAATTCGTGCCCAGCCTCAACGAGGGCGACCTCGCGGTGCAGGCACTGCGAATACCCGGCACCAGCCTGACGCAATCGGTGGCGATGCAGCAGCAGGTGGAAACCGCGCTGAAGGCCAAATTCCCGGAGATCGAGCGCATCTTTGCCCGCACCGGCACCGCGGAGATTGCCTCGGACCCGATGCCGCCGAATATCTCCGACGGCTACATCATGCTCAAGCCCGAATCGCAATGGCCCGAGCCGCGCCGCACGCGCGATGCGCTGATCGCCGCGATCCGCGCCGAAGTGGGCAAGCTGCCGGGCAACAACTACGAGTTCTCGCAACCGATCCAGCTGCGCTTCAACGAGCTGATTTCGGGCGTGCGCTCGGACGTGGCGGTCAAGGTGTTCGGCGACGACAACGCCGTGCTGGAGCAGACCGCCAACCGCATCGCCGCGGTGCTGCAGGGCATTCCCGGCGCGGCCGAGGTCAAGGTCGAGCAGACCACCGGCCTGCCGATGCTGACGGTGCAGATCGACCGCAACCAGGCCGCGCGCTACGGGCTGAACCTGAGCGATATCCAGGACGCGGTGTCGATCGGCATCGGCGGCAAGGTCTCCGGTACCTTCTTCAGCGGCGACCGGCGCTTCGATATCGTGGTGCGCCTGCCCGAGTCCGTGCGTGCCGACGTCGACGCGCTGCGGCGGCTGCCGGTGGCGCTTCCGAAGGATGCCGGTGCGCGCACCAGCTACATCCCGCTGAGCGAAGTTGCCAGCGTGGAGATGGCGCCGGGCCCCAACCAGGTCTCGCGCGAAAACGGCAAGCGCCGCATCGTGGTCAGCGCCAATGTGCGCGGGCGCGATATCGGCAGCTTCGTGCCCGAGGCCGAGGCCGCCATCCGCGCGCGCGTGGCGATCCCCGCCGGCTACTGGACCAGCTGGGGCGGCACCTTCGAGCAATTGCAGTCCGCCACCGCGCGGCTGCGCGTGGTGGTGCCGCTGGCGTTGGGGCTGGTGTTCGTGCTGCTGTTCGCCATGTTCGGCAACGTCAAGGACGGGCTGCTGGTCTTCACCGGCATTCCGTTCGCGCTGACCGGCGGCATCCTGGCGCTGTGGCTGCGCGGCATCCCGTTGTCGATCTCGGCGGCGGTGGGCTTTATCGCGCTGTGCGGGGTCGCGGTGCTCAACGGGCTGGTGATGCTGTCGTTTATCCGCTCGCTGCGCGAAGCCGGGCATGGGCTGGACCACGCCATCCGCGAAGGCGCATTGACGCGCCTGCGCCCGGTGCTGATGACGGCGCTGGTGGCCTCGCTCGGCTTCGTGCCGATGGCGCTGGCCACCGGCACCGGCGCCGAGGTGCAGCGGCCGCTGGCGACGGTGGTGATCGGCGGCATCTTGTCGTCGACGGCGCTGACGCTGCTGGTGCTGCCGGTGCTGTACCGGCTCGCGCATCGCAACGATGCGCCGGCGGCAGCGCGCGCCGATGGGCAGGTGGCGCAGATGGAGGCGTGACGACCGCGGCCCGGCAGCCTGTTCTGGGGAGCTATTGCGGCGTGCCGGGCAGTGCGCCGGGCGTCAGCACGCTCATTCCCGAGACCCCGCTCGAGGTGGTGCGGCGCTGGCTCATCAGCACACCGTTCGGGTCGAACTCGAACAGCACCGTCGAAGCGCGGATCGCGCCGCCGGCGAACAACGGCCCGATGAAGGGGATGAAGCTCTCGGGGTGGGGCTGTGAGGTGGCGAACGAGTAGACCAGGATGGTCGAGCCGTCGCGCAGCGTCGCTTGCGACGAGGGCGGGCCGAGCTGTGTGGTGACCTCGTCGAGCGTGGAAAAGCCAGGCAGGAAGTTCGACAAGTGCTCGGGCTTCACGTCGACGCCGGTGGAAACGCATGCCGCCAACATGAGGCCGGCCACAACCAGTGCGTGAACACGCTTCATGTCGTCACCGCCGTACTTGGTATGGCGCTGCCGCGCGAGGCGCCCGGCACGCCGTGATCAAAGCATACAACCAATCGCCGGGCCGCAGCGCCCTGCATTCGACGCTTCACGACACCGTGAAGCTTCCGGCCCGGCCGCGGCGGCATGATGCCGATGTGCGCCCGACATTGCGGCGCAGCCAGCCCACATGCGATTCGCGCCGCCATGCCAGAGACCATCACCGCCTCCTTCGCCGGGATCGACCCGCTCAGCGCCGTCACGCATCCCGACCCCTATCCCTACTACCGTGAACTGGCCGCCACCCGGCCCTTCTTTCGCGAGCCTCGCCTGGGGCTGTGGGTGGCCGCCGGGCCGCGCGAAGTAGCAGCCGTGCTGGCGCATCCCGACTGCCGCGTGCGCCCGCCCGCGCAGCCGGTGCCGCCGGCGCTGGCCGGCACCGCCGCCGGAGACCTGTTCGGCCGGCTGGTCCGGATGAACGATGGCGCCGCGCATGCGCCCCTGAAGGCGCTGCTGATGCCGATGCTGGCGGCGGTGGATCCGGACGTCGCGGTGCAACACGCCGCCGCGATGGCGCAGGTACTGGATGCAGGCGAGACATCGCACGCGGCCATGCCGGCCGCGTCGGTCAACCGCTGGCTTTTTGCCTTGCCGGCCGTCAGCGTGGCAGCCGTGCTTGGTCTTCCGATGGCGAGCGACCGCGGCACGGCGGTCGAGGTTGCGCAGCAGGTGGCCGCCTTCGCCGCCGCCCAGTCGCCGCTGGCGGACACGGACACCGTGCGCGCCGGCGCCGAGGCAGCGCGGTGGCTGGGCACATGGGTGGCCTCGTCGCTCGCCAACAGCGAAGCGACTGATGGCCCGCTGCCGGCGCTGCAACGCGCGGCACAGGCGGCCGGCATCGAGGCGCAGGCGGTCGCCGCCAATATCATCGGCCTGCTGGTCCAGGCTTGCGAAGCGACTGCCGGGCTCGCGGGCAATACTCTGCTGTTGCTGGGCCGCAATCCATCGGCCGGCGGCATGCCGTTGCAAGGCGTGGTGGCGCGCGTCGCGCAGGACGACCCGCCGGTGCAGAACACGCGCCGGTTTCTTGCTGCCGATACCGAGCTTTGCCGCCACGTGGTCAACGCCGGCGACACGGTGCTGGTGCTGCTGGCCGCGGCTTCGACCAGCGGCCTTGCCGACGACGCGCGCGCATGGACCTTCGGCCATGGCCGCCATGCTTGCCCCGGTGACCGGCTGGCGCAGGCGCTGGCTGCGGCGACGGTGTCGGCGCTGTGCGCGCGCGGCGCCGATCCAGCTGCGCTGGCGCGCGCATTCCGCTATCGTCCGTCGCTGAACGCGCGCATTCCGCATTTCCTTTGATCTCACGGAGACAACCATGATCGCCGTCATCTTCGAAGTCGAGCCCGCGCCGGGCCGGCAGGACACCTACCTCGACATCGCCGCGCACCTGCGTCCGCAACTCGAGGCCATCGATGGCTTTATCTCGGTCGAGCGCTTCCAGAGCCTGACCAACCCCAACAAGCTGCTGTCGCTGTCGTTCTTCCGCGACGAGGCCGCGGTGATCGCCTGGCGCAATACGCTGGCGCATCGCCAGGCGCAGGCCGCCGGGCGCGGCGGCGTGTTTGCCGGCTACCGGCCGCGTGTGGCGCACGTGCTGCGGGACTACGGGCTCGATGCGCGCGAGCAGGCTCCGGCGGACAGCCGCGCGGTGCACGACCGCGACGCGGACTGAGGACGCCGCGATGACGATGGAATCGATTGGCACGCAGGCCGTGTTTATCGGCCTGACCTTCCTGCTGGCGGGGTTCGTCAAGGGCGTCGTTGGCCTGGGCTTGCCCACGGTCGCGGTGGGCATGCTGGGACTGGTGATGCCGCCCGCGCAGGCCGCGGCGCTGCTGGTGGCGCCGTCGATGGTGACCAACGTGGTGCAGCTGTTCAGCGGCCCGCGCTTCGGATTGCTGGTGCAACGCCTGTGGCCGATGCTGGCGGCGATCTGCGCCGGCACCTGGCTGTGCGCGGCCCTGGTGCCGGCCGGCATGATGACGCACGCGACCTCTGCGCTGGGCGTGGCGCTGGTGCTGTACGCGGTGGTAGGCCTGGCGGCGGTAAAGCTGACGGTGCCCGCCGGCGCGGAACGCTGGCTCGGGCCGCTGGTCGGGCTGGTCACCGGCGGCATCACCGCGGTCACGGGCGTGTTCGTGATTCCGGCCGTGCCCTACCTGCAGGGGCTGGGGCTGGACAAGGAGAGCCTGGTGCAGGCGCTGGGCCTGTCGTTCACGGTGTCGACCATCGCGCTGGCGGTCAGCCTGGCGCTGGGCGGGGCGCTGCTGCATATGCCGGTGCTTGGGGCGTCGGCGCTGGCGCTGGTGCCTGCGCTGGGCGGGATGTTCCTGGGGCAGTGGCTGCGCCACCGGATCAGTGCGGAGCGTTTTCGGAAGCTGTTTTTTTGCGGGTTGCTGGTGTTGGGTGGGGAATTGGCGATGCGGGGGTTGGGCTGAGGGATGAAGGGTCGCTACGGGATGTTCGCAAGCTGAGGGTTTGCTCCCCTCTCCCGCAAGCAAGCGGGAGAGGGAGTACCCAAGCGGTGCTGGAAGTTTCTCTGCCTTGCAAATATCTCAGCGACTTGCCCGCACCGTCCTGCCATTCAGCGGCTGCACCGGCCGCGCGTTCATCGGATAGAGCTTCCGGAACGCCGCCAATTGCGCCGGCGACACTTCCACCGGGGTCTTCAGCACCTGCCAGCGCACGTCCTCGCTGCATGGCGGCGTCGTCAGCGAACCGGTGAAGGACCAATAAGCCTGCTGCGCCGGCAGCAGCGCCGCAACGTCCAGCGGCGCAGCCAGGTCACGCGATTCGCCGGCGTTGGCCGGCAGGCTGGCGAAGACCGGCTTGAGCGCGGCGTTCTCGCGGCCCGACTTGAACAGCACGGCCACCACCGCCAGCTTGCCTTCAGCGTTCTGGTGCACCAGGTGCGCCACCAGCGGATAGGTCTTGCCGTTGACCTTCTCTTCGCTGGGCGTATGGAAGTGGAACTGCAACAGCTTGTACGGCATGCCGTCCAGTTCGATCTGCCCCGCCGCCGGCAGGTTGACCTGCACGGTATGGCCGTTGTTGACCACGGTGCCGGGCGCCGCGGCGTAGCCGAAGCCGATCGGCTTCAGGTCGGCGGGGCGCGCCTTGCCGGTGCGTATGTCGATGGGCGACTGGTGCTTGCCCAGCGCGCAGGTCTGGTAGGCCTGGTCCAGCTCGGCCCAGTGGCTGGTGCCGGTGGGGCCGGTGTAGCTCCAGTGCGCTTCGTTGCCGGCCCATGCGGCCGGTGCGAGCAAGGCGGCGCAGAGGGTGAAAAGCGGCAGCTTGGTGTTCATGTGTCGATGCGTCCTCGTGTTGATAAACCCCTTGTTTTCCGACGTGGTGTTATCGATCTGTCCCAGTCTTGAGTGCCGGGTCCGGGCCCGGGCCGGAAATCATGCAGCAAAACTGCCGGCGGGCGAATAAGGCATTGCTGAATTCCGGTCTGCACTGCGCTTAACGCGAGTAAGGGCTGCATGCCGCTGCGCGATTGATGCGTGTCGCTCATGCTGTCACGCAAGCGACATCAAGCCGACATATCGGCCTACCACCATGACGGATTGCCCAACTCCTGGAACCTGCAATGCGCCTGAGCGTCTTCCCTTCGCGCCGGACCCGCGCGGCACTGGCCAGCGCCGCGGTGGCGGCTTTGCTGCTGGCGGCATGCGGCGGCGACGATAACGACAGCGGCAACGGCAACGGCACGCCCGCGGTCACCGCCCCCACGCTGGTGGGCCGCGCCGTGCTGCCCGCCGCCACCTTTGCCAGCGGGCCGCAGTCGGGGCGCTATGTCACCGGCGACCTCAACGGGCAGACCGCGCCGTTCGCGTCGCAGCCGGTGCAGGGCTTCTCGGCGGTGCTGCGCAACCCGGACGGCAGCTTTATGGTGATGGCCGACAACGGCTACGGTTCGCTGGAGAACTCGGCCGACTTCAACCTGCGCGTCTACACGGTGGCGCCCGCGTTCAAGACCGCGGCCGGCGGCGCGGGCAGCGTCGCGGTGCGCAGCTTTATCGAGCTGAAGGATCCCAACAAGCATGTCAAGTTCGCGATCGCGAACCAGTTCACCAGCGAGCGCGTGCTGACCGGTGCCGACTTCGATATCGAGAGCATGCAGCGCGGCAGCGACGGCACGCTGTGGTTCGGCGATGAGTTCGGCCCGTTCCTGCTGCATACCGATGCCAACGGCGTGCTGCTGGAAGCGCCGATCCCGCTGCCGGATTTCGAGAACGCCGGCAAGGAGATCCGCTCGCCGCAGAACCCGTTCAACGAAGAGGCCACGCCGGTGCGCATCATGAACGCGGTGCGCGCGCATGCCTTCGCGCATGGCGGCACCCGCGCGCCGGTGTTCGCGCCGTATTACGTGCAGCTCAAGTACGACGTCAACGGCGTCAAGTCGAGCCCCGACGCGCACTACGCGCGCGGCGGCAATCCGCAGCCGGGTCTGGTGCCGGCAGTGTCCGACACGCTCGACGTGGCCTCGGTCAAGGCCGCCGGCTACAGCGTGGTGACCTGGACCGTCAACGACAGCGCCAGGATGACCGAGCTGCTGAAGGCCGGCGTCAACGGCATCATCTCGGACCGTCCCGACCTGCTCTACGCGGCCGTCGCCGCCTTCGATGCCAACGGTGACGGCAAGGCCGGCGATTACCTGACGGCCGATGGCCTGATCGATGCCGCCAGGTTCGACGCGCAGGGCCACCGGGGCGCGCGCGACCTGCGCCCGGAGAACACCCTGCCGGCGATGGAGGCCGCGCTGGACAACCTGATGACCACGCTGGAGACCGATGTCGGCATCACCGCCGACGGCGTCGCGGTGCTCAAGCACGATCCCTATATCGAATCGGTCAAGTGCCGCCGCGCCGACGGCGCGCCCTACGGCACCGCCGACGAAGTGCTGATCAAGAACCTGACCGCGGCGCAGATCCAGTCCACCTACATCTGCGACAAGCTGTTCCGCGGCCCCAGCCAGCGCAACGATCTGG
This sequence comes from Cupriavidus nantongensis, assembly GCF_001598055.1. Lineage (NCBI taxonomy): Bacteria > Pseudomonadati > Pseudomonadota > Betaproteobacteria > Burkholderiales > Burkholderiaceae > Cupriavidus > Cupriavidus nantongensis. The sequence continues at coordinate 2,055,866 of NZ_CP014845.1, read as the reverse complement.
CGCTGTCGCCGGTGTCGGCGGCGGTGGCGGCCGGCAAGGGCTACGCCAGCCCGTACGTGGTGCCGCGCGCGCAGGACGTGTTCGACCTGGTCAGCGCCTATGTCGCGTACTACAGCACCGGCGCCGGCCAGGGCCATCCGCAGGCGGCGCAGCGCGTGAAGAACGCGCAGGCGGTGCGCTTCAACCTGGAGACCAAGCTCAACCCGCGCAGCGACAAGGATGGCAAGGGCAACGTCTACAAGGACCGCACCGTCGGCGCCGAGCCGATGGCCGACACGCTGGCGGGCGTGATCAGTGCCGCCGGCATGGCCCAGCGCGCCGATATCCAGAGCTTCGATTTCCGCACGCTGCTGCGCGTGCAGGAGAAGTTCCCGGCGATCCGCACGGTGTACCTGTTCGGCGACTTCCCCATCTATGGCGACGCGGCCAACAGCGACGACGGCACCAACATGCAGGACGAGGCCGGCGCCAACACGCCGTGGATGGCGGGCCTGTACTGGCCGTACCGCGCCACCGTGACGTCGAACCCCATGCGCGCGAGGCGCTCGGGCGGCTTCGAGGGCATGGCGATCAGCCCGGATGGCAACAAGCTCTATCCGCTGCTGGAACTGCCGCTGGCCGGTCACGACGGCAAGACGCTGCTGATCTCGGAGTTCGATATCGCCACGCGCCGGTACACCGGGGTGCAATACAAGTACCGGCTCGACGACAAGGGCACCAATATCGGCGATTTCATCCTGTTCAACGCCAGCGAGGGCATTGTGATCGAGCGCGACGGCTCGCAGGGCGACCTGAACGGCTTCAAGAAGCTGTTCCAGGTGACGCTGGGCAAGCCGGGCGACTATGTCGCCAAGTCCGAACTGGCCAACCTGATGGCGCTGCGCGACCCGTCCGGCATCAGCGCCGGCGGTGCCCCGGGCGACGTGGCGCTGGGCGATCCGTTCGGCATGCCGTTCAATACGATCGAAGACGTGCTGGTGCTGGACGCGACCACGCTGCTGGTGATCGACGACAACAACTTCCCGTTCAGTGTGGGGCGGCATGTCGGCAGCAAGATGCCGGATGACAGCGAATTCATCCAGATCCGGCTGCCCAGGGCGCTCAACCTGGGCGGCTAGGACGCCAGGCCGCGCAAGACGTTGCGTGCTGGCATCCCCGCCGGGGTGGGGATGTCAGCCGGAGCGGGCGCCCGCGTGCTGCTGTTCGAGCTGCGCGCGCACCGCCGAGATATGATCGCCGGCGTGGTCGACGGCGTTTTCCAGTTCGCTGGTGCTGCAGCCGAGCTCCCTGCACCAGTACTGCACTTCGAGCGGATCCATCAGGTTGATGCGGCCCGGATCCAGGGGCCTGAACTCGCTCACATCGCTCATGCTTGCCTCCGGTTCGTGTCTGGGCGCGACACGGTCCTTGCATTGTAGGCAGACATCCGGCGCGCGTTGCATGCAAGTTGCGACGGCCGCAGCGCATATCATGTGGCGGTGATCCCTTGCACAGGAAGCCGCATGCCCCGCTCACCCGGCGCGAAACTCTGGTCCACGCTGAACAAGACCGCGTCCCGCCATGCGCGCCAGATGCAGCGCGCCGTCAACAAGAACCTGACCAAGCCGATGACCGAGGCCATCGTGCGCAACGCGGTGAAGCAATCCGCTGCAGTCACGGCCGCGACGCAGCGCGCCTTGTCCGGCGTGGTGTCGCCGGTGCCGGCGCCGCAGAGCCGTGGCAGCGGACGCTGGGAAGAGGGCAGCTGGGGCGCGCCGCTGGCACCGCGCCGCTACCGCGTGTTCGTGCCGGCCGGCGCCACCGCGTCGCGGCGCGCGCCGATGCTGGTGCTGCTGCACGGCTGCGGCCAGGACGCCGCCAGCTTTGCCGCGGTCACGCGCGCCGCTGCGGTGGCGCGCGAATCCGGCTGGGTGGTGTTGCTGCCCGAGCAGAGTTCGCAGGCCAATGCGCAGCGTTGCTGGAACTGGTTCCGGCCCGCCGCGCAGGGCGCCGTGGAAGCCGGGCTGCTGATGACGCTGATCGACCAGGCCTGCCGCCGCCATCCGGTGGCGGCGGACCGCATCAGCGTATTGGGCCTGTCTGCCGGCGGCGCGATGGCGCTGATGCTGGGGCTGCGCTATCCGTCGCGCTTCGCCGCGGTGGGCTCGCACTCCGGCGCCGTGCCGTGGAGCGCCAGCAATGCCGCGCAGGCCGCGCGCGCCATGCGCGGGCAGCGCGGGCCCGACGCCAAGACCATGCAGGCGCTGCGCTTCGGCCTGGCGGGACGCCGCCCGCCGCCGTTGCTGCTGCTGCACGGCGATGCCGACCACATGGTCGATTTCAGCAACGCCACCGCCGCCGCCGGCATGTGGCTGCACCTGCAGCCCGAAGGCACCCCGCCGCTGGCCGGCGTGCCGTCCCGGCGCATCCAGCGCGGCATGCGCCACGCCATCGATGTGTTCGACTGGTACGAGGGCAGCTCGCCCTACCTGCGGCTGGTGCGCGTGGAAGGCCTGGGCCACGCGTGGAGCGGCGGCGCCGGCGGGCACGCGTTCTCGGACCCGGCGGGGCCGGATGGGTTGAAGCTGGCGTTGCGGTTTTTTCTGGCGGTTGGGGTTTAGAGGAACGGCGATTGCCGCAGGAGGATGAATGGACTAAACTAAGTGGACTTAGTTTAGTGAGGCGCGTCATGCAAACCATCAACATCCACGAGGCCAAAACCCATCTCTCGCGGCTGGTCGACCAGGCGGCCAACGGCGAGCCTTTTGTGATCGCCAAGGCAGGCAAGCCCCTTGTAAAAGTCGTGGCGCTGCATGTGCCGGAGAAAGCGCAGGTCAAGCGGTTGGGATTCATGGCCGGACAGGGGCAGGTGCCCGATGATTTCGATCGCATGGGCCAGCGCGAGATTGAAGCCATGTTTGGCGGCGAGTCATGAAACTCCTGCTGGATACGCACCTGCTGCTGTGGATGGCACTGACGCCTGAGCGCATCTCGCCAGACGCGCAGGCGCTATTGAATGCCGACGACACAGTGCTGATTTTCAGCGCCGCCAGCCTGTGGGAGATCGCCATCAAGCAAGGGCTTGGCCGTGCGGACTTCCAGATCAACGCCCGGGTTTTTCGCAGAGGCTTGCTTGATAACGGCTACAGTGAGCTGCCGATCCGCAGTGATCATGCGGTGGCGATTGATTGCCTTCCGCCGATTCACAAGGACCCGTTTGACCGGCTGCTTGTCGCCCAGGCAACCGTGGAAGGCCTGACGCTGCTGACCTCGGACCCGCTTGTTGGCCAATACCCCGGGCCCATTCGGCTGGTCTGATCGCAGCTAGCCGAGACTGACCGGCTCAAACACCACATCACTCTCCGGACAAGCCACGCACGGCAATATCAGCCCCTCGTCCTTCTCGTCCGGACTCAGCCCAGGCCATTCGATCCGGTAACGGATCGTCCCCGCGTGCAGCCGGCTGGCGCAGGCGCGGCAGGTGCCGTTGCGGCATGAATTGGGCAGCGCCACGCCTTCGAGCAAGGCCGCCTCCAGCAGGCTCAGCGCCGTCGGCGCGGTGAAGCGCGCATGGCCCGGCAGCACTTGTGCGGTGAATTCGGCGCTTTGGTCCGAAGGCTCGATGTCAGCCATGGCTGTCGTCCTGCGCCTGCGGAAACTGCGCGCGGCCGTGGGTGGCGTCGCGCAGGGCGTCGCGCGCGGCGTCGAGCTGGGTCGCGGGCATGCGCAGCACCAGCGTGGCAAGCGCGCCGTAGCCGGTCTCGGCCAGCGTGCAGCCAGCGGGGGCCTCGTAGTCCAGCCAGCGGCGCACGCGCGGCTCGTCGGCATAGTCGACCGCGACGGCCAGCGTGCCGTAGGCGATGCGCTCGACCCGTTCGGCGCATTTCAGGGCCGCGGCGATGGCATCGGTGTAAGCGCGCACCAACCCGCCGGCCCCCAGCTTGACGCCACCGTAGTAGCGCACCACCGCCGCCAGCACGCCGTCGAGGTCGTGGTGGCGCAGTACCTCCAGGATCGGCCGCCCCGCAGTGCCCGAGGGTTCGCCGTCGTCGGACATGCCCGAGGCGCCGCCGGCCAGCAGCGCCCAGCACACGTGGGTGGCGGTGGGATGCTCGGCGCGCAGCGCCTGCAGCGCGGCCATGGCGGCGTCGCGGTCGGCAACCGGCAGCGCCAGCGCCAGGAAGCGGCTCTTGCGGATCTCGATCTCGGCGTGGACGGGGGTGGCTAGCGTGTAGGTGGGCAAGGGCAAGCGGCGCGGAACGGGTACGGAAATCCGCGCCGGCCGGGCCGCGGATGCAAGGCGGCAGTGTACCGCAGCGGACCCGGCTGACCCGAAGCCCGCAACGCTTTGTGTTGCATCGTCAACCTGGTGTCATAAACGGGGCCTACGATCCGCCCCGGACGTGCGCGATGACGCCCGCCGCCGCCTGTGCAACAGGTGCCTGGTTCCGCCCCCGGGACTGGCGCAAACATGCAGTGAACCATCCCTTTCCTTTCCCCGGATCGAAAACATGCTTGAACAACCCAATGCTGGCCGTCGCAAGGCCCTGAAGCTATTGGCCGGCGCGCCCATGCTGCCGCTCGGTTTTGCCTCCACCAGCCTGCTGGCAGGCTGCGGCGGCGGCGATGACGCCGCGCCGGCGCCGGCCCCGGCGCCCGCCCCCGGCCCGGCCGCCACCTTCACCAGCGCAGAGTTCGTGCCGATGAGCGCGCCGACGCTGGCCACGCCCGAGGCCATGGCGACCACCACGGTCGGCTCCAGCCTCAAGGTCTCCTTCAGCGACGGCAGCAGCCAGACCTACAAGCTGGCCTACCAGCCCTTCTTCGTCACCGGCGACACGCTGCCCGATGGCAAGGGCGGCACCGTCGTGGCGGGCGGCTACTACGACATCAACAACCAGCCGATCATCGATACCTCGGTCGCCGGCAAGGAACGCCAGTTCTTCTCCGATGCACCGGACGGCAGCTCGCTGCTGACGCTGGCCAACCCGACCGTGCCGGGCGTCAAGGGCAACACCGTGTTCGCGGTGGTGCAGTTCGAATACACCACGCGCAATCAGGGCAATGCCAGCATGTACGGGCTGCTGCCGTCGCCGATCGCGGTGCTGACGCTGGACCAGGACCCGGCCACCGGCAAGCTGACCCCGGTCAGGTACCACAACGTCGACACCTCGGGCGTCAACGGTCTGTGGATCACCTGCGGTGCCAGCCTGTCGCCGTGGAACACGCACCTGTCGAGCGAGGAATACGAGACCGACCTGATGGATGCCAACGCGGTCACGCAGCTGCAGGGCTACAGCCGCAACCTGTACGGCGACCCGGCCCGCGCCAACGCCTACAACTACGGCCACCTGCCGGAAGTCACGGTGCACCCGGACGGCACCGGCACCATCAAGAAGCACTATTGCCTGGGCCGCATCTCGCACGAGCTGGTGCAGGTCATGCCGGACGAGCGCACCGTGCTGATGGGCGACGATGCCACCAACGGCGGCCTGTTCCTGTTTATCGCCGACCAGCCGCGCGACCTGTCCGCCGGCACGCTGTACGTGGCCAAGTGGCACCAGACCTCGGGCACCGGCCCGGGCAGCGCCACGCTGTCGTGGATCCGCCTGGGCCACGCCACCAGCGCCGAGATCCGCGCGCTGGTCGACGGCGGCATCCGGCTGGCCGACATCATGGACGTCAAGACCGCCGACCCGGCCGACGCCAGCTACACCCGCATCCTCTACAATGGCAAGCCCAACTGGGTGAAGCTGGTGCCGGGCATGGAAAAGGCCGCGGCGTTCCTGGAAACGCACCGCTATGCCGCGCTGGTCGGCGGCAGCCTGGGCTTTACCAAGATGGAAGGCACCACCGTCAACATCCAGGACAAGAAGGCCTATTCGGCGATGTCGCGCATCGAATCGAGCATGCTGGCGGGCAATGCTGCCAATGCCGGCGATATCCAGGTGGAAGGCCCGTACTCCGGCGCGGTCTATGAACTGAACCTGAAGGGCGGCCAGGCTGACAAGAGCGGCACGGCGATGGCGAGCGAATGGGTGCCGGTCGATATGGCCGCGGTGCCGGCGCTGATCAGCGAAGACCTGGGCGGCGGCAAGATGAAGCAGCAGGATGCGCTGGGCAACTTTGCCAACCCCGACAAGGTGGCCACGCCGGACAACCTGAAGTTCTCGGAAAAGCTGCGCACGCTGTTCGTCGGCGAGGACAGCAACACCCACGTCAACAACTTCCTGTGGGCGTACAACGTCGACACCAAGGTGCTCAGCCGCGTGCTGTCGTGCCCGGCCGGCGCCGAATCCACCGGCCTGCATGCGGTGGACGAGATCAACGGCTGGACCTACGTGATGAGCAACTTCCAGCATGTCGGCGACTGGGAGTCCCCGCTGCACGACAAGGTCAAGGCGCAGCTCGATCCGCTGGTGCGCGCCAGCTACAAGGACCGCTTCGGCGCGGCGGTCGGCTACCTGACCGGCGACCCGACCGGCGTCAAGTTGGCCAAGGCCTGACGCACGGCCGCGTGCAGTGATGACAACGGCGGGCTTCGGCCCGCCGTTTTGCGTTGCGGCGCAGCCATCGCTCATCCGGGCGTCGTCCGCTAACACGCGGCTCCGGTTCAGGCGAGTCGGGGCTAACCCGCATCCGTTGCAACGGCCCCAGCGCGTCGAGGATGGCCTCCATGCGGCTTGCGTCATCGTGTCCTACAGTGGTTGGGGCGCCCGCCACGGCACTTCGCCGGCGGCGCGCCATCCGCCCAGGACAACAAGATCCGCATAACAAAGGAGACCAGGCATGAAACGAGCTGTCGGGAAAGCCGCGATGCTGTGCCTCGCCGCCACGCTGCTGTACGGCTGCGGCGGCGATGACGATGAGCCGGCGCAGAGCCCGCCGCCGCAGGCCGAAGAAAAGCGCCCGCAGGACGACCGCACCTTCACCATGGATGCCGCCACGCTGCCGTTCGCGGCGCTGGCCGGCGCACCAGAGGCCGACCGCTGGTGGGGCGTGCAGGATGGCGCCGGCTACCGCATCGAGGTGCCGAAGAACTGGAACGGCCGGCTGGTGATGTATGCCCACGGCTATGCCGGCACCGGCGCGGCCTTGTCGGTGACGCTTCCCAGCATCCGCCGGCACCTGCTCGCCAACGGCTACGCCTGGGCCGCGTCCAGCTATGCCAAGAATTACTATGACGTGCGCGCCGGCCTGGAAGACACCAATGCGCTGGCGCTGGCCTTCACGCGCATTGCCGCGCAGAACGGGCGCACGCTGGCGGCGCCGTCGCGCCTCTATATCATCGGCCATTCGATGGGCGGCCATATCTCGGCCGCGGCGGTCGATGAAGAGAACATCCAGGCCGCCAACCACAAGGTGCGCTACCACGGCGCGGTGCCGATGTGCGGCGTGCTCGGCGATACCGAGCTGTTCAACTACTTCGGCGCCTACCAGACCGCCGCGCAGCAGCTGGCCGGCTATCCGGTGACGGCGTGGCCGGCGGCCAACTGGGCGCAGATCGCGCCGGCGGTGCGCGCGGCGCTGTTCACCACCTACCCCGGCCAGACCACGGCGCAGGGCGATACCCTGAAGGCGATCGTGCGCAACCTGACCGGCGGGCAGCGGCCGCTGTTCGACTGGGGCTTCGGCGGCCCGGGCGCGCAGGGGCTGCAGGACGCGGTGTGGAGCACCTTCGGCCAGGATGGCTCGGTCAACGGCATCCTGACGCAGAACGTGGTCAACACCACCGGCATCACCTTCCAGTTCGACAACGACCCGGCGCAGTCGGTGGCGGAGCAGTCGTTCAACGCGGGCATTTTCCGCGTGACCGGCAGCGCCGAGGCCAACCGCGCGCGCAGCGACGGCCTGCGCTGGATCCCCAGGGCCAATGCGCGCATCGGCGTGCCGGTGGTGACGCTGCATACGCTGGGCGACATGTACGTGCCGTTCAGCATGGAGCAGATCTACAAGCGCCGCGCCGATGCCAACGGCACCGCGCAATGGCTGGTGCAGCGCGCCATCCGCGGCGTCAGCCATTGCGACTTCACCGTGGCCGAACAGGCCCGGGCCTTCGACGACATGGTCAACTGGGAACAGAACGGCGTGAAGCCGGCCGGCGATGAGGTGCTGGACGCCGCCACCGTGGCCAACCCGGCCTACGGCTGCAAGTTCACCGACAACACGCTGGCGAGCGGCGACGAAAGCCAGACCACGGCGGCGCTGCGGCCGTCGGTGGCGCAGGCATTCCCGTGTGCGCCGGGTTGATCCGCTGATGGGCCGATTAGGAAGGAAGGCGCGCGGCGCGGTCCGCGCGCCAATTCTGCTACGCTAGGCGCTTCCCCCACGCCCGCTGAGCCTGCCACCATGACCGGCCCGACCCACGACCCCGACGCGCGCCGCATGGCGCCCGCCACCGAGCGCAACCGCGAGCCCATCCTCGCGGTGCTGCGCCAGGTACTGCCAGCCAGCGGCACGGTGCTGGAAATCGCCAGCGGCACCGGCCAGCACGCGGTGCACTTCGCCGCGGCGCTGCCCGGCATCACCTGGCAGCCCAGCGATCCGGACGCCGCCGCGCGCGCGTCGATCGCGGCCTGGACCGCGCATGCGGGCCTGGCCAATGTGCGTGCACCGCTGGCGCTGGATGTCTGCCAGCAGCCGTGGGGCATCGACGCCGCGGCTGCGGTGGTCTGCATCAACATGATCCATATCGCCCCGTGGGCCGCGGCCGAGGCGCTGTTCGCGGGTGCCGGCAAGCTGCTGGGGCCTGGCGGCGTGCTGTTCCTGTACGGCCCTTACCGCCGCGGCGGCGCGCACACCGCGCCCAGCAACGCCGCCTTCGACGCGCAGCTGCGCGCGACCGACCCCGACTGGGGCGTGCGCGACATGGAGGCCGTGGTCGCGCTGGGCGCGGCGCAGGGCCTGCGCTGCGACGAGCCGGTGCCGATGCCGGCCAACAACTTCTGCCTGGTGCTGCGCAAGTAGGGCGCCGCGCGCGATATTCGCAGGCTCAGCCGCGCACCAGCATCACCACCGCGGTGGCGATCAGGCACACCGCAAACAATGCGCGCAGGCGGCGCTCGGGCATCTGGTGCGCCAGCGCCACGCCCCACGAGATGGTCAGCATGCCGCCCAGCGACAGCGGAATGCCGCTGGCCCAGTCGACCTGTCCGGCATGGGCATAGGTGGCCAGCGCCACCACCGCGCCGGGCGTCACCAGCGCCAGCGCCAGGCCCTGTGCCGCGGCCTGGCGCAGCCCGAACAGGCCGACCAGCGCCGGCGCGGCGACCACGCCGCCGCCCACGCTGAAGAAGCCGGAGAACAAGCCACCGATCACGCCCACCAACGGGATCCAGCGCGCCGAAACCCGCGCCTGCGGCGCCGTCACCGCGCGCCCCGGCAGCAGCCGCCACAGGAAGTACAGCGCCATGCCGATCATGAACAGCGCGAAGATCCGCCGCAGCAGCTGCGCATCCATCGCGGTGGCCGCGCGCGCCGACAGCCACGTTGCCAGCACCGCCGACAAGCCCAGCACCACCGCCGTGCGCAGCGCAATGTCGGCACGCTTGCGATATTGCCAGAAGCCGATCAGCACGTTGGGCGCGATCATCACCAGCGCGGTGCCCTGCGCCAGCTGCTGGTCCATGCCGAACAGCAGCCCCAGCGCCGGGATCGCGATCAGCCCGCCGCCGATGCCGAACAGCCCGCCCACCGCGCCGAGCAAGCCACCAAGTCCGAAGATCAGCAGGGAGGACAACAGCAGATGGTCAGGCATCGGTGCAAGGGGGCAATGCGGGGATTTGAGGCCGGATTCCGGAGAAAGCGGGGGCAAGGCGCGGCGGCCTCAATCATACGCGAGCGCCCCCGCCGCCGCTTTGCACTAGAATCGGCGGGGTCATTCGACCCTGCGTTGCGCGGCCCCGGGCCCGCTGCATCGCAACCGCCACGGAGAACACGATGAAGGTCCAGAACATCCTGCAGACGATCGGCAATACCCCGCATATCCGCATCAACCGGCTGTTCGGCAACGGCCACGAGGTCTGGATCAAGTCCGAACGCAGCAACCCCGGCGCTTCGATCAAGGACCGCATCGCGCTGGCGATGGTGGAAGATGCCGAACGCCGCGGCGTGCTCAAGCCCGGCGGCACCATCATCGAGCCGACCTCGGGCAACACCGGCATCGGCCTGGCGATGGTGGCCGCGGTCAAGGGCTACAAGCTGGTGCTGGTGATGCCGGACAGCATGTCGGTCGAGCGCCGCCGCCTGATGCTGGCCTATGGCGCCACCTTCGACCTGACCCCGCGCGAGAAGGGCATGAAGGGCGCGATCGCGCGCGCCGAGGAACTGGTCGCCGCCACCCCGGGCGCGTGGATGCCGCAGCAGTTCGAAAACCCGGCCAACGCCGACGTGCATGCGCGCACCACCGCGCAGGAAATCCTGAACGATTTCCCCGAGGGGCTCGACGCGCTGATCACCGGCGTCGGCACCGGCGGCCACCTGACCGGCTGCGCGCGGGTGCTGAAGGACAAATGGCCGCAGCTGAAGGTGTTCGGGGTCGAGCCGGTGGCCTCGCCGGTGATTTCCGGCGGCGCGCCGGCGCCGCACCCGATCCAGGGCATCGGCGCGGGCTTTATCCCGAAGAACCTCGACACCGCGCTGCTCGACGGCGTGATCCAGGTCGACGCCGAGCCCGCGCGCGAGATGGCGCGCCGCTGCGCGCGCGAGGAAGGCATCCTGGTCGGGATCTCGTCGGGCGCCACGCTGGCGGCGATCGCGCAGAAGCTGCCGGACCTGCCGGCCAACGCGCGCGTGCTGGGCTTCAACTACGACACGGGCGAGCGCTACCTGACGGTCGAGGGCTTCCTGCCCGCGTAACAGCAGCGTCGCGACGAGCGCCCGGCCCGGGGCGCTCAGAATGCTTCGTTGATCTGGAAGTAGACCCCGCGCGTGCTGCGGCCGAAGCCCGCATCGAGCCGCACGTTGACGCGCGGCTTGAACTCGAAGCGGTAGCCGATGCCGGCGTTCGGCAGCCAGTGCGCCGACGCCAGCTCGCCGGGCTTGGGCGCGATCGCGCCGGTGCCGGCCCAGAACACCATGCCCTGCCGGCCGGCGATATGCAGCCGGTATTCCACCTGCGCCATGACCACGTTGCGGTCGCGGTACTGCCCCAGGAAGTAGCCGCGCATGCGCTTGTTATCGCCCAGCTGCGACAGCATGTTCCATGGCACGTCGCCCCAGCTGAAGCGGCCGTACACGTCGAAGGCCAGCACATCGCGCTCGCGCAGCCGGTGGTAGCGGTCATAGGACCATTCCAGCGTCTCGAAATCGGTATTGCTGCCGAGCGCGCGCCGGTACACCGCGGCGTTGGCGACCAGCGCCTGGCCGGAATACGGGTTGGGCAGGAAGTCGCGCGTGTCGTACGAGAAATGCGCGGTCACGCCCGCGCTGAACACATGCGGTCCGTTGGGATCGGCGGCCAGCGCGCTGGCCGCGCCGCGCTGCAGGCTGTTGGCGTCGTCGTTCTGCACCGAGAAGCCGGCGCCGACATAGGTGTTGGGCCGCACCCGCATCAGCATGCGCGGCTGCAGGAAGAACTCGCGCCGGGTATAGGCTTCCTTGTTGGCATCGTTGCTGGCGCGGTCGTAGCCGATGCCCCAATACGAGGTCGGCATGTTGAGCACCGCACCGGTAACGACGAAACGATAGCTGTCGTCGGCAAAGAAGGTGGTGTTGTCCACGCCCAGGCCGACCGCGCCGCGCGTGGTGACGAAGCCGTGCAGGTTGAGCGTCGACACCTGCGTGTCGGCCTGCGCATTGGGTGGCCGGTACAGCCCGATCGCCGCCATGCCGATGCCCAGTCCCATCTCCGGGTTGTAGAACGGCCCCGGCAGCACGCCCCAGTCCATGCCGTGGCTCAGGTCCACCTGGCTGGACGCGCCCAGCCGCGTCAACAGCCGGTCCATCCAGCCGGGCTGGTCGGCGTGCGCCGGCGCGGCGGCGCACAGCAGGGCGAGGGTGGCGGCAAGGCGGCGGGGCAACGCGGGCATGGTCGGGGCAGCGTCAGAAGCGGAGGAAGCCGGTCGCGATCACGTTGTTGCGGTTGTAGCCGTAGCCGACTTCCACCAGCAGCCCCACGTACTTGTTGACGGTCCAGTTCATGCCCACCGAGCCGCTCCAGGCGCCCGCCACCTTTTCATCGATCTGGTAGTTCAGCCGCCGGGTCTGGTCGCTGCCCGGCACCGGCACGTCGAAATGGCCGGTGATGCTGGCGTGGGTGCGGAACCAGGTCGCGCCCACATAGGGCGTGAGCACGCCGAAGCGGCCCAGCCGGAAATTCCAGCCCACGCGCGGGCCGATATTGAGCGACTTTACCGGGGTGTCCGACATGGAGATATCGGACACGGTGAACGTCACCGGCAGCGAGAAGAACAGGTCGCCGTAGGCGCCCACCAGCGTAAAGCCCGCGCCGTAGGAATGCCCGCTGTAGCTGGCGTGCTGCGTCGGCAGCCGGATGGGTTTGGCGCAATCCGGCCGCGGCCGGCGCCCGCCGCAGCCCACGTCGATGCCGAAGAAGCGCTCCAGCTCGGTCAGCGACGAGAAGCTGATGCCGATATCGCCGCTGCCGCGCACCGTGCCGAGCATGCCGTAGACGTTCATGAACGGAAACAGCCATGCGCCGACCTGCACCTGGTTCGAGGTATTGTGGATACGCGACTGGTCGAAGCGCACGAAGTCCGCGCTGCGCAGCGGCGCGCTGCCCGCCGAGATGCTCAGCCCGCTCAACTGGTAGCGCTGGTGGCCATCGAAATACGAATAGCCGATGTCATAGGGATTGGGCAGGTCATAGCCCTTGTCGATCACGCGCTGCGCAAAGAACGGCAGGGCGCGGTCCCATTGGCGCGGGGCCGCGGCGGCTTCGCCGGTATCCGGTTGCGCGGGCGGTCCGACATAGCCGCGGTAGGGGCCGGCCGAACTGCTGCCGCTCGGCATCGCGCTGGTGGTGGCCGCCGCTTCGCCGCCATTGCCGGCCACCCATGCCCGTGCGGCTATCGGCGTGCACGCCAGCGCTGCCAGCAGCACCGCGGTTCCCATGGCGCGAGGCCAGCGTGCGGCGAACCCGGTGTGGCGTTGCGTGGCGGCCGTGGCGGCGGCTGGCGGCATGGCTCTCCCCTGGCTGTTCTGTATGGTTGTCGCCAGAAGATACTGGCGCGCGCCGCACGAGGCAATGCGCGCGGCGGCCAAACCGTTGCAATGGCCGCGTCGGCAAGAAAGACTAAGATCTCCCGCCGAAAACGTTCATATCGCGCGCGCCCGCCTCAGCGCGACAGCAGGCCGTGCCGCTTGTGCCAGTCGGCCAGCGATTCCTCTGGCCATGTGTCGCAGCGCACATGGCCCTTGCCGCGCGGCACGTCGACCCACGGCGCGACGGAATCCAGCGAGGCCTCCACCACCTCGGGCGGGCGCGGTAGCGGCGTATCGATGGCCGACGCGTGCGGATACAGCATCTCTGGCCAGCGCGGGTCCCACAGCCACAGCGCGCTGCCGCACTTCACGCAGAAGTGCCGCTGCGCGGGCGAGCGCCGCGCACGCTTGCCGGGCTCGCGCAACACGGCGTGATAGACGCCCAGGTGCTTGCGCCCGCGCACGCGCAGCGTGGCGGCATCGCCGCCGATGTTGATGGCATAGCCGCCACCGCCCGCCGTCTTGCGGCAGATCGAGCAATGGCAATGCATGTAAGGGCAGGGCGAATCGGACTCGAGCGAGAAGTGGACCGCGCCGCAATGGCAGGAGCCGTCGAGATGCATGGGAAGGACCTTTGCACGGTGGCGTTCGGGACAGTCCATTGACTGTAGAAAACCCCCGCCAAAGTGCCAAGGCCGGGCGCCTACCGCGCCTTGCGGAACGTCAGGTTGATGCGCAGCGGCCCCAGCAGCGGATGATCGCCATCGGCCAGCGGCGCCACGCCGTGGAACGCCAGCCGCGACGGCCCGCCCCACACCACCACGTCGCCATGCGCCAGCCGTACGCGCTGCGGCTTGTCGGCACGGCGCATGCCGCCGAACAGGAACACCGCCGGCAGCCCCAGCGACACCGAAACGATGGGCGCGGAGAAATCGCGCTCGTCGCGGTCCTGGTGCAGCGACAGGCGGGTGCCCGGCACATAGCGGTTGATCAGGCAGGCATCCGGTGCAAAGCCGGCAAAGCCCGCCTGCGCCGCCGCGCTGGCGGCCAGCTCGCGGAAACTCGCGGGCATCTCGGGCCACGCCTGTCCGCTCAGCGGATCGACCGCGTCATAGCGATAGCCGCGCGCGTCGGAGACCCAGCCGCACGCGCCGCAGTTGGTCATCGCCACCGACATCTTCAGCCCGCCGGGGGTGACCATGTGCCGCCAGGGGGCCAGGGCCAGGATGGCTTGCACATCGGCGAGCAGCACTTCGGCATTGGCCCGCGCCGCGCCGCGCAGCACGACGGCGCCGTCGGCGAGGGGTTCGATGACGGGGGTGGCGGAAGGGGCACCGTCGAGGCCGTCAAAAAGATCAAAGGTCATGGGCTGTAGGCGGCAACGCATGCCGCGGGAATCCCATGCATTGTCCTACTTACCTGTCTTGATTGCAGCCAGCATTTCGCACGTCGTGGCTGCCGTGGAAGTCAGCACACTGTGTACTCCCTCTCCCGCTTGCGGGAGAGGGGAGCAAACCAGAGGTATGACGAAGCACCACAGGCCTTTCAAACACCAGTTGTGTACTCCCTCTCCCGCTTGCGGGAGAGGGCCGGGGTGAGGGCCAGAGCCTCAACGAAGTAACGCGCGTCGCTATTGCCAGCGCCCGCCCTCACCCCCGCCCCTCTCCCGCTGCGGGCGAGGGGAGCAAGCCGGCAGCGCGCCCTTACGCGAAGGTATCAATCTCTCCCTGTGCCAGCACACGCGCCGGCCGGCCCATTGCGCTGCCCGCCGGCCCCGGCTCAACCGCCGCCACGGCAGTGCCCCCAAAGCCAGCTTGTCCGCGCCCATGCCCCGGCGCCTGCTGTTGCTGACCGTTGCCATTGCCGGCCTGGCTGGCAAAGCCATCGCCGACCGAGGTGTGGCCCAGCTGGATGCCGTTTTCCGACAGCGCGGTGCGCAGGTGCGGCAGCGCGGCTTCGACCGCGGCGCGCACGGCCTGGTGGGGCGAGACGAATTGCGCCTGGGCCTGGTCGTTGACCACGTTGAGCACCACCTTCAGCGGCCCCAGGTCAGGCGGGTTCAGCTGCAGTTCGGCGCTTTGCTGGCCTTGCGTGCCCAGGCGGATCATCTGCTGGCTTAGCGCCTGCGGCCACTGGCTGTCGTACAGCGGCGGGGCGACCACGGGGCGGCTGGCGGCAGTGGCGGCAGCGGCGGCAGCGGCCGGCGTGGGTTGTCCGGCCAGCGTGGCGGCCACGGCAGGGGTGCTGTCGGGCGTCGCCGCGGTGGTCTCGCCGGTGCGCGCGGCAGCTTGCGCGGCGGCGAACTGGCCGGCTGCGGGCCGGGCATCCGGCGCGGCAGGATTGGCGGCGAGCGGATCGGCACGATGCTGGCCGAGGCCGCTGTCGGGGCGATGGCCCGATCCGCCCGTGGAGGCGCCGGTGTCGTGGCCCGGCAGCTCCGCCTGGCGCAGCGCCAATGCGTCGCCCGCAGCGGCCGGGGTCGCGCTGGATTTTGCATCGGTGCCGGCGCCGCCGGGCTGCAGCGCGGCGCGTTGCGAGGCGATGGTGGCCAGCGTGTCGGCGACCGACGGCTGTGCCGGTCGCGCTTCGGCGGTGACCGCCTGCAACGGGTCCGGCAATGCGGTGCCGTCAGCAGCGCCTGCCGTGGTGCCGGTTTCGGCCTGGGCTTGCGCGGTGGTGTTCGGCACGGTGGTGCCGCCTAGCGCCGCCTGCAAGGCCGCGGCACTGGCGGTGTCGGCCATGCCGGCGACAGCGGCGCCTGCCGCGCCGGCTGGCGCGCTTGCTGGGTTCGCCGGAGCGGCGGCGGGAAGGATCAGCGCCAATGCGGCTGCCGCGGCGGTGGCGGCATCGGTCGGCGTTGCTGCCGTGGCGTCTTCCTGGTCGTGCTCCTTCTCTCCGGCAGAGGCCTTCTTGCCGGTGGCGGCGGTGTGTTGCGGCTTGCCGGCGGCTGCCTGTGCCGCAGGCTTGTCGTGCGCGACCGTCTCTTTGGCGGCAGGCGCCGGTGCGGCGGCCTTGTGGCTGTCGCGGGCCTGCGAGAGCGCGTCGCGGAAGCCATTGGTGGCGGCATCGGCGCTGGCGCGCCGCGCGCCTTCCACCGCGTTGGCGGCGCTGCTGACAATCTGGCTGATATCGATCATGGGAATTCGCTACGGTGTGGCCCGGCGGGTGGTTGCCGCGCGGGCATCGTTCAGGCTTCGCTCAGGCTTCGCTCAGGCTTCGCTCAGGCGGCTGGCCGCGGTGCGGGCCAGGCGGGCGGCGTATTCGTCGTTGGCGCGCTGCTCGCGGCGCGCGGCCACCTGTTCCTGCTTCGCTTCCGCGCGTGCGATCAGCGTGTCGAACGAGTTCAGGCGGCGCTTCTGGTGCTGCCAGCGGTTGCGGCCGGCCAGCAGGTCGGCCTCGGCCTTGGCCAGGGCCGCGCCCTGCTGGCGGATGGCCTGGTCCAGCGAATCGAGGAAGCGCGAGAAATCCTGCCAGCGGCTGGAAGTCATACCCTGCGCCGCCACCACCTGCATGCGCTCGCGGTATTCCTGGCGGTATTGCGTGAGCTGGTTGAGCTGCAGCTCCGCCTGCGTGCGCAGGCCCTGCAGCCGGCCGAGCTCGCGCGCGGCGGCGTCGGTGTCGGTCTGGGCCAGGTCAGCCAGCGTGTTGAGCGGTGAATGCTTGAGCATGTTCACTCCTGTCGAAGAGGCTGTGCAGTGCGGCGATGGCGTCGGCGTAGCCGGCGCGCTCGTGGATATCCTGCTGCAGGAAGGCTTCCATGCGCGGATGCAGCTGGATCGCCAGGTCCAGTTCCGGGTCGTTGCCCGGCACGTAGGCGCCCACGCTGATCAGGTCGCGGTTGCGCTGGTAGCGCGACATCAGCTGCTTGAAGCGGCGCACCGAGCCGAACTGCTCGTGCGGGATCAGCGCGGTCATGGCGCGGCTGATCGAGGCCTCGACGTCGATGGCCGGATAGTGGCCGGCTTCGGCCAGGCTGCGCGACAGCACGATATGGCCGTCGAGGATGGCGCGCGCGGAATCGGCGATCGGGTCCTGCTGGTCGTCGCCTTCGGTCAGCACGGTGTAGAACGCGGTGATCGAGCCGCCGCCCTCGGGGCCGTTGCCGGTGCGCTCGACCAGCGTCGGCAGCTTGGCGAAGACCGACGGCGGATAGCCCTTGGTGGCGGGAGGCTCGCCGATCGCCAGCGCGATCTCGCGCTGGGCCATGGCATAGCGCGTCAGCGAATCCATGATCAGCAGCACATGCTGGCCCTGGTCGCGGAAATACTCGGCCAGCCGCGTGGCATAGGCGGCGCCCTGCATGCGCAGCAGCGGCGAGCAGTCAGCCGGCGCGGCCACCACCACCGAGCGGCGGCGGCCCTCCGGCCCGAGGATGTTCTCGATGAACTCCTTCACCTCGCGGCCGCGTTCGCCGATCAGGCCGACCACGATCACGTCGGCGCTGGTGTAGCGCGCCATCATGCCCAGCAGCACGCTCTTGCCCACGCCCGAGCCCGCGAACAGGCCCATGCGCTGGCCGCGGCCGACCGTCAGCATGCCGTTGATGGCGCGCACGCCGGTGTCGAGCACGGTTTCGATCGGGGCCCGCATCAGCGGGTTGATCTGCTCGCCGGCCAGCGGCACTTCCATCGCCGCGGCCAGCGGGCCGAGCCCGTCCAGCGGGCGGCCCGCCGCATCCAGCACGCGGCCCAGCAAGCCCGCGCCGACCGGCAGGCGCTTGGAGCCCGGCTCGCGCGGCGCGGTGGTGCCGGCCGGTTGCGGTGACGGTTCCAGCGGGTAGACGCGCGCACCGGGCAGCAGCCCGACCACGTCGGACTGGGGCATCAGGTAAAGGCGGTCGGCGCCAAAGCCGACCACTTCGGCTTCGGCGGTGCGCGGGGCGTTGCTGTCGGTGCTGAACTGCCCGGCTGGCAGCTCGATCAGGCAATCGCTGCCCACCGGCAGGCGCAGGCCCACGGCCTCCAGCACCAGCCCGGCGGCGCGCGTCAGCCGGCCGCAGCTGCGCTTGCTGTCGAGCCCGGCGATGCCGGCCGCGGCGCCGTTGAGCGCGCCGATCCAGCGTTGCGTGTGGGCGTGCGCGCCGTCGTGGTGGT
The DNA here is from genome assembly GCF_001598055.1 of Cupriavidus nantongensis. Taxonomy (NCBI): domain Bacteria; kingdom Pseudomonadati; phylum Pseudomonadota; class Betaproteobacteria; order Burkholderiales; family Burkholderiaceae; genus Cupriavidus; species Cupriavidus nantongensis. Next base: position 2,037,630 of record NZ_CP014845.1, on the reverse strand, counting down.
CCTGCGCGGTATCAGGCATGCGGCGGCTCCCACGGGTCGTCGCGGCCCAGCGCCCGCACCACGCGGGTCCAGCGCGTGGGCAGCGTGGCGTCGCGCTCGCCGCTGGCGGCGCTGGCGATGCAGCCGCCGCGCGCCACCGACGGATCGGCGCGCACGGTCCAGCCGGCGGCGGCCAGTTCGCCTTGCAGGTGGGTCTCCACCAGCGCCACGTCGTCGGGGTGCAGCTGCAGGCTGGGCGATCCGGACAGCGCCGGTTCGCTCGTCAGCAGCTCGCGCACCGCCGGCAGCAGCGCCGCGGCGTCCTGCGCCAGCGTCGTGCGCACCAGCTGGCGCGCCACGTCCAGCGCCAGCGACACCAGCGCGTGCGCGACCGCGTCGTCGACATTGCTCAGTGCGCTGCGGAAATTGCCGGCCAGCGCCTGCAGCTGCGCGGCCTCGTTGCGGGCGGCTTCCAGTCCGCGCGCATAGCCTTCGCGATGGCCGTCGCCATAGCCCTGGGTCTGGCCCTGGGTGTAGCCCTGGGCGTAGCCTTCCTTGCGCGCGCCTTCGCGCATCGCGTCGAGCGCGGCGAAGTCGATCGGCGGCGGCGCGGGTTCGGCCGGCACGGCGGCCAGCGTTTCCAGCGGCTCGGCATGCCGGGGATCGAGCGAGCCCATCTGCCAGCGCTGCCAGCCGGCCGCGCCGCCCCGCGCGCGGCGCGGCGGCTCGAACGGCGCGAAGCCGCCGGCGCCGGCGGCACCGTGGCCGCCGAGGGACGAGAGCGGGTCCGCGCCCAGGGCGCGGCGCCCGGCCCCGCGCTCGGGGTCTGCTTCAGACATAGGCATCGTCGCCTCCGCCGATCTGCACTTCGCCCGCATCCGCCAGGCGTCTTACCACCTGCAGGATGGCCTTCTGCTCGGCCTCGACCTGCGACACGCGCACCGGTCCCAGCGCGTCCAGGTCCTCGCGCAGCATCTCGCCGGCGCGGGTGGACATGTTGCGGATGAACTTGTCGCGCAGCTCCTGCGGCGCGCCCTTGAGCGCGACGATCAGCGACTCGGTGGCGATTTCCTTGAGCACGCGCTGGATGCCGCGGTCGTCGACCTCGAGCAGGTTCTCGAACAGGAACATCTCGTCGATGATCTTCTGCGCCAGGTCGCCGTCGTGCAGGCGCACGCCATCGATCACGGCCTCTTCGTGCGCGGTGCTCATCAGGTTGATGATCTCGGCCGCGGTGCGCACCCCGCCCATGCGGCTGCGCTTCAGGCTCTGGCCCGCCAGCAGCTTGGTCAGCACGTCGGTCAGTTCCTGCAGCGCGCCCGGCTGCACGCCGCCGAAGGTGGCAATGCGCAGGATCACGTCGTTGCGCAGGCGGTCGGTGAACAGCCCCAGCACCTCGGACGACTTCTGGCGGTCCAGGTGGATCAGGATGGTGGCGATGATCTGCGGGTGCTCGTCGCGGATCAGCTCGGCGATCGCGGTGGCATCCATCCAGTTGAGCGAGTCGATGCCGCCGCCCGGATCGCGCGACTCCAGGATGTCCTCGATCACCGACTGCGCGCGCTCCTCGCCCAGCGCCTTGTTCAGCACGCTGCGGATAAACGCGCTGGAGTCGACGTTCAGCGCCAGGTACTGCTCGGTCTCGGCGCGGAACTCGCCCAGCACCTCGGCCATCTCCTCGCGGGTGACCGAACTGAGCGTGGCCATGGCCGAGCCCAGCTCCTGCACTTCGCGCTGCGACAGGTGCTTGAACACCTCGGCCGCGGCATCCTCGCCGATCGCCATCATCAGCACCGCGCTCTTCTGCAGGCCGGATTCAGAGATGCCCTTAGCGGTTGTCATTGCTAATCCAGTTCTTGATCACGCTGGCGACCAGGCGGGGGTCGCGCTGGGCGGCGTCGCGCACCAGCGCGAGGTCGCTTTCATACTTGGCGGCAAGCCGCAGGATTTCCGGATTGGCCGGCTCTTCCGGCGGCAGCAGCACCGCCTCGGTCTCGTCCTTGGGCTCGGGCGCCGGCAGCGGCGGCGCGGTGTAGCGGCGCAGGATCGGCCGCGCCACCTTGAACCACACGAACAGCGCCAGCAGTGCCAGCAGCAGGTAGCCGGCCAGGCTCTTGCCCAGTGCAATCATGTCGGGCTGCTTCCACAGCGGCAGTTCGGGCTCGGCCTTCTCGCGCTCGGCGGTGAAGGGGCTGTTGACCACGTTGATCGAGTCGCCGCGCTCGGCCGAGAACCCCATCGCTTCCTTGGTCAGGTTCTGGATCTGCGCCAGCAGCGCCGGCGGCAGCGGCTCGGCGACAAGCTTGCCCTTGGCATCGGCCTGCTGGCGGTAGTTGACCACCACCGCCACCGACAGCCGGCGCACGCCGCCCGGCGCCTGCTGCACATGGCGCACCGAGCGGTCCAGCTCATAGTTGACGGTGGAATCGCGGCGGTTGCTGCTCGGTCCGCTGGACGCGGCGGTGGTCGCGCCCTGCGCGGCCTGGCCGGCCTGGCCGGCCTGGCCGGGCTGACCTGCGGCAGGGGCCCCGGCCTGAGCCGGGGCCTGGCCCGCGCGCGGAGTCTGCGGCGTGGTCACCGGTGCCGCGGCGGCGGCGGGCGGCTGGTTCGACAGCGCGCCGGGCACGCCGCCCGGCGGCGTTACGCCCTGCTGGGTCGATTCGCTGGTCTGCTGGCTGCGGATCGCGGTGCGGGTCGGGTCCTGGTTGGGCTTGTAGCTTTCGTCGGTGTGCTCGACGATGGAGAAGTCCACGTCGGCGGTGACCTGCGCGCGTACGTTGTCCTTGCCGACGATCGGCGTCAGGATCGCTTCGATGCGCTTCAGGTAGTTCTGCTCCAGCGCCTGCACGTACTTGAGCTGGGTGGCGTCGAGCATGCGCTCGTTGCCGGTGTTCGACAGCAGGTTGCCGTGCTGGTCGACGATCGAGATCGACTTGGGCGTCAGCTCCGGCACGCTCGACGACACCAGGTGGCTGATCGCCGCGACCTGGCCTTCATCGATGGCGCGGCCCGGGTACAGCTGCAGCACGATCGAGGCGGTCGGCTTCTGGCGCTCGCGCACGAACAGCGTCGGCTTGGGAATGGCCAGGTGCACGCGCGCGGACTGCACCGCGGCGATCGACTCGATCGAGCGCGCCAGCTCGCCTTCCAGCCCGCGCTGGTAGTTGACCTGCTCGGCAAACTGGCTGATGCCGAACTTCTGGTTGTCCATCAGCTCCATGCCGGCGTTGCCGCTCTTGGGCAGGCCCTGCGAGGCCAGCCGCAGGCGCGTCTCGTGCACCTTCTCGGCCGGCACCATCACCGCGCCGCCGCCTTCGGCGAACTTGTACGGCACGTTCATCTGCTGCAGCGACTGCAGCACCGCGCCGCCGTCACGCTCGGACAGGTTGCTGTACAGCACCTTATAGTCCGGGCCGCGCGACCACAGCACGCCCACCGCAATCGCGGCGGCCAGCGCCGCGCCGCCCAGCATCAGCGGCAGCTTCGGGTTGGCCTTCAGGCGCTCCAGCATTTCGGCGGGACGCCCCGGCAGTGCCACTGCCGCGGTCATGCGCGTGCTCCGGATCCGGCGCGGCCAGGCGCGCGACGGCACCCGCGCTGCGGATCGCCCTGGTCGTCGGCCCGGCTCGCGGCACGGCCAGCCGTGCGGCTCACATTGCGCTGCAGAGAAAACACGCGTACTCCCGAATCGATGGTTGTCTGTGGATCGGCCAGCCCCGGCGCGAGGCAGGCACCACGGCCGGCGCCATGGCCCGCGCTTTTGCGGCACGGTGGCAATGATCGGCCAGACTTGAGGGCGACAATCCGGCGAATAGACCGGATTTTCCGGCCGATTTCGGTCCATGGGGCAAGCACGGCGGCGGGTACCCTGCGAGGGCTGAAACTGGCTGCGGATCCGCTCGGCGCGGGCCCGTGGCAGGCCGGGAACCGGCCAACCGGCGCCCACGGCGCGCCCCAAGACCAACCGGGCCGGACCTCCGGCCGATCACGACCCATGACCACTATCTCTTCCATCGAGGGCATGCTGCAGCAACTGCGCGGGATGTCCCAGGTTGCTTCCGGCAACTCCGCCGGGCAGGCCGCGGCAGCGGTCGGCGGCGGCTTCGCGGGCGAGCTGCAGCGCTCGCTCGGCCGCATCAACGCCGCGCAGGAGCGCGCCTACGGCCAGGCCGAGGCGTTCGAGCTGGGCAAGCCCGGCGTGGCGCTCAATGACGTGATGATCGACCTGCAGAAGGCCAATGTGTCGTTCCAGACCGGGGTGCAGGTGCGGAATCGGCTGGTGGCGGCTTACCAGGAGATGATGAATATGGCGGTGTGAGGCGCCGGGATGGCCGATGCCGCCGCGTTGATGGCATCGGCGCCAGTGGCGTGAGTGTGCGCGCCTGAAGTAGCCTTATGTTCGATTGGGCTGGTGTCAGACGCGGAAAATTTCTTCGATCAGGTTGCGGCCGGCCGGCCTCACGGCCAGTTCTCCGCCGTCGCCCTGATAGATGGTGCAATTCCCGGGCGTATCCCGGTTGACCACCTGCGTCCCAATCGAGATCACGGAATGATCTCCCACCCTGCAGCGTCCGATCACGCTGCTGCCAGGGTACATCACCACACCCTCGCCCAACACCGGTGCCACCTCATAGTTGCGTCCGACGGTGCAGTGCTGGTGCAGCACCAGGTAGTTGCCATAGGTGGCCTTGGCCAGCACGATACCGCTGGAGTGTCCCAGCACAAAGATGTCCGGCATCTGTATCTCATAGAACAGGTCTATGCCATTGAGGGTCTTGTTCAGCAAGAACAATCGCGTGGCAGTACCGGAATCATCGTCATTGCGCCAGATCGTATTGGCGAGGTAGTACAGGAACAGGCAGTACTGCGCAGACTGCAGGTAGTTGAACTTCCCGGCCGGCCACGGCCGGATCGCGCCAAAGCACTTCTCGACCCTGCCCATCGCCTCGGCAAAGTTGCGCGTGATGGCCGCCTTGGTGTCGGCGCCATCCGGGAAAAACGTGGCGATTTGCGCGCACACGTAGTCAATCAGGCTCGCGCGCGTCTGGTTGATCAGTTCCACGGCTTCAAGGCTCCATCGAGTTTGCGGTCGCGGCAAGCGATCTCGCTGGCCCCGTCCCGGCAGAATGATGTGCGGCGGAACCATAGCGCTATTGGGTGAAAAGGCCCCCATTTCGGTCTGAGTTCCACCAATCGCGGCGGCCGGCCTGGAACTATTCTGCCGTCACCGTAACTGGCGGGAATCCGGCGATGACAAGAGCTCCGATGATCCGTCCACGTCTTCTCCGCTATTCCATGCAGAAAACCAGACACGCGCATCGGGCATCCCGCTTCCTCAACCAGGCGGCAGCGAGCTATGCCGCGCAGCGCTACGACGACTGTATCGTTCAGGCCTTGCGTGCGCGGGAAATCGATGACTCCAACCCTGAAGCCTGGCACTGGCTGGCACTGGGTAAGCTCGGCCGGGGGGACGCCGCCGCGGCCCGCGAGACCGCCGAGGCTGCGATGGCGAGGTTTCCGGACGATGCGCGTACGTGCATCCTTGCCGCCGAGGTTCTGCTCGACCTTGGAAGCTACGGGCAGGCAAAGGCGATCATCGAACCGGTGATCGAGCGGGATCCCAGTCAGTGGGCGGCGTGGTCCAACTATTCAGCAATCCTGTATAGCCTGCAGGACTACCATGCCGCGAAGCACGCCGCGCGCAAGGCGTTCGAACTGAGGCCCGCCGATGCGCGCGTGCTGTCGAACTATGCCAACGCGTTGAAAGAGACCGGCGATGTGCCGGGGGCAGTAGCCATGTTGCGCCAGGCGGTGGCCCAGGCGCCGCGCTCCGAACTGGTCCGCCTCAACCTGATGTTTACGATGCTGTTCGATGAGTCGACTACAGCATCGGGCCTCTTGTCAGAGGCCCGGCAGTGCGCCGAACTGATGACGCCCCCGGGCGTCGGCGCCGGGGCGGCGCCGCAGCCGGATGACAACGGACGTATTCGTGTGGGCTTGCTGTCCAATGACCTGCATGCGCATGCATGCGCCTACTTCATCGTGCCGTTTGTCGCAAATATCGACCACAGCCGCTTTGAGCTATTCGTGTTCAGTCTCAATGGGCATCACGACAACATCACCGCGAAGATTCGTCATCACGCGGACCACTTTGTCGATGTGGCGGGCCAGTCGACGCAACAAGTGATCGATACCGTCCGCGAGGCCAGGCTGGATGTCCTGTTCGACCTGGGTGGCTACACGCGCAACACACCGTTGCATTACATGGTGCACCGGCTGGCGGTGCGCCAGGTTTCCTGGATCGGCTATCCGGGATCGACCGGCATGCCGCAGATCGATTACCGTGTCACCGACCCCGTTTCAGATCCCGAGGGCCACGAAGCACACTACACCGAGCAATTGCTGCGTGCGCCGACGGTTGGCGTGGTCTACCATCCGCTGGTCGGGCGCCCGCTGGATGCCTATGCCGCTGCCTACCGGCCCCGCGCGACGCCGGCGCTTGCAAACGGCCATGTCACCTTTGGCTGCTGTATCAATCTCGGCAAGATCAGCGCTCGCACGCTCCGGCTGTGGAGCGCCGTGCTCGCGCGCTGCCCAGCCAGCAAGCTCCTGCTGGAGTGCGCTGGGCTGGATGTCGATGCCGTGCGTCTGCCTCTGCTAGCACGCATGGCGCAGGCCGGCATAGAAAGCGAGCGGGTGATCTGTGTGCCCAGGCGTGCCGGCAACCAGTACCTGCTCTACCACGACATCGATGTGGTGCTCGACACCTCGCCACTGACAGCCGGCGCCAATGCCTGCGATGCGCTGTGGATGGGCGTGCCGCTCGTTACCCTGAGGGGTAACGCATGCCACGAGCGTGTGGCTTCCGCCTTTGTGAGTGCAGTGGGACTGGGCGGCCTGGCCTGCGAGACCGAGGCGCAATATGTAGAAACCGCCGTAGCGCTGGCATCGAACGTCGGCGAACTGAATGCGCTGCGCATGTCGATACGGCCCATGGTCGAGGCCAGCCCGCTATTCGATGCCGCTGGCTTCTGCCGCTGGCTGGAGGCGGAGATGGCGCAATGGGTCGACACCTACCGCCAGCCCGGGCAACTGCCGCAAGCGGCTGGCGAAGGCTTGTTTTTCGGCGGGCGTTGGCATCGCATGGAGGAAATCACGCTGCTCGTGATCGACGCACTTGAGACGGGTTCGATCGAATCGCTGGAAAACGTGCTGGAAAACATCTCGGCGAAGTGGAGCAAGCATTGGCTGGTGGCCTATGCGCTGTCCGAGCTTCTGTACCGCCAGGGCGATCGCGAGGGCGCGCTGGAGCTGTTGCTCGAAAGCGCCACCCTGCGCAAGTATTCATTACCGCTGTACCGCCTGCTGCTGGCGCGGTTGGACGAATGCGGGCAAGACAAGACCGCGCTGGCCGACTTCCTGCACGAGGCTTTCGGATTGGAGCTTGACTACCTGGAAGCGCAGCCCGTGCCGTCGATGCGTGAAGTCGCCGGAATTCCGACGCAATCCGAGAAGGTAGCGGCATGAAAGCGGTGATCCTGGCGGGCGGGCTCGGCACGCGCATTTCCGAAGAGTCGCACCTGCGGCCCAAGCCGATGATCGAGATTGGCGGCAAGCCGGTGCTCTGGCACATCATGAAGATCTACTCCCACTACGGGATCAACGATTTCGTGATCTGCCTCGGCTACAAGGGCTACGTGGTCAAGGAGTATTTCGCCAACTACTTCCTGCACATGTCCGATGTCACCTTTGACCTGAAGCACAACCGCATGGAAGTCCACCAGCGGCATGCCGAGCCATGGCGGGTCACGCTGGTCGATACCGGCGAGCACACCATGACGGGCGGCCGCATGAAACGAGTGCGTCAATACCTGGACAACGAGACATTCTGCTTCACTTATGGTGATGGCGTCTCGGATGTCGATATCCGCGCGCTGCTCAACTTCCATCTGTCGCACGGCAAGGCCGCCACCGTGACCGCGATTCAGCCGCCCGGGCGCTACGGCGCGCTGGATGTTGCCGGATCCCATGTACGCAGTTTTCAGGAGAAGCCCGCCGGTGACGGCGCGTGGATCAATGGTGGCTTCTTTGTGCTGGAACCCTCGGTGATCGACCTGGTATGCGACGACAGCACGGTTTGGGAGAGCGAACCGATGATGCGGCTGGCCGCCCAAGGTAGCTTGCAGGCGTACCGACACAGCGGCTTCTGGCAGGCCATGGATACCTTGCGCGACAAGAATCTGCTGGAGCATCTGTGGGCCGGTGGCAACCCCCCTTGGAAAGCTTGGCCGTGAGGATGTTCCATAACGCTTATCACGGGCGTCGCGTCCTGCTGACCGGGCATACCGGCTTCAAGGGTAGTTGGCTGGCGCAATGGCTGTCCCGGCTGGGCGCAAGCCTGACCGGCTTTGCGCTGGCGCCGGCCGCCGACTCCGATCACTGGGAACGGCTCGGGCTGAGCGCAGCTGACATGCGCGGCGACGTGCGCGACTTCCCGGCATTGGAGGCAGCGCTGGCGCAGAGCGAGCCGGAAATTGTCTTCCACCTGGCCGCCCAGCCGCTGGTACGCCGCGCGTATCGCGATCCGCTGGAGACCTGGTCGACCAATGTCATGGGTACCGCCAACGTGCTGGAAGCATGCCGGCTGCATTCGGGTGTGCGGGCGGTGGTGGTGGTGACCACCGACAAGGTCTATGCCAACCAGGAATGGTCCTGGGGCTATCGCGAATGCGATCGTCTCGGCGGCTACGATCCATACAGCGCCTCAAAGGCGGCCGCCGAAATGGTCGCGGCCAGCTACCGGCAGGGCTTCTTCACCACGGCGGGCCCGCTGGTGGCAACCGCCCGTGCCGGCAACGTGATCGGCGGCGGCGACTGGTCTGAGGACCGGCTGATCCCGGACCTGGTGCGCGCCACCCTGCGTGGCGAAATGCTGGAAATCCGCTCGCCGCATGCCACGCGGCCATGGCAACATGTGCTTGATTGCCTGGCCGGCTACCTGCTGCTTGGCGAACGCCTGCTGGCGGGCGACCGTAGTTGCGCGACCGCCTGGAACTTCGGCCCGGCCGCGCAGGACAACCGCACCGTGGAAGCCGTGCTCACGCAGATGCGCGTGCACTGGCCAGTACTGGCATGGCGCGTCTCGGACTTGCCGCGGCCACACGAAGCCGGCCTGCTGTACCTCGACAGCGCGCTCGCCAGGTCAAGGCTGGGCTGGCAGCCGGTCTGGAACCTTGAACAGGCGCTGGCGGCCACAGCCGAGTGGTATCGCGAACACGCCCGGGGCGACGCGCCGCCCACATGCCGGCAGCTCGACGCATACATTGAAGCCGCGGCCGCCGCAGGCGCAAGTTGGGTGGCCAGATGAAGGCGATCCCACTCGCCATCGCGGGCGCGGCGCTGGTACACACCGACGCGCGCACAGATCAGCGCGGCGCATTCACCCGGCTCTTCTGCGTCGAAGCCCTCGCGGAATTCTTCGGCGGGCGCCGCGTGGTGCAGGCCAATCATTCCCGAACGAACTCCGCCGGCGCGCTGCGCGGCCTGCATTTCCAGCATGCGCCGCATGCCGAGATGAAGCTGGTTCGCTGCCTGCGCGGGCGCGTCTGGGATGTGGTGGTGGACCTGCGCGCGGGGTCGCCCACCTTTCTGCACTGGCATGCAGAGGAACTGAGTGCGGACAATGCCCGCATGATGCTGATTCCCGAAGGTTGTGCCCACGGCTTCCAGGCGCTGGAGGCGGACAGCGAACTGCTCTATCTGCATACGGCGCCTTTCACGCCGCAAGCGGAGGGCGGCGTGCGCCATGACGATCCCGCGATTGGCATCCGCTGGCCGCTGCCGGTGACTGAACTGTCAGCCCGCGACCGCTCCCATCCGCTTCTCAGCGCCGGCTTTGCCGGACTCCAACCATGAATTGCCGTCATTGTCACGCCGCGCTCGACCATGTGTTTCTCGACTTGGGCTCGGCGCCGCCTTCCAACGCCTACCTTGACCGCGCCGACCTGCGGGCGCCGGCAGTGCATTTCCCCCTGCGCCTCCATGTCTGCACAAAGTGCTGGCTGGTCCAGACCGAAGACTACGCCCGCGCGGACGAACTATTCAGCCGCGACTATGCGTACTTCTCTTCGACATCGCAGAGCTGGCTTGCCCATGCTCGACGCTATGCCGGCGATATCTCGCGGCGTCTCGGCTTGGGGCCCGGCAGCTTTGTGATCGAGGTGGCTTCCAACGACGGCTACCTGCTGAAAAACTTTGTGGCCGCTGGCATCCCGTGCTTGGGTATCGAACCGACGGCCAGCACCGCCAGTGCCGCCGAAGCCATTGGCGTGCCGACCGTGCGTGAATTCTTCGGACAGGCCATGGGCGAGTCCCTGGCGGCGCAAGGCAGACAAGCCGACCTTATTATCGGCAACAACGTCTTTGCTCATGTCCCGGACATCAATGACTTCACGCGCGGACTGAAGGCCGCGCTCAAGCCGGGTGGCACGGTTACGCTGGAGTTTCCGCACCTGATGCGCCTGATCGAACAGACCCAGTTCGATACGGTTTACCACGAGCATTTCTCCTACCTGTCGCTCTACACGGTGCAGCGCATCTTCGCCAGCGCGGGTCTGCGGGTAGTCGATGTCGAAACCTTGCCGACACACGGCGGCAGCCTGCGCGTCTATGGCTGCCATGTCGATGACGCGCGCGCGCCAACCCCTGCCGTGCCGGCACTGATTCGGGCCGAAGCGGACTTCGGCCTGCGTCGGCTGGAGACCTACCTGGGGTTCCAGGCGCGCGCCGATGCCGTCAAGGATGGTCTGGTGGCGTTCCTGGCTGGACTGAAGCACGCCGGCCGCAAAGTCGCGGCGTACGGCGCCGCGGCGAAAGGCAATACGCTGCTCAACTACGCGGGCGTGCGCGCCGACCTGCTGCCTTTTGTCTGTGACGCCGCGCCCTCCAAGCAGGGGCGATACCTGCCAGGCAGCCGGATACCCGTGGTCGACCCAGCGCGGCTGCGCGAGTTTCGCCCGGATGTGGTGCTGATCCTGCCGTGGAATATCGCCGGTGAGATACAGGCACTGCACGGCTATGTGCACGAGTGGGGCGGCCGCTTTGCGGTGGCCGTGCCGCACATCCGGATGCTCGACCATGCGCAAGGGTAAGCCGGCCATGCATGCGCCCGCCGCTTGCGTCGTCATTTCACAGCCCATGTACTTCCCCTGGGTAGGCATGCTGGAGCAGATACGGTTGTGTGACACCTATGTCTTCTACGATGACGTGCAGTTCGCGCGCGGCTTTCTGAACAGGGTGCAGGTCAAGACCCGGGATGGCGTGCGCTGGCTCACGGTGCCGTTGCGCAACCGGCGGCGCGGCAGCCTTATCTGCGAGCTCGAGCTTGACGACAGCGAGAACTGGCGTGCCAGGCACCGGGATATCCTGCGGCAAGCCTACGCCGGCACCCCCTTCCTGCAGGACATGCTGGATCTGGTGGACGATGTCTTCGGCGCCCCGACGCCTACGCTCGCCAGCCTGGGAAAGCGATCGACCCTCGCGCTGGCGCGGTACTTCGGGCTGGACGCGCAGACCACATTCCTCGATGCGTCGGCGCTCGGCGTGCCGGGGCACAGCAGCGCGCGGCTGCTGGCATTGTGCCGGCAGCAGGGCGCTGCACGCTACGTGACGGGCCACGGTGCAAGGCGTTATCTTGACCATGGCATCTTCGACGCAGCAGGCATTGCGGTCGAATACATGCGCTACCAGCTGGACCCTTACCCGCAATGCCACGGGCCGTTTACACCTTATGTCAGCGCACTGGATCTCGTCGCCAACTGCGGGCCTGGCGGTCGCGCACGGATCTGCTCCGGAACGGAAGCCTGGCGCACTGCCTGTGCCGCCCCCGCCCTTGCCATTCAGGAATAACTGATGAACAAACTAGACGCCGTCTCGGGGGAATATTTTCCCAACGCAGCCACATCGCTGGAAAACGACCTCATTCTGAACTGGTATCCGGGCCGCATCGTCGAACGCTTTGGCAATTGCGGGAATTTGCTGGAGTTAGGCCTCGGGCACGGCTTTACCGCGGCGCTGTTCGGCGCGCACGCCGAGCGGCATGTGATTATCGAGGGCTCGCCGAAGGTGATCGCCCAGTTTCACGCCGGGCATCCGCACAGTCGCGCCGAGGTTGTGGAAGCGTACTTTGAAACGTTCGACACCGATGAGCGATTCGACGTCATCGTAATGGGCTTTGTCCTCGAGCATGTCGACGATCCGGGACTGATTCTGACCCGCTACCGGCGCTTGCTGAAACCCGGCGGCCGGATGTTCGTCGCGGTGCCGAATGCCAAGTCGATGAACCGCAGGCTCGGGCTCGAGCTTGGTCTGATCGATGATATCTACAGCCTGAACGCCAACGACATCGCGCTTGGCCACCAGCGCCAGTTCTGCCGCGACACGCTGCGCAGCCTGTTGCACGCGTGCGGCTATTCTGTCCTGCATGAGGAAGGGATCTACCTTAAGCCGCTGCCGCTGTCGGTCCTGAAAACGCTTCCCGACATGCAAGCAAACCTGCAAGCGATGTTGAAGGTCGGCATTGACTTCCCTGACCTTTGCGTCGGTTTGCTGATGGAGGTGAGGCCGGAATGAAGACTGCGATCATAGTGGGCGCGAATTCCATGCCGGGGCGCCGGATTGCCGCTCTGCTGCGCGCTGCCGGCGTTGCGGTCGTGACCGCTGGTCGTTCTAGTGCCTCCGAAATTGGTGTGGATCTTCGGCGCGGCTGGATCCATGGCGATCTCACGGCGCGCGGCTTCTGTCTCGACAGGGGTCACGATGCTCATGTGCGGCTTGGCCTGCCAGCCCCGATGTCCATGCGAGCAGGCATAGCGGGGATTCGCGCTGCCGGAACCGCCAGCTTGTTTGGCCCGCCTGACGTCAGCTGAAGGGAGCCGAAATGGATCCGGACACACGGACCACTGTGGTGGTGACGGGAGTCGGTGCAATCATCGGGCAAGGCATCGTCCGGAGCCTGCGCCAGGTCCAGCCGCCGGTGCGCATCGTCGGGGTGGACCGCAACCAGGATTGCATGGGCCGCTATCTTTGCGATGCGTTTCATGCCAAGCCGGACTGCGACGAGGACGGCCCAGGCTACCGCACGTTCTGGCGTGAACTCCTGGCGCGGGAGAACGCGAGGATCGTCATGCCGGGCCTGGACGTGGATGTGGCGTATCTTGCCAGGCATCGCGCGCAGCTTGCCGACACTGGCGTAGCGCTTTGTCTCAACACGGACGCGGTGATCGCGCTGGGGGAAGACAAGTGGCGGCTTGCCGAAGCGCTCCGGACGGCCGGTGGCGAACTGGCGGCAATGGCCATCCCGGGCATGGTCGAGGGTGACTGGGCGTCGTGTCTCGCGCAGCTGGGTTCGGCTCCACTGTTGATGAAGCCCAGGCGCGGCAGTGCGGGGCGCGGCATTGTCCGGCTGCACGATGAGACTGACTTTCATTACTGGCGACACAAGGCCGGCCGGGATTTCATGGTGCAGCGGCTCGTCGGCAGCGATGAGGAGGAATATACAGTCGGCATTTTCGGCCTTGGCGACGGAGACATGTTGGCGCCGCTCATTTTTCGCCGGCGCCTGGGCGCGTCGGGCAGCACCGGTTATGCCGAAGTCAGCCGCGATCCGGCCATTGCGCAGGCGTGCGCACGGCTGTGCGCGTACTTCAAGCCTTTGGGACCAACGAATTTCCAGTTTCGCAAGGAAGGTTCACGGGTTTTCCTGCTGGAGATCAACCCCCGGTTTTCCAGCAGTACCTCGCTACGGGCTGCATTCGGATTTAACGAAGCGGCCATGGCGATCGAGTTGTTCCTGACGGGCCGGCGCCCCGAACTGGCTGCCATCCGCGCAGGGCGGGCATGGCGCTATGCCGAGGACTATGTTCAGCATGATCTGCATTCTTTCTGACGTTCACGGCAACCTGCCGGCACTCCAGGCGGTACTTGCCGCGGCAAAGCGCCTTGGTTGCCGCCGCTTTATTTCGCTAGGCGACGTGGTGGGCTACTACTCGCAGCTAGGAGAGTGTATCGACCTGCTGCGCGAACACAACGTGCTGAATATCATGGGAAATCACGATCACTATCTGGTCGAGGGTCTGGCCTGCCCGCGTTCGCGCATGGTTTCGCAGATCATGGAATACCAGCGCTGCGTGGTGACCTCCGGACAGGTGGAGTGGCTTGCCGCGTCGAAGCCTTCATTGGCCGAAGGCGACAACCTTTTCGTGCATGGCGGGCCCGAAGATCCCCGCGACCAGTATCTGTACCAGGTCAGTGACGCAACCATTCCGCGCCACGTGCGCCGGCTTTTTTCCGGTCATACGCATGTGCAGGCGCTGGCCGATTTTCAAGGCAGGCAGTACTGCAACCCTGGCTCGGTTGGACAGCCTCGCGACGGCGATGCACGGGCGGCGTTTGCGGTGCTGGACGACGACCGGGTCACGCTGCATCGGGTCGGATACGACATCGACCGCACTGCCGCGGCCATGCGTGCGGCGGGCTTTCCGCCGCATTATTCCGAGTGCCTTTATATCGGTGCGCAAATCGGCGGACGGATCGACACGGTCACTATCGTGTCTGCCGACGCGAACATCCAGTCTTGACCCCACATTGACATACGCCATGCATCGTATCCCCGTCTCCGGCCCCTCGATCACCGAAAAGGAGATTGCCTACGTCACCGACGCGGTCACCAACGCCTGGTACGCCAACGCCAACGTCTATCACGAGCGGTTCGAGCGTGCCTTTGCCGACTACCACGGCGTGCGCCATGCTGTGTCGCTGCCGTCATGCACGTCGGCGCTGCACCTGTCGTTGCTGGCGCTGGGAATCGGTCCCGGCGATGAGGTGATCGTGCCGGACTGCACCTGGATCGCGAGCGCGGCGCCGGTCAGCTACGTGGGGGCGACGCCGGTGTTCGCTGATATCGATCCGGTGAGCTGGTGCCTGTCGGCCGAGTCGTTCGCGGCATGCATTACGCCGCGTACCAGGGCGGTGATCCCGGTCGACCTGTATGGCAATGTGCCCGACTACACGGCCATCAGTGAGGTGGCGCAGCGCCACGGCATCGCCATCGTCGAGGATGCCGCCGAAGCGGCGGGTACCCGATATCGCGGGCGCGCCGCCGGCACCTTCGGCGTGACCGGCGCCTTCAGCTTCCACGGCTCGAAGACGTTGACCACCGGCGAAGGCGGCATGCTGATTACCGATGACGAGACGGTCTACCGGCGCGTGCTGGTATTGCGCGATCACGGCCGCCGCCCAGGCGACACCATGTTCGAGAATCGCGAGGTTGGCTACAAGTACAAGATGAGCAGCATGCAGGCGGCGTTGGGCCTGGCGCAGATCGAGCGCGCCGAGGAACTGGTGACGCGCAAGCGCGAGATCTTCGGCTGGTACCGCGAGGCGCTGGCCGACTGCGGCGATCTGGTGCTGAACAGCGAAGCCGACGATGTGCGCAACACCTACTGGATGGTGACCGCGATCATGCCCGCGCGGCTTGGCGGCAAGGCTGAATCGATCCGTCGGCTGGGCGAGCAGGGTATCGACTGCCGGCCGTTCTTCAGCCCGCTCAGCAGCCTGGATGCCTATGCGGCGACGCCGCAGGCGCAGGCGGCGCGGGCGCGCAACGCGGTGGCGTATGCCGTGTCGGCACACGGCGTGAACCTGCCGTCGGGACTCAACCTGACGCGCGAGGACGTGGCGCGCGTCGCTGCCGCGGTACGGGACCTGCTCGGCGCCGGCGCCATGCAGGCAGCGGCCTGAAGCGGCGAGGGTGAGCGCCGGGCCGCGGACGGCGCTCAGCCAGCGGGCCGCAACGCTGGGTCTTCCGCCTGCTCGCGCTCGAGCTGGTACAGCCAGGCCAGCAGCTCCGCCACCGCGACATAGAGCTGCGGCGGAATGTGGCTGTCCATGTCCACCTGCATCAGCAGGTTCACCAGCGCCGGCGAGTCGTGCACATAGACGCCAGCTTCCTTCGCGCGCGCGATGATCGATTCGGCGACGACCCCATAGCCTTTGGCGACCACGCGCGGTGCGCTGTCATCGTGGCCGTACTTCAGCGCCACCGCGGCGCCGCGCGGGATGTCGGCGTCGCTCATGATGCTGCCTTTGGCGTGCCGGTGCCGGTAACGAACTGGACCAGCTCGATACCATTGGCCGCCAGCCGCTCCTGCAGCCTGCCGCGGGCATCGTCGAAGCGGCCGGCCACGCCGGACGCGTCCGCCATCAGACGCGCGCCCAGGCCCCCAGGCGACAAGGACAGGCGCGCTTCGATCGTGCCCAGTTCGGGCAGCTCCAGCAGCAGGCGCGTCGACCAGGTGCGGGCACTGGCATCGCCATGTGCGTCGCCATCGTCTACAGGATCGCGCGCAATTTCCCACGCCATCTGTGTGCCCGGCCACGCTTCGCCGATCCAGCGAAACTGCTGGGTGGCCAGCAATTCGAGTTGCTGGCGCACCAGCCCCTCGGCGCCCGGATGTACGGCGGGACCCGTCGACGCGGTGCCGGCCGGGGCGCTGGGCTGGATATCGTCGGCGTGCTGGGCGGCGCGCGCCGATGCCGCGGGCACGTCGGTCGCCCGCGCCATGGCCTCATAACGCTGCGCGCCCTGCTGTGGCGTTGTGGCGGGGCCGGAGCCGGTCTGCGCGCCTGGAGCCGGCGCCCGCGGTGCGGACTCGGCCTCAGCCGATGCGGCGGCGTGGGTTGCCGGCGTACGGGCGTATAACCCCTCGTCCTGCGTCGCGGCCGCGGCTGACGTGGCGGCGTGCATTGCCAGCGCCCGGTCTAGCATATCGGCCGGGCTGGCGATGGCGGCGCTGGCGGCCCTGGCCGCGGCGCTC
Organism: Cupriavidus nantongensis; assembly: GCF_001598055.1. NCBI lineage: Bacteria > Pseudomonadati > Pseudomonadota > Betaproteobacteria > Burkholderiales > Burkholderiaceae > Cupriavidus > Cupriavidus nantongensis. The sequence continues at coordinate 2,020,777 of NZ_CP014845.1, read as the reverse complement.
GCCGCTTCAGACCGTGATACCGGCGCGGGAAGCAGCGCGGTCGCCGGTGCGGGCGCTGCCTGTGCCGCGCCAGCGCGCGCGCCCAGTGCCGCCTGCGGTTCCTGCCTGAGCGCGGCCAGCGCGCGCGCGCCATTGACCCACGCTGCCAGGTGCGATTCGTAGAACAGACCACTGTGGTCCACCAGTGCCGCGAGCGCCGTCGGCAGCGTCGCAACCGTCGCCGCGGTGGGCGGTGCCGGCATCAGCGTCGCGGCGGCGCGCGGCAGCTCGCGTGCAGCGCCGCCCAGCAGGTCGAGAATGGTCCGGGCCGCGAAGCTCAGCGTTTCACGTGTCGAGGTGGTGCCGAACGGCAGTCCGATGTTGGCGCCGTTGCCGACTGCATGTGCCTGCTTGCCCTGAATCGCCGCGTTGCCGGCCTGCCCGGCGTTGCGCGTATTGGTCTCGATGACGTCCGGCGTGGGCAGCAGCGCGGCCAGCTTGTTGACCGACAGCGTTGGCCGCAGTGTCTGCAGGGCTTGTGTATCGGGACGCGCAGCCAGGGAGGCGTCGGGGGGCAGGAGCAGGCCGGTCATGATGCAAGCCAGTAGGGCCGATAGGGCCGATAGGGCCGATAGGGCCGATAGGGCCGATAGGGCCGATAGGGCCATTAGGGCAAGGCGCCGCGTTTCGCGTTGGCGGGGCAGGAGTTCGGCGACCTCCGAAGCGGGCGGGAGCGCAGGGAAGCGCTTGCCGCCGTATGGCTCAGAAGGCTACGTTGTACGCAAGGCCGAGCTCCTGCTTGCGGCGCGAGCTGCCTAGCAGGGCTTCGAGCCGCGACAGCTGCGGCGTCAGAATCTGGCGGATGGCCGCATCGTGCGCAAGGATACGTTCCAGCAGGCGATAGCGGCGGATGCGCTCCTGCGCCGAGGGCTCGGGATGGGGCCCGAGAGCGCGGAGCTGATCGACCTCCGCCACATAGACCTGTTGCAGCTCGCTCATCGCATCCCAGTTGCCGGCGCGTGCGGCGTCCAGCATCTGCTCGGAGATAAGCAACAACTCCTCATAGCCTCGGATAACCGCGGCCGAAACACTCATTTGAAGCGGATGCATTTCAGTTCTCCACGACTGCCAACGGCGCAGGCGCCGGGGCCTGCAGCGGTTCGCCGATCTGGGCCCAGGCCGAGGCGAGATTGCCGAGCAGGCCATCCACCTCTGTCAGCAGTCCCGTGTCATTGTGCAGATTGGCCTGCATCAGGCGGCGGACCATATAGTCATAGAGTGCTTCCAGATCGGCAGCAATCTCGCCGCCGGCGTCATGGTCGAGCACTGCGTTGAGGCCATTGACGATGATGTCGATTGCCTTGGAAATCGCGTTGCCTTTAGCCGGGATATCGCCAGCCTCCATGTGGAAGCGGGCCTTGGCGATGGCGGCGCGCGCCCCGTCGAACAGCATGACGATCAGCCGGTGCGGGCTGGCGCTCATGGCTCCGGTCTCGACGCCGACCTGGGCATAGGCATTGATGGCATTGCGCGCGAACATGGCGATAGGCTCCCGGTAAAGGCGTGCAGTCTTACTTGCTGCCCGACGAATTGTTCAGGGCATTGAACTGCTGCGTCAGGTAACTGCTGGTGTTTTTCATCTTGGCCATCACCATGTCCAGCTGGGTGAACTGCGCACGGTAGTTCTCAATGGTGGCGTTGATACGCAGTTCGGTCGCGCTGTACTGATCGCTCAGGTCCTTCAGGCTTCGGTTGATGCCATCGGTGGCAGCCGTCAACGCACCCTTGCTGCTGGTCAGTGCGGTGATGGTGGTACTCAACTGGTTGCCATAGCCGCTCTTGCCATCGTCATTGCCAAACAATGCTGCAACGCCGCTCGGATTGTCGGCCATTGCCTTGGTCAGCTTGGCGGTATCCAGGGCCATTGTGCCATCGACCTGGAACGTCACGCCCACCTGAGCCAGTGCCGTGATGGCGTTCGATCCGCTGCCTGGCTGCGGCGTGTTAAGTACGCCGCGGATCTGGTTCTGGATGACGCGAAGCACGCCGTCGCCGGTGAGCGGCGAACCGGTTTTTGTGGTGGGGTCGTAGGCCGACAGGTTGGCAGCAGCCTTCTGCAGGTTGTTGTAGGCGGTGACGAAGGCCTGGACACCGTTTTGCACCGCGGCATTGTCGCGCTGGACCGTGACGTTGCTGGTGCCGGTCTGCGCCAGCGACAGCGTCACACCCTGGACTGCGCCGCTGACTTGGTTGCTGGCACTTTGGATGGCGATGTTGTTGACGGTCAGCGTCGCATTCTGGGCGGCGACGGTCTGCTGCAGGTTCTGCGCGCCCGCCGGATCGTGGGCGACGAGGTCGGACAGCGCGCTGGTGCCGTCCCCCGACGTGACCGAAATGCGCATGCTGTTGGTCGCGCCGGTATTGTTCGAGTTCAGGACCAGGCGATAAGGGGTGCCGGAACCATCGTTGATGATGCTGGCGGTGACGCCGGCATTGGCCTTGTTGATGGCATCGCGGATGCCTTGCAGGGTGTTGTTGCTGCTGTCGATCGTGATGTCGAAGCCGGTCGAGCCAGAGTTGGCGGTGAAGGCTGCCCCGCTGTACTTGCCGTAGGTCGGGCTGGCGGGATTGCTGTCGAGCGTGCCGCCGGTGATCGCACCGAAATCGATATGGATCGTGCCCGTGCCGATGGCCGTATCCTGCTTGGCCTGTCCGGTACCTACCAGCGATTGCGCCTGGGCCAGGGCGCTGACGTTGATCGCATAGGTGCCAGCAGCCGCGGTGTTGCTGCCCGTGGCGGTCAGGACACCGGTATTGCTCGAAGTGGCCGTCGCGGCGTTGAAGAAGCTCGGCTTGGACAACTGGTTGGCCGCGCCTTGGAACGCTGCGAGCATGCTCTGCAGCTGGCCATAAGCCGACAGCTTGGTGTTGTAGCTGGATTGCTTTTGTTTGAGAACTGTCAGCGGTACCTGCTCAGCGGTTGTGAGCTGGTCGAGCAGTGCGCCGAGATCCAGGCCGGAACCAACGCCGAGGTTTGAGATTGTTGGCATTCTTATACTCCAATGTGCTACTTCAAATCCGGGTGGGCGGCGGCGCTCAAGCGGTCTGGTTCACGAACAGGCCCTGCAACTGTGCCATGGCATCGGAGATCCGGACCAGTTCTTCGGTGGGAATCTGCCGGATCACTTCACCGGTGGCCTTGTCCATCACCTTGGTGATGACACGGTGGCTGGTGCTGTCAATTTCGAACTGAACGCTGACCGAGGCGGTGCGGAGTGCGTCGGTCAGGCGGGCAAGGGCGGCGTCAAGCGGCGGTGCCTGAAGCGGCGATTTCTGGCCGCCCCCCGTGCTGTTTCCCTGCCTGGCCACCGTGTCGCCCGCGGCGGGTATGCCAGTCAGCGGCCGTTCCGGCTGCCCGTTGGGCTGGACCGCCAGCACGGATATCGGCATGGTCGAAGTAGTTGCGGCAGTAGCCATGGGCGGCTCAATTCGTTCCTGAAATGTTTTCCCAGGACCTCGGTCCTGGGGAAACACTCCATGCCGGAGCCGGGCACGAGGCCCGGCTCCGTTGCTACACGTCAGTCAATTAACGCAGCAGCGACAGCACGCCTTGCGTGGTCTGGTTGGCCTGGGCCAGTACCGAGGTGCCAGCTTGTTGCAGGATGTTGGCGCGGGTCATGTTCGACACTTCCGTTGCGTAGTCAGCATCCTGGATGCGCGAGCGCGACGACGACAGGTTGGTGATGGTCGTGCCCAGGTTGGCGATGGTCGAATCCAGGCGGTTCTGGATCGAACCCAGCGAGCTCTTCAGGTTGTCCACCTTTTGCAGCGCGGCGTCCAGAGTCGACAGCGGATTGGCCGAAGCGCCTGCCGTCAGGTTGGCGGCGGTCAGCTTGCTGGTGTCGAAGCTGAAGGCGGCAGTGCCCGAAGTCGTGGTGGTGTCGGCGGAAGCCGGGTCCAGGGCCACATACGTGCGCATCGTCGTGCCGCTGACGGCGCCGGACATACCCTGGTTCTTCAGCGCCTGTGCTTCTGCGGCGCTTGCCGGGGTGATGGAGACTTCGGCGAACCAGTTGCCGTTCTTGTCGACCACGGCGTTGGCGCCGATGGTGACGCTGCCCGAGCCGATACCCAGGGTGGTAGCCAGGGTGCCGCCGGTCTTTTCCGTGACCGTGCTGGCGGAGACGTTGGTGGTTGCGCCGTAGGCCTTCTGGAAGTCGGCGGCGGCGGCGTCAGCCACGCCGATCATCGTTGCCGTGCCGTCGAACGAAGCCGTTGCGGTGGCTTGCGGGCCGTTCACGTTGAAGCTCTGCAGGCCCAGCGTCTTGGTGCTGATTTCCTGCAGGTTGACCGCGATGGTCTGGCCATCGTTGGCGCCGACCTGGATGTTCACGGCCTTGGCGCTCGACGACAGCACCTTCACGCCGTTGAAGTCGGTCTGTTGCGACAGGCGGTCGATTTCCGACATGCGCTGGCTGATTTCATCCTGGATCGACTTCAGGTCGGAAGCCGAGTTCGAGCCGGTGGCGGCTTGCACCGACAGCGTACGGATACGTTGCAGGTTGTTGGTCACTTCGGCCAGCGCACCTTCGGTCGTCTGAGCCAGCGAGATGCCGTCGTTGGCATTGCGCTGGGCTTGCGTCAGGCCGTTGATGTTCGAGGTGAAACGGTTCGCAATCGCCAGGCCGGCGGCGTCGTCCTTGGCGCTGTTGATGCGCAGGCCCGACGACAGGCGCTGGATCGCCGTGTTCAGCGACGATTGCGAAGCGTTCATGTTGTTCTGAGTCATCAGAGACAACGAATTGGTGTTAATGACTTGCGCCATGGTACGACTCCTATATGCAAAGTTTTGGGCATTCCGGCTAGTGCCGTAACGTTGGCGGCCTGCTTTGCAGGGCGTAGAGTGCCTCCGTTGCTTGGGTTATCGACCGGGCAAGGGAAAGGTTTAGAGTGATCTCCGCGATAGTTTGGCGGGGTGCCGGCAGGGCGGGGGAGGCGCCGTACGACGACGGGCGGCGAGGGTGGGACTGCGTTTGGGCCGTGCGCCGGCCTAGCGGCGCTTGCGCGTACGCGGAATATAGAGCGGCACGAACTCCGGCGCGGCCATCGTTTCCGGGGCGAGCGCGACCTCGTCCGGCGCGCCGGCGGGTGTGACCAGGCAGATGGCACGCTTGTAAACCACGGTAGGCTGGTCGTCGTCGAGTCGCCGGCCGAGCAGCAGCACGAAATCGTCGGCGGCCAGTACCAGCCCGTGCAGCCGGGCGCCGTTGGACAGGTGCACGACCACCGGGGCCTCGCTGATGCTGTATGCGGCGAATTGCTGGGACTGCAGTTGCCGTCGGCTGGGTTGCCTGGGCCGGATTTCCTTCTTCTTCACAACGACTCCGGAAGAGCCCGCAAGGGTTCTGGCGGCTGATAACGGTCCGTTGGCCGGCGGCTTGGGGTGCGGCGCGGCCTGGGCGGCAGGGGAAACATCCGCTCTCGGTAAAGGCGACCGGACTGGCCGCCTGGATTGCGCCCGGACCCGGCCCCGCGTGCGGGCCCCCGGATGTCGCGCAATGGCCGGCGGTTGGCGCTGCCAGAAGAGAAGGGGAATACTTCAGGGGTGAGAGTAACAAAGTTTTACAAGCGTTGACGGATGGCACGCCTTTGATGGTCTAGAGGTAAAACTCTACTAAAGTTGTTGCTTCTTGACAGGGTATTGAGGGAGGCGAATGTGCCAGGCGGGGCGAGCGCAGGCCCGGCCGCTGCCGGCAAGGCCAGGCGGGCATTGGGCCGGCGGGGAATTGCCAGCCTCTGCGAGAAGTAACCTGAAAATGATTTCAGGGGCAGAAGTGCCAGAAATACGCAGAAGCGCGCGTTTCGCGCTAAGGGGAATCCCTGATAGAAGCGGGATTTACACCTCATGTAAGCGCGTTTATATTTCGTAACAAGAGCTGTTTGGGCTCGAGCAGTCCTGGAAAGCCTACGAGCACCCCGCGCGTGGGCTTCTTTTTTGCCCGCGTCGTTACCTTCGCGCTCTGCGGCGCAGTGGCCGGAAGGTCGATAACCTGACCGGCCGTTCGGAATGCCGAGCCACATTTAACGCCACTTCGCCGGCAATCGATTCCCCGAAATACGGGGAAATCTGGCGCTATTTCGGTTTTGCTGTCAGGAAGCGTTCGCTGATCGGCCCTGGTCGGCTGCAACGCACGTCGTTCGCGAGCCTGCGCGGCCTCGATCTCCGCAGTCCCCTCAACCCGTCTGCGCGTCCGTGCCGCGCGCGACGCGTCGCCGGGCCCGGGCCGCCAGGCCGGCGCCCAGTGCCCACCGCAGTGCCGGCGCCAGCACGCGCATGCCGGCCAGCGCCGCGGAACGGCGGACGGAAGGCCCGTCGAGGTCGAGCTGGCGGCGCGCCCATGGCGGCAGCAACGCGATGCCCGCGTCGGCCATGATGCTGACCGCCGGCTGCAGCAGGGGATTGGCCACGGGCATCTTCCTGACCAGCCGCACCACTTCGCGGGTGCGCTCGCTGGCCAGCAGCGCGGGCCGCATCGATTCGAGATAGGCGGCCACTTCGGCGCGCGAGCGCGGCACCTCGGCCGCGCCCAGCAACTGCGCGATGTACGCGACCTCGGCGTAGTAGCGGTCCTGCTCGGCGGCGCCGAGTGGTCCCACATAGCGCAGGTAGCCCGCCAGGAAGCTCGAGACCTCGGCCACATGGACCCAGGTCAGCAGCGCGGGGTCGGTCGCCGCGTAGGGCCGTCCGTCCGGCGCGATGCCGGACACGCCGGTATGGATGCGCCGCACGCGTTCGATCAGCGCCATCGCGTCGGCGCGGCTGCCATAGGTGGTGCCGGCGATGAACTGCGCGGTGCGCCCCAGGCGCCCCTGCATGTCGGTGCGGAAGCTGGAATGGTCCCAGACCCCTGCCAGTGCCAGCGGATGCAGGGTCTGCAGCAGCAAAGCGCTGACGCCGCCGGCCAGCATCGCTGGGAAATCCGCATGCACGCGCCAGCAGACTGCTTCCGGGCCGAACAGGCCGGGGTCGCCGGGCGGGTTGTCGTAGTCCAGGCTCAGGCCGGAATTGCTGCGGGTCAGCGCGCGCACGTGCGCACCGGCCTGTTCACGCAGTCGCGCGGAGAACTGATGCAGCGGGCCGCGGCGCTGCGGCGTGGGGCTGCCCGGGGCGGGGTCGGTGACGCTGGACAAAGCGGGAGCTGCCAGGAAGGCGAGGGGGTTGGATCAGGCCCAGCATACACGGCATGACGGGATGGCGGCGACCTCCGCATGAACCCGCCACCGTGCCGCCGGCGCAAAAAGGGCCGGAGCCCCGTTCAGGGTTCCGGCCTGCCAATCTCCGGCGTATGCCCCTGCGTCAGCACCGCATGTTGCTCACGCACATACCCGGATAGCTGCCTTGTTGTCGCGGCTGGGTGTTACTGCTGGCGTTGTCCGCCCTGTCCGCCTTGTCCACCCTGCTGGCCACCCATCTGCCCGCCCTGGCCGCTTTGCTGGCCGCTGCGCTGGCCGCTTTGCTGGCCAGGCTGCGAGCTGCCGCGGTCCTGCTGCTGCTGTTGGTCCTGCATGCGGTCCTTGTCACCCATTTGCCCGCCGCCTTGTTGTCCCGGTTGCTGCTGGCTGCCGCGTTGGCCAGTTTGCGATTGTTCCTGCTGCTTCTGGCCCTGTTGCGATTGGCCCGACTGCGATTGACCCGGCTGTTGCTGCTGTCCCATTGCTAGCTCCTTGACGCGGCGAACTGCCGCAGACCTTGCTTCGCAATCGCCATGCCAAGCACGACAGCGCCGCCACGCCGCCCGGGGCCGGCGCGATGCGCGCGATGCGCCACGCGCGCGCCGCGGCGCTTTTACAACGCGTGGCCCGATTTACACAGCATCCGGCCCTGTGGCGCAGGCACTGCCGGCACGCCATGGTGGGTATGGAGCTTGCTGAAAAATGCCTTGCCAGTGGCGCCGCGTGCCAGCCCGGCGGCGGGGTGCGCTGGACCGTCAAGGAGGAAGCCATGCGAATTCCACGAACCACCGCGCGCAGCGTGCGCATGGCCTGCGCCGCGGCGCTGGCGGCGGCTGCCGGCAGCGCGCTGGCGCTCGACAAGAGCGGGCTGATCTTCGTTGCGACCGACAATGCGCCGGTGGCGCCGGTCAACTCGGCGCCGGGCATGCCCGGCCGGCCCGATCCGGACAGCAGCGCGGTGACGGGCGTCGATCAGGCCAAGCGCAGCATCGAGGACAGCGCCATCACCACCAGGATCAAGACCCGGCTGCTCGGCACCAAGGATCTCAAGTCCACCGGCATTCATGTGACGACGGTGCAGGGTGCGGTGGAGGTCAGCGGCACGGTGCCGACACAGCAGCAGCGCGACCTGGCGTTGAAGACGATACGCAGCGTCGAGGGCGTGACGTCGGTGAATGACAATTTGAAGGTTTCGACGCGGTGAAGGGGGGCAGTGGAAACTCGACGGGTCGAACTTTGTTGAGACGCTGGCCCTCACCCCGGCCCTCTCCCGCGAGCGGGAGAGGGAGTACCCAAGCGGCACGTTTGAATCCGTAGAAACGGATCAGGCCGCGCGCTTCCTGCTGGTCGTGCCGGTGCTCTTGCGCGCGGCTGGCGCGTGCGATTCGCTCTTGGCGGCGCGCTTGGCGCTGGCGGTTTTCGAGCCGGTGCTGCGCGTGCGCTTGGCCGGGGTGGCGCTGGTCCGTTTGGCGGCAGGCTCCTTGCGTGCAGCGGCGTGCCGCGCGGGGGTCTTGCGGCGCGGGGCCTCCGCTTCCGCTTCGGTTTCGCTCTCGCTCTCGCTCTCGCTCTCTTCCTCCTGCTTGCCCTTGCCGCGCTTGCCCAGGCTCTGGCGCAGCAACGCCACCATGTCGATCACCTTGGCGCCCGCGCGCGGCGCTTCTTCCTCTTCCGCGGCCGGGGTCAGCTGGTGGGTCTTGCCGGATTCGATCTTTTCCTCGATGCGCGCCATCAGGTCGTCGCGGTAGGTGTCGCGGTATTGCTCCGGGGCCCAGTCCTCGGTCATGTCTTCGACCAGCTTGGTGGCCATCTCGATCTCGCGCGCGTGCGCGCCGGTGGGCTTGCCGGTGGCGGCCTTGGGCAGGCGCAGCTCGGCGATCGGCAGTACCTCGTCGGCAAAGCGCATGGTGTTCAGCACCAGCGCGTCGTCATGCACCAGCATCGCCGCCAGGTGCTGGCGCGCGCGCAGCACCACCAGCGCCAGCGCGGCCTTGCCGGTGCGGCGCATGGTTTCGTGCAGCAGCGCATAGCCGCGTTCGCCGCGCTTGTCGGGCTCAAGGTAGTACGGGGTGTCGAAGTAGTACGGCGGAATGCTCTCGGCATCGACAAAGCTGACGATGTCCACGGTCTGCGTGGCCTCGACATTGGCCCGGCGGAAATCCTCGTCGTTGAGCAGCACGTACTCGTCCTTGGCGTACTGGTAGCCCTTGACGATGTGCTCCTTGTCGACCGGCTTGCCGGTGCTCTTGTTGATGCGCTGGTAGCCCACCGGGGCCATGTCGCGCACGTCTAGCAGGTCCAGGTCCAGCGACTGGCTGCGCGACGCGGGGCGAAGGACGACGGGGATGTTGACGAGGCCGAAGGCAATGGCGCCTTTCCAGATGATGCGGGACACTTGATCGCTCCTTTGCCACGGGCGCCGGCGCGTTGCGGCGGCGGTGGCGGCATGTCGCCCGGAGGCGGGTCTTCCACGGGTTGGGGCGGTCCCGGCGGCGGCTCCGGCGGCGGGACTTCGGGCTCGCGGGGAGGGATGTCGGGATCGGGCGTGGTATGCACGGATAGCTCCTTGTTCAAGACTTGGGGGAAGGCTTCGGCCGGCGCAGGCAAGGCGCTAGGCGCGCGCCTCGTCCAGTTCATCCAGCAGCCGCGTCAGCGCGTCCAGGTCCGCGGGCTTGACCAGGTGCTGGTCGAAGCCGGCGGCCAGCGCGCGGCGGCGGTCCTCGGGCTGGCCGAAGCCGGTCAGCGCGACCAGCCTGGCGCCGCGCAGTTCGGGCAGCGCACGCAGCCGGCGCACGGTTTCAAAGCCGTCCATGGCCGGCATGCCCAGGTCCAGCAGTACCAGGTCCGGGCGCGCAGCGCTGGCGCGCGCCAGCGCGCTGGGGCCATCGGGCGCGGTCACCACCGTATGTCCCATCGCCTGCAGCGCCATGGTCATGGCCTCGAGCGCGTCGACGTTGTCATCCACCACCAGGATGCGGCGCGGCAGGTTGCGCCGCGGGCTCGCCTTGCCGGAGCCGGGATGCCAGTTCTGCCACGGCTCGACCGGCAGCGTCACGGTGAAGGTGCTGCCCTGGCCGGGGCCGGCGCTGAAGGCATTGATAGTGCCGCCGTGCAGCTGCACCAGCTTTTGCACCAGCGTCAGGCCAATGCCCGGTCCGGCATGCGGGAAGGCGCTGTGCGGCGCCTCGGCGGGGGCGACGCTGTCCGTGGCCGGGTCCGGCGGGGCCAGCGGATCGAACAGTTGCCGCTGCAGCGCTGCCGACAGGCCGGTGCCGTTGTCGCGCACGCGCACCGTGACCTGTCCGCCCGAGACCGCATCCGGCACGGTCTCCGGCGCGCTGTCGTCGAAGCCGGCCTCGACCGAGATCTCGCCGCCGGCCGGGGTGTAGGCGGCCGCGTTCTGCAGCAGGTTGCTGAAGATCTGCGTCAGGCGCACCAGGTCGCCGCGCACCGGCAGCGGCTGCTCGGGCAGCGACAGCCGCAGCGTGTGGCGGTAGGCATCGAGCACCGGACGCACCGCTTCCACCGCGGTATTGAGCGCGGTGCGCAGCTCCACCAGGTCTTGCCGCAGCGTGATGCGCCCCTGGTTGAAGCGCGAGATGTCGAGCAGCTCGTCGACCAGCCGGGTCAGGTGATGCACCTGCCGGCCGATGATGTCGCGCGCGCGGAACATGTCCTCGCGCGTGGGCGCGAGCTGCTGCAGCAGGTCGGCGGCGCTGCGCAGCGGCGCCAGCGGGTTGCGCAGCTCATGCGCCAGCATCGCCAGGAACTGGTCCTTGCGCCGTTCCTCGTCGCGCAGCGTGCGCCCGGCGCGGTTCTGCAGCGTCACGTCCTGGCAGATCCCGGCAATGCGCAGCGGCGCACTGTCCGCGCTGGCCTGCTTGCCTTCGGTGTCCCCGGTGTCGTCGGCGCCGCCACGGCTGCGCACCGGGAACGCGCGTGCGCGCACTTCACGCGTTTCGCCGCCGGGCAGGGCCAGGGCGAATTCGATGTCCATGCTGCCGTCGCGCAGCATGCTTTCGACGGCGGCTTCCACGCGCGCGCGGTCAACCGGCGCCACGCGTTCCAGGCACAGGCGCGGGTCTTCCATCAGCTGCTCGGCCGAATGGCCGCACACGGTGGCCAGCGACGAGCTGGCAAACAGCAGCCGGCGCGTGGACGGATCGAGGATCCACACCACGTCTGCCAGCGATTCGGCAAGCTGGCGGAACATGTCCTCATGCTCGTGCAGCGCGCGCGAAGTGCGGTGGTAGGCGTCTTCGGCCCCGCGCAGGCGCAGCAGCGCCTGGATGCTGGACAGCAGTTCCTCGGGTTCGGCGGGCTCGACCAGGTAGCCGTCGGCGCCGCAGTTCAGCGCCTCGACGCGCTGGCGCGACTGGGCCAGCCCGGGCGAGGTCAGCAGCACCAGCGTGCGCGCCGTTTGCGGATCTTCCTTGAGCAGGCGGCACACTTCCAGGCCGCTGATGTCGGGCAGCCTGGCCGACAGCAGCACCAGCGACGGCGCGTGCTGGCGCACCAGCGACAGGGCCGAGTGGCCGGTGACGGCCTCGATCACCGAGAAGCCGCCGCGATGCAGGATGCGGCTCTTGACGTAGCGCGGCCCCTCGCGGTCCTCCACATTCAGGATCAGCGCGGCGCGGTTGGCTTGCGGCTTCATGGCTGCACCCCGAGCGGCGGCAAGCCGAGGGCAGCCACGCCGTGTAAAAGCGCGCTGGTATTGGCGTGCCGCGTGTAACTCTTACCACGGTGGCCCATACTGCCTTTGAAAATTCTGCAACCGCCCATCCCCCACATCATCGCCGTCCCCCTTGTTCATCAACAGGCCAGCGGAGTCTTGCGCGGCCCGTTCCGCTTCGCAGTGGCAAGACGCGTGCCGGCCGGGCAGCGGCGCCGGCGGCGCAGAGGGTGGCGCAGAGGGCGTGCGGGGCTAGCGGCGCGCCGCCTCGCCGCTATGGGCTTCGGCGCTGGGCGAGGTGCCGCCTTGCGGGCCGGTGGAGCGCGGCGCTTCGGCGGCCTTCTGCGGGATCTTGCCCGGCTCGGTCCAGCCCTTGTAATCGGTGCCCTTGCCAAAGCGCGCGGCAATGCGGTCCTGCACCACGGCCAGCGCGTCGGCCTGCTGCTTGGCGGTTTCGGCTTCCTTGGCCTTCTTGGCTTCGGCGGCCTGCTGCTGCTCGGGCGTCGGCGGGGGCAGCTTGGCCTGCACCGGTGCGGCCGCGCACGACAGCATGGCGCAGGACACCAGCAGGCGGCGCAGGTTGCGGCGGTTGCGCGGGGCTGCGCCGGTGGTGCCGGCTGCGCGCAGGTTCGCGAGAATCTTGAGTGAGGGCATCGTCAGTCTCCGTACGGTGTTGCCGCCCGGGCGCGGTTTGCTGCGTGGATAGCGCCCGGCCGCGCTCGCCACCAAGGGGCAAGAAATGTGCCGCCGGTCATGGCCGCGAAAACTCCTGTCGCCCGTGCTATCCGGCCCGCGCCAGCCGTGCCGCGGCGCGCGTGATGGCCTGCCGGGTCTCGGCGTAGTCCGCCCACGGGTCGTCCGCCTCGAGCGCGTCCAGCCGGGCTTCGACGTTGGCGACGGTCCATTGCGCGGCGCTGGTCAAGGTGTCCAGTTCCTCCCACGCCACCGGAATCGATACGCCCAGCCCAGGCCGCGCGCGCGCCGAGAATGCGGCCACGGTGGTGGCGCCCATGCCGTTGCGCAGGTAATCGATGAAAATCTTGCCGACGCGATTGCGCGCGCCGCTCTTGGCGACGAAGCGCTGCGGCAGCGTCGCGGCCACATGCAGCACCACGTCGCGCGCGAAATCCTTCAGCTCGTCCCAGCCCGCGCGCGGGGTCACCGGCACCACCACGTGCAGCCCCTTGCCGCCGCTGGTCTTGAGAAAGCTGGCCAGCCCCAGCTCGTCCAGCAGCGCCTTCATCAGCGCGGCCGCCTCCTGCACCTGTGCCCACGGTACCCCCTCGCCGGGGTCGAGGTCGAAGATGATGCGGTTGGGCCGGTCGATGCTGCGCTTGCTCGCATTCCAGGTGTGGAACTCGACCACGTTGAGCTGCGCAGCCGCGACCAGCGCCTCGGCCGAGGCGATTTCCAGCAAGGCGGGATGTCCCGGCCAGAGTCCGGGGTCCAGCACGTTGAGGCCGTCCACGCGCAGCGTGTCGCTGTGGCGCTGGAAGAACTGCTCGCCGCCCACGCCCGATGGCGCGCGCACCATCGCGATCGGCCGGCCGCGCAGGTGCGGCAGCATCAGCGGTGCGGCGCGTTCGTAGTAGCGCACCAGTTCGCCCTTGGTCAGGCCGGACTCGGCATCGATCACGCGCCCGGCGTTGCTGATCGAGACCTTGCCGTCCACTGCGGTCTGGCGCTTTGCTGCGCCGGCCCTGGCTTTGGACGCAGGCTTGGTTGCTGGCTTGGTGGCGGCTTTGGTCGCCGGCTTGTCCTGCGTCGTGGCCGCCGCCTTGCCTTTGTTCGCGGGCGCCGCCGGCTGCTCGACCGAGACCGCGCCGGCGGGCTTGTCGGTGCGCAGGCCGTGGAACACCGCATGGCGCACCCGGCCTTCGCGGGTCCAGCTGCCGAACGAGACTTCGGCCACAAGCTTCGGCCTGACCCAATGCCCGCGCACGCCGGACGGCACGGTGTGGAACGGTGACGCATCGGCGCGCAGCGCGTCGAGCTGCGCGCGCAGTTCGTCGAGCGTGCGGGTGTCGAAGCCGGTGCCGACATTGCCCGCATAGCGCAGGCGCCCGCCGCTGTCATGCACGCCCAGCAGCAGCGAGCCAATGCCATTGCGGCTGCCCTTGGGATCGGTAAAGCCCGCTACCACGAATTCCTGGCGCAGGGTGCATTTGAGCTTGATCCACGTATTGCTGCGCGCGCTGACGTAGCCGGAGTCCACGCGCTTGCCGATCACGCCTTCGAGCTTCATGCGGCACGCCGCGTCGAGCATGTCGCCGGCGCTGGCTTCGAAGTCTTCGCTGAACTGCAGGCGCGGCGACATGTTGTGCTCGAAGACCCGGCGCAGCAGCGCGCGGCGTTCCACCAGCGGCACCTTGCGCAGGTCATGGCCGGCGCAGTAGGGCAGGTCGAACACAAAGTACTGGATGGCTTCGACACGCGCGGTATCGAAGGCATTCTGCAAGGCCTGGAAATCGGTCTCGCCGCGCTTGCCGAGCACCACGATCTCGCCGTCGAGCCAGCCGTCGGGCAGGCCCAGCGCGCCGACATCGCGCGCCAGCGCGCGCAGCTTGCTGGTCCAGTCATGGCCCTGGCGCGTGAACAGCCGCACATCGTTGCCGTCGACGCGCGCCAGCAGCCGGTAGCCGTCGAACTTGATCTCGTAGCGCCAGGCGTCGGCGTCGGGCGGGGGCTTCTCGACCAGCGTCGCCAGTTGCGGCGCCAGCGCCAGCGGCAGCGCCGCGCGCGTGGCGCCGGGCGGTGGCTTCAGCGCGCGGATGGCATCGTGTGCAGCTGGTGCAGGGGCTTCGGGCGCTTCGGCCGCCTTCGTCGCCTTTGTCGCCTTTGTCGCCTTGCCGGCGCCGGCGCGCCTGGCCGCGGGCTTGCGCTGCGTGCCGCCCAGCACGCTGTCGGGCAGGGCTTCGACCACGTCGAACTCCGATGCCGGCACCGCGGCGTCGTCGCGTTCCTTGATCAGCAGCCATGCGTCCTGTTCCTTCTGACGGCTGCCGTGCATGCGCACCAGGGTCCAGTGCCCGTGCAGTTTTTCGCCGCGCAGCTCGAACTTGAGCTTGCCGCTGCGGTAGCCGGCCTCGGGATCGCCCACCGGAACCCAGGTACCGCGGTCCCACACGATCACCGTGCCGGCGCCATAGTGGCCGGCGGGAATCACGCCCTCGAAGCCGGCGTAGTCCATCGGATGGTCTTCGACATGGACCGCCATGCGCTTGTCGGCGGGATCCAGGCTGGGCCCCTTGGGCACGGCCCAGCTCTTCAGCGTGCCGCCCAGCTCCAGCCTGAAGTCGTAGTGCAGCCGCCGCGCCGCATGCTTCTGGATCACGAACGACAGCTCCGCGGCGCGCTTGCGCGGTGCGGCGCGGGCAGCGGCGCCGCTGGGCTCGGGCGTGGCGCCGAAGTCGCGCATGCGGCGGTATTTTTCAAGCGCCGCGGGCGTGCCGGTGGCCCGTGCCGCTGGCCGAACGCTTGCGGCGCGCTTGGTGGCGGGCTTCGCCGAACTCGTCTTGGCGGGCTTGCTGCCCGTCCCGGCGGCAGGCTTGGTCGCGCGCTTGCCAGCGGCGCGCGGCGCGCGCGAGTCCTGCGAAGTGGTCTTGGCCATGGCGGTCGCCGGTTGCGTGGATGCATCCAGCTTAGGCAGCACATGGCCGCGCTGAAATCGGCGCCCGTCCTACATGCCGCGTCGAGCGCAGCAGGATGCGCCCCGGGCGCCATGTGGTTCTTACCAGGCGTTGTAAATCTGCCGTGGACGTCATGCCCCGCCGCCGCGGTCACGGCGGGTCCGCGACGGGAACGCTCCTTGCGACTTTCCACCGATACGCCCGGCGCAGGGCCGGACTCCCACTGGAGGAAGCGGCAGATGAAACCCACCTTGAAGAAAATCAGCTCGCAGGTCATTGTGCTGACCGGCGCCAGCAGCGGCGTTGGGCTGGTCACCGCGCGCAAGGCGGCGCAGCAGGGCGCACGCCTGGTGCTGGTGGCGCGCAGCGAGGGCTCGCTGCACCAGCTGGCGGAAGAGCTGCGCGAGCAGGGTACCGAAGTGATCACGGTGGTCGCGGATGTCGGCCGGCACGACGAGGTCGGCAAGGTGGCGCATGCCGCGATCGAGCGCTTCGGCGGCTTCGACACCTGGATCAACAACGCCGGCGTGACCATCTTCGGGCGCCATTGCGACGTGCCGCTGGAAGACCAGCGCCGTCTGTTCGATACCAACTACTGGGGCACCGTGCACGGATCGCTGGCGGCTGCCGCGCACTTGCGGGAGCGTGGCGGCGCGATCATCAACATGGGCAGCGAGGCCGCCGACGGTCCGATGCCGCTGCAGAGCGCCTACTCGGCCTCGCAGCATGCGATCAAGGGCTTTACCGATTCGCTGCGGCTGGAGCTGGAGCAGGAGCAGGCCCCGGTCAGCGTGACGCTGATCAAGCCCGCCGGCCTGGAAACCCCGCTGGCGATGCACGCCAAGAACTTCCTCGACGTCGAGCCGCGCCTGCCGCCGCCGCTGTATGACCCGGCGCTGGCCGCCGACGCCATCCTGTTCGCCGCGGAGAACCCGCGCCGCGAGCTGTTCGTCGGCGCCGCGGCCAAGGCCTTCTCGGCCGCCGCGTACCATGCGCCGCATACCTTCGACCGCTTTATGCGCCGCTTCATGGGCCGCGCCCAGCAGACCCGCCATCCGGCCGGCCCGCTCGAGGACAATGCGCTCTACGGCAGCGGCAGCGGCCTGCAGGAGCGCACCGGCACCCACACCGCGCTGCATTCCTGCCCGTACACCACCACCGCGCGCTACCCCATGCTGACCACCGCGCTGGTGGTCGGGGCCTCGGCCGCGGTCGCGGCGATGGTCCAGCGGCGCCGCCGCTAGCGCCTGCGCGCCGCACGCTGCCCGCGGGCGGCATGCGTGCGGCCGGCCGCCAATCTCCTTGCTTCCGGAACGCGTGCTGCGCACACGGCGCCGCCATATCGGGTGCCGCATGGGCCGCGAGCGCCTATCATTGACTGGAACGCCCGCGCGCGGGGTAAATCCGTTCAGTTATTGACCGCCGTTCCCGCCTTCGCGGGAATGACGGTAGTGATTGATACCTCCAACCTCTACCCAAGGTCCCCATGTCCGGGCTGCAAGCGGCAACCGAAATTCGCTCGACCCCCCTGCCGCCGGAAAGCGAGGCGGCGCAGCTCGCGCAACGGTATCGCCGCCTGCTCGATGCGGTGCAGGACTGCGCGGTGTTCGAACTCGACGCGCACGGCGTGATCGTGGCGTGGCCCGAGCCGGCGCGCCGGCTGTTCGGCTACAGCGCCGCCGAGATCGCCGGCAGCCATCTGTCGCGGCTGCACCGCCCCGACGACGTTGCCGCCGGCCTGCCGCAGCAATGGCTGGATGCGGCCACGCACGCCGGCCAGGCGCGCGACGAAGGCTGGCGCGTGCGCCGCGACGGCAGCCTGCTGCGCGCCAGCTGCGAGCTGCGGCGCATCGATGCGGCCGACCTGCCCCCCGCTGTGCCAGGCGATGGCGCTGCGCTTGCGCGCGGCGAACCGGCCGCGGGCTTTATCGTGTCGTGCCGCGACACCACGGTGCAGCAGGCCGCCGCCGACCACGCACGCCTGTCCGGCGACAAGCTGCGCCTGCTGGCCGAGAACCTGCCCTGCACCGCGGTCTGCGAACTCTCGCTCGACGGCACCATCCGCAGCTGGAACGCGGGCGCGCGCGCACTCGCCGGCCACACCGCGGAAGAAGCGGCGGGCCGGCCGCTGGCCTGGCTCTATACCCGCCAGGATGCCGCCGCGGGCCGCCCCCAGGCGGCGCTGGAGGCGGCGCGCGCCTGCGGTCAATGGGTCGGCGAGGAGCGCCTGGCGCGCAAGGACGGCTCGGTGGTGCGCTGCGCCACGCGCATGGTGCTGGTGCGCGACGCGGCGGGGTGCCCCGAAGGCCTGCTGTGGACGGCACGCGACCTCAGCGATGCGCTGCGGCTGGAAGTGCTCGATGCCGGCAACCGCCGGCTGCAGTCCTTCCTCGCCATCCTGGCCCACGAGCTGCGCAACCCGCTGGCGCCGGTGCGCAATGCCGTCGAAGTGATCGTGCTGACCCCCGACACCGGCCCGCGCGTGCGCCGCTGCGCCGAGATCATCGACCGCCAGCTGCGCCAGGTGGAGCGGCTGGTCAACGACCTGCTCGACGTGGGCCGCGTCACTGCCGGCAAGCTCAAGATGGAGCTGACGCCGACGTCCTACAACGACGTGGTCACCACCTGCCTGGAAGCGATCCGGCCCACGCTGGAAGCGTCGGGCCAGCAACTGGTGGTGGCGCTGCCGGAGGTATCGCCCTTTGTGCGGGCCGATGCCGCGCGGCTCGGGCAGGTGCTGCTGAACCTGCTCAGCAATGCGGCCAAGTACACCCCGCGCGGGGGGACCGTCAGCGTGCATGTCAGCGTGGAGGCAGAGCGCGTGATCACTGCGGTGTCGGATACCGGCCGCGGGCTGGAACCCGCGGCGCTGGACCGCATCTTCAATCTGTTCGCGCAGGAAAGCGATGCCGGCAGCCGCAGCGGGCTGGGCATCGGCCTGGCGCTGGCCAAGGCCATCCTCGAAGCGCATGGCGGCGCGATCCAGGCCGACAGTGCGGGGGCGGGCAAGGGCAGCACCTTCACCGTGATCCTGCCGCGCGCCAACACGCGTCCGGCCGAGCCCGCCTCGCTGCCGCGGGGCAAGGCGCCGCGCCGGCGCGTGCTGGTGGTCGACGACAATGCCGATTCCGCCGACAGCATGGCCGAACTGCTGACCCTGCTTGGCCACGAGGCCCAGGCGGTGCACAGCGGCCAGCAGGCCGTCGTGGTGGCCGAGGCGTTCCAGCCCGACTGCGTGCTGCTCGATCTGCAGATGCCCGACATGTCGGGCTATGAAGTCCTGGAAGCGCTGCGCAAGGACCTGCGCGGCCGCGCGGTGCAGTTCCTGGCGCTGTCGGGGCGCGGCACCGCCGAGGACCGGCGCCGCAGCCGGCAGGCCGGCTTCGATGCGCACCTGACCAAGCCGCTGTCGATCGAGACCCTGTCGCGCGCCCTGGCCGAGCCGGTGCCGGCCAGCCCTGCGGCGCCTCACAAGGAGCGGTAGGCGTCGAGCCGGTTGTAGAGCGTCTTCAGGCTGATGC
This sequence comes from Cupriavidus nantongensis, assembly GCF_001598055.1. NCBI lineage: Bacteria > Pseudomonadati > Pseudomonadota > Betaproteobacteria > Burkholderiales > Burkholderiaceae > Cupriavidus > Cupriavidus nantongensis. The sequence goes on along the minus strand of NZ_CP014845.1, from coordinate 2,001,743 downwards.
CGAGGGCGCGCGCGGCCTGGCGCTTGTCGCCGTCGAAGCGCGCCAGCGTCGCCATGATGATCTCGCGCTGGGTGTCGGCCAGCGTGGTACCGACGCGCACGTTGACCACGCCGTCGACGGTGGTCGGCCGCGGCGCCTGGGTGGCGAGGTTGGGGTTGCCGATCTCCACCACCTTGTCGGCGAGGATAAAGGCGCGGTAGACCGCGTTCTTCAGCTCGCGCACATTGCCGGGCCAGTCGTAGCGCAGCAGGCGGTCGAGCGAACCCGCCGAGAAGCTCTTGTCGGTGCGCTCCATGGCGTTGTATTCGGCCAGGAAGTGGCGTGCCAGCGGCACGATATCGTCGGGCCGCTCGCGCAGCGGGGGGATATGCAAGGGGAACACCGCCAGCCGGTACAGCAGGTCCTCGCGCAGCTGGCCGCCGCGCACGGCTTCGACCGGGTCGCGGTTGGTGGCGGCGAGGATGCGCACGTCGGTGGCGATCAGCGTATCGCCGCCGACGCGGTGGAAGGTGCGGCCTTCCAGCACCCGCAGCAGCTTGATCTGCATCTCCAGCGGCATCTCGGTGACTTCGTCCAGAAACAGCGTGCCGCCCTGGGCCTGCTCGAAGTAGCCCGCCTTCTGCTCGATGGCGCCGGTAAAGCCGCCTTTCTCATGGCCGAACAGTTCGGATTCGATCAGCGTGGGCTGGATCGCGCCGCAGTTGACTGCAATGAAGGGGCCGTTGCGGCGGGCGCTGCGCTCATGCACCGCCCGCGCCACGACTTCCTTGCCCGAGCCGCTTTCCCCCACGGCCAGCATGGTGACATCGGTGGGCGCCACGCGCTCGATCTGCGCCAGCAGGCGCTGCATCGCCGGCGCAGTGCTTTCCCACAGCAGCGACACCTGCGACGGCACGGCGCGGCGCGGCGCTGGCTCGCTCGCGGGCCCGCTGCCGGCGGCGTGGCTGGCGTGGCTGGAAGGGTTGGCGGCGTTGCTGCGCCGCGAGGGGCTGGCGGTCACTGGCACGGGTTGCTGGCCCGACATCGGCCGATCGAGGGTTGCAGGTGGCAGGTTGCCGGGAGAAGTTCCTATGCTAGCCTCTGGCGTGGGGGCTTGCCATAGCGGCGCGCGCCTGCGCGGCAACTTCCGACAGCTGTGTCAGACGGACACCGGCAACGACCGTGCCTGCCCGGGCTTAGACTGGCAATACGCAGTGTGGACCCGCCCCCGCGGACCAGAATCCGCAATCAGGGCCCGTGCCCTCTGTCCCTGCCAGGGCTGCCGTACGCGCCACGCATGAGGCGCGCCGGCGGATTTCCGCAGACCCGGCGCGGTTCGGCGTTGCGGTAGCGGAAGGCAGTGCCGGGGGTTTGCCTTGAGTTCCCATTAGGTCTCACTGACGGATCGTATGCCCCACATCCTGATTGTCGATGACGACGAAAACGCATGCGCTGCCCTGGCCGAGATCGTAGCCATGGAAGGCTTCACCTCCGCCACCGCCGGCACGCTGCGTGAAGCACGGCTGCAGATCGGCTGGCGCATGCCGGACGCCATCGTGGCCGACCTGCGCCTGCCCGACGGCAACGGCATGGAGCTGTTCGAGGAGGTCGGCGCCTCCGGCGTCGAGGTGATCCTGACTACCGGCTACGCCAGCGTGGAAAGCGCGGTCGAAGCGCTGCGCGCCGGCGCCACCGATTACCTGGTCAAGCCCATCAACGTCGCGCGCCTGCAGACCGTGCTCAAGCGCCTGGCCACCACCGGCGAGCTGCGCGCCGAGATCCATTCGCTGCGCGGCGAATTGCGCCGCTACGGACGCTTCGGGCGCCTGATGGGCAGCTCCGAGGTGATGCAGGCGGTCTACGACCAGCTCGCGCGGGTGGCGCCCACCGAGGCCACCGTGCTGCTGATCGGCGAGAGCGGTACCGGCAAGGAGCTCGCCGCGCAGACCGTGCACGAGCTGTCGGCGCGGCGGCGCCAGCCGTTCCTGGCGGTCAACTGCGGCGCGATCTCGCCCACGCTGATCGAAAGCGAGATGTTCGGCCACGAGCGCGGCAGCTTTACCGGCGCCGACCGCCAGCACAAGGGCTATTTCGAGCGCGCCGACGGCGGCACGCTGTTCCTGGACGAGATCACCGAGATGCCCGCCGAGCTGCAGGTCAAGCTGCTGCGGGTGCTCGAGACCGGCACCTTCATGCGGGTCGGCACCAACCGCGAATGCCATGCCGATGTGCGCGTGCTGGCCGCCACCAACCGCAACCCCGAGGAAGCGGTCGCCGACGGCAAGCTGCGCGCCGACCTGTTCCACCGGCTCAATGTCTTCCCGGTGGAGCTGCCGCCGCTGCGCGCGCGCGGCGATGACGTAATCCAGATCGCCAACATGATGCTGGACCAGCTCAACGCCGAGCAGGGCGTGCAGCGCCGCTTCGCGCCCAATGTGCTCGACAGCCTGCGCCTGCACGCCTGGCCTGGCAACGTGCGCGAGCTGCGTAACTTCGTCCAGCGCGCCTTCATCATGGCCGACGACGACCTCATCACCGAGGCCCAGGTGCCGCTGCAGGTTGCGGCCACGCAGGCGCCGGGCGCGGCGGTGGTGTCGGTGCCGGTGGGCATGTCGCTGGCCGACGCCGACCGCCAGCTGATCTTCGCCACGCTCGAGCAGTGCGCGGGGGTCAAGAAGCACGCGGCGGAAATCCTCGGCATCAGCCTGAAGACTTTGTACAACCGGCTGGAAGATTATGCCGCCCGTGGCGAATTGCCAGAGTGGCTGCGGGCCTCGCGCAATGACTCGGGCCCGTCCGCAACCGGATGACGGCGTGCACCAGCACTTGCGACCACGGGGATGGCGGGCATGCGCGGCGGGCCGGGTGCCGGCTTGGGCGCGCGCAGCACGTTTCTTGCTTCCCAGCAGGGCAACATCCCCGGCCGCTCCGGCCTGCCATGTCCCCTGGCCACTGCGGCCGATTTGCACATGACGCAGCTATTTCCGCCGTCCGGCTTGCCGGGCACCCCTGAGCCAGGTTCCGCTCTGCCTTCGGACGCGCAGGCGTCGAACGCGCAGGTCGCGGCCGGCAGCGGCAACGCCCAGCCGGTGAGCAGCGTTCACGAGGTCAGCACGCTGATCGAGCAATCCGCGCATGACCTGCGCTCGTCGCTGAACGCCATCCAGAGCTGGGCCTATGTGCTGGACCGCGCCTTCGATACCACGCCGGCGCCGGCGCAGCGCGCGCTCGACGGCATCCGCTCGGGCATGCAGCAGCAGCTGGCGCTGATCGAGGAAATGGAAGAGGGGGTGCGGCTGCTGGCCGACGAGGCCCCGCCGCGCTGGCAGCAGCTGGACCTGCGCGAGCTGGCGCTGCAGGCCATTGCCGACCGCCGCCATGCGGCCGAAGCGCGCGGCGTGCTGCTGTCGCCGCTGAGCACGGACGGAGCCGCGATATGGCCGGATGCGTCCGCCAGCGCCAATGCGCCGGACGCGCCCGATGCCGCCGCCTACCGGATCGATGGCGATGCCATGCGGCTGGCGCCGTTGCTGCGGCATCTGCTAGCGCACTGCATCTGGCGCGCGCCCGCGGGCGGCGCGGTCAGCGTGCATCTGTTCAGCGAGCCTGACTACGTCAAGCTGCGCATTACCGAAAGCCCGCCGCTCGATTCGCAGCGCAGCGCCAGCCGGCTGGCGGCGCTGACCGACTTCTTCGGACGGCGCCCGCCGCAGGGCGGCGAGACGCCGTCCCGGCAAAGCAGCGCACTGCTGCTGACGCGGCGCATGGTGGAAATGCATGGCGCCGTGCTGAGCGCGGAGAGCGCGGGCTGCGACAGCGACAAGGTCAGCGTCTGCATCGCGGTCCGGTTCCCGCGCCATATGCGCCTGGCCTGAAGGCGGTCCTGTCGGCGATCTCGATGTAGTTTTTACCAGGCCGGCGCCACGCTACGCGTACCACTTGCCCGCGACGCCATCGCGCGGTGGCCGCGCGCCACGGTACGGCAGCGTTCACACGCGAGCTTGCAGCGCCAGCCTGGCGCGCAAGGCCGCTGACAAATTTCTGGCCCGCCCCTTGCATGGATCAAGCACCCTAAACCAAGGAGGGAACAACCATGCCCAACGCCAGCCGCAAGTCCGCCCAGGCCGAGCAGGTTGCACAGAAGCCGTCCCGGGCGAAGTCCGCGACCGCGACGCGGTCCGCGCAATCCACCAGGGCCACGCCATCGGCGCGTGCCGGCAGCGGCCCGTCCGCGGGCAAGGGCGCAGCCGGCAAGCCGGCCGCGGGCACCCGATCGCGCGGCAAGGAAGCCAAGACCTACCAGGCTGCCGTCGACGATTCGCTGGAGATGACCTTCCCAGCCAGCGATCCGATCTCGCCCAGCGCTGCCATGCACGCCGAGAAGAAGACGCAGACCGCGCGCGACGACGTCGACTGGAAGCTCAGGGAAGGCAGCCAGGAGCAGCCGGTAGGCGCGAAGCCGGCCGGCCAGCGCAAGGGCGCCGCCGCGGAATCGGGGCGTTCGGCTAAGCCTGCCGCAAAGACGGGCGCGAAGGCGAGCGCGATGGCGGATTCAAAGATGAGCTCGAAGGCGGGCTCGAAGATCGGCTCCAAGGCGGGCGCCATGCCGGCCGCCAAGCCGTCCGCCAAGCCGTCCGCCAAGACTTCGACCAGGACCGCTGCCAAGTCTGGGACCAGTGCGGCGATGTCCAAGCCAGCCGCCAAGCCCGCTGCAAAGCGCGCGGCCAAGCCTGCGGCAAAGACCGGGGCAGCGGCCGCGGGCAAGGCCGGCGTCAGGACCGCGGCAGCCAAGTCCGCCAAGCCGGGCAAGTCGGCCAAGCGCTGAGGCGCGTGCCTGCCCCCTTTAGTCCACCTTGAGTCCAAGCGCCGCGGCGTGGCTGCTACCAGCCGCCGCGGTTCCGACCACATCGATGAACGAAAAGGAGCCACCATGTCCGCCATCATCGCTGGCCGCTTCGACAGCTTTGCCACCGCCGAGACCACCGCAAGCCGGCTGCGCGCGCAGGGCTTTGCCGACCAGGACCTGAACCTGTTCTATGTCAACCCGCCCGGCCAGCACGCCGCCTATGCCATCGGCGGCGACCACGCCGCCGACGCCGGCGCGCGCAAATCGGGCGTGGGCGCGATCAGCGGGGTGCTGATCGGCGCCGCCGTGGGCGCGGCAGTCGGCGCGGCGCTGGTGGCCGCGCTCGGCGCAACGCCACCGCTGTCGATCCTGGTACTGGTGTTCGCGGTCGGGCTGGGCGCCTATCTGGGTTCGCTCGCGGGCGCGCTGGCGCTGGCGCGCCATGCCGGGCGCAATCCGCGCACCGGCCAGCCGCCGGTACGCAATGCCGGCGTCGTGCTGGCGGCGCACCTGACCAGCACTGACACCGCCACCGCCGACACGGTCGCGACCGTGTTGCGCCAGGGCGGCGCCAAGGATGTCGAGCGCGCCGATGGCGAGTGGGTCGACGGCCGCTGGGCCGACTTCGATCCGCTGGTGCCGCCGGTGCCGGCCGACACGCGCGAACGCCGCTAGCGCATCGCACGACGCATTTCGCCCGACCCTTTCGCTCCATCCCGCTACCCGAGCAGCCAAACGGAGGTATCCATGAATCCAGTCCAACCTGAAACGCCCGGCGCCGAACATCCGCACGGCGCCTCGATCGTCGGCGGCATCGACCGCAATTCCCCGGGACCCGGCCCGTTCGTGATGGCGGCCGACACGCTCGAGGGCAACAAGGTGGTCGACCCGGCCGGCGACGACATCGGCACCATCGACCACATCATGATCGATGTGCTCGGCGGCCGCGTTGCCTATGCCGTGCTGGCGATGGGCGGCTTCCTCGGCATCGGCGAAAAGCTGTTCGCGCTGCCGTGGTCCGCGCTGACGCTGGACACGCGGCGCAAGTGCTTCGTGCTGGGCGTCGAGAAAGACCGGCTCAAGGCCGCGCCGGGATTCGACAAGGACCACTGGCCGACCATGGCCGATTCGCAATGGGCCACCAGCATCCACCAGTACTACGGCATCTCCCCGTACTGGGAAGCCGACCGCTATGACCCGTGGGGCTGAGCGCCTCTTGTCTGGCCATAGCACCTCGTAAACGCCAAGGCGCCGGAGCAAAGCTCCGGCGCCTTGTCTTCCAGCGTACCGTTCAGACCTTGTGGTTCACCTGCCCGGCGGGCTTGTCGGCCGGGTCGGCGTGCCGGCCGCTGCCGGCGGGCTGGCCCTGCGGCTCGGGCGCGGGCGGCTGCCGCGTCGACAGCGCGTTATGCACGCCCAGCACGCCGGGACTGACCGCGGCGGCTTTTTCCACGCGCTGCGCGGTGTCGACGTCTTCGACGCAGCCGCGCACGGTCACGCGCCGATCGGCCACCTCGAGCGTGACGCCGTCGGGAAAGCGGCCATCGAAGGCCGCGGCAATTTCGGCGCGCACGGCCACGCGCAGGGCTTCGTCATCGGCGGAAGGGGTTGCGCTCATCGCGGCTCCTGTTTGCTGCGGCTTCAGCGCGCGGGCGCCGAAGGCGTGGAGATCGACGCCAGCGTCTCGCCGGATTCGCGCGCGTCGGCACCCTTGCTGGCGAAGTCCCCCAGCGACACGATGCCCACCAGGGTGTGATCGTGGTCGAGCACCGGCAGGCGCCGCACCTGCGCGGCTTCCATCTTGTGCTGCGCGTCTTCGAGCGATTCGTCTTCGAGACACCATTGCACTTGCGGCGACATCGCATCGGCCACACGCGTGGCCTGCGGCGGCTGGCCGCCGGCGGTAGCGCGCACGGTGATATCGCGGTCGGTCAGCATGCCGACCAGGCGCCGGCCGTCGCAGACCGGCAGCGAGCCGACGTGCAGGTCCGCCATCAGCTGCGCGGCATGCTGGATGGTTTCGTCGGGCGTGATATAGGCCGGCTGGCGCGTCATGATGTCGACGACGCGCCGCGGTGCGCGGGGTTGCGTGGCAGGGGACTGGAACATGGCTGGCTCCTTTAGCTGCGGGATCGATGCCGGGTGGGGGCTCGGGCCCTGGGTCAACAGGGCGGCGTTCCGGCGAACCGGCAGCCACCGACGCACCGGAAGTCGCCGCTTCGTCATGCCATGCGGCGCAAAAAGCGTTCCCGTCGCCCGCATGTGCTTCGCGCGCGAAAATGCGGGCCAAACCGCCGGCAAGATTTATCGCCCGATGTAGAAACGAAACATGTGGAGTGCTGCAAGTGCTGCGCCCGTTGTAGGACTGCGCCCGCTGCACATTGGCCATGCGCTCCATACAATGAAATCAGCATGCCGCCCAAGCAAGCGGACCGTCTGGCGGCCAATCCGGCGACCTATCCGTGGGAGTGCAACGATGCGCAAATCCAGCCCCATCCTGCCCGGCGTTGGCCATCGGCCCGGCGCCGGCAAACGTGCCACCGTGCTGCACCTGTTCGACCGCTTTGCCGGCGGCGCCACGCGCCATGCCGGCTCGCCGACCGCCTTCGTGCTGGCGGTCGGCGTGGTGGTCGCGTGGGCCCTGACCGGCCCGATGTTCGGCTACTCCGAGACCTGGCAACTGGTGATCAATACCGGCACCACCATCGTCACCTTCCTGATGGTGTTCCTGATCCAGCAGAGCCAGAACAAGGATGCCGTCGCGGTCCACCTGAAGCTCAACGAACTGCTGGCCTCGCACCGCGAGGCCAGCAACATGCTGGTGTCGATCGAGGACCTCGATGAGGAAGAGCTGCGCCAGCTGGTCAGCTTCTACCGCCAGCTCGCCGAGCTGGCCGACAAGGAGGACGGCATCAAGACCAGCCATTCGCTCGACGAGGCGCGCGAGAACCACGCCGCCAAGCGCGACGCGCGCGCTTCGCGCAGGCATCCGTCCGAAGCGCCCGCCGACGGCGCGCCCTCAGCGCCGGCCTCGCCGGCCTCGGCGGCGCCGTAGCTTGCCGGCCAACGGCCCCCTTTTGCAGGACCCATGCAGGCCCCGTGCAGGACCCTTGCGACCCACCCCAACAGGAGCCGGCCGTGACCGCATCGAGCGAAGCAAGCAAGCGAAAACCGGTGCTGCCGGCTGCAGGTCCGGCAGCCGCGCAGCAGGGCAGCCGCCCGGTGATGGCTTACGGCTGCGAGACCCTGGACCAGGCCGACAGCCACCATGGCATAACCCTTGCCAATATCGCCCGCAAGGTGGCCGCAATCGCCGGCCTGCCGTTCGCCGGCGGCTATGCGGCGCCAGCGGCGGAGCGCCCGGCGCCGTACCTGGTGCCGGCGCAGACGCTGGTCGGTGGTGAACTGGCGGCAAGCCTGGGCGTGCAGGGCGAGGATGATCTGTTCGGCGGCGTGGTGCCGTACGCGTTCGTCGCCACCAAGGCGATCACGCACGGCCTGGTCGAGCCCGGCGCCGCGGCGCCGCGGGGCTGGTCCGAGGCCTTCGTGCGGCGCGTGGTCGGTGCCACGCTGCCGGGTTTTACCGCGTTCAGCGTCGGCGATGCGCGCACCGCGGCGCTGCGGCTGCTGACGCTGGGGCCGGTGCGGCTGAAGGATACCGGCGGTGTCGGCGGGCTGGGCCAGCGCGTGGTCGACGGCGAAGCCGCGCTGGAGGCAGCGCTGGCCGCGCTCGACCCGCATGGGGTGGAGCGCGACGGCCTGGTGGTGGAGCGCGACCTGCGCGCGCCGCAGACCTTCAGCGTGGGCAAGGTCGTGCTGGCGGGACTGGAAGCGAGCTATTGCGGCACGCAGGGACTGACCGAGAACAACCGCGGTCAGAAGGTCTATGGCGGCTCGACGCTGACGGTGGTGCGGGGCGGCTTCGATGCGCTGCTGCAGCACCCCTTCGACGCCCGCATCCTCGCCGCGGTGCGCGCGGCGATGGTGTACCACGAGGCCGCGCTGGCCTGCTATGGCGAGGGCGGTGGCATGGTGCTGTCGCGCTGCAATTACGACGTCGCCTTCGGCGCGCCCGCGGGCGGTGCCCATGACGGACAGATGCTCGGCGGCGTGCTGGAGCAGTCCTGGCGCGTGGGGGGCGCCACCGGCGCCGAACTGGCGGCGCTGGCGGCGCTGCGCGACGACCCGGCACGCACGCGCGTGGTCGCATCGACGCGCGAAGTCTACGGCAACGATGTGCGCGTGCCGGAAGACGCCGAAATTTACTACCGGGGCGAAGACCGCCATGTCGGTCCCCTGACCAAGTACGCACGACTGGAGCCTGAATCCGATGGCAACGCATGAAGAACTGCTGCAGATCGAAAGCGAAGGCGGCACCATCGCCGGTACCCTGATCAGCCCGGAAACCAGGTTGCCGGGCGTGTTGTTCGTGCACGGCTGGGGCGGCAGCCAGCAGCAATACCTGGCGCGTGCGCGCAAGGTGGCGGGGCTGGGTTGCGTCTGCCTGACCTTCGACCTGACCGGCCATGCCGGCACGCGCGCGCAGTACGAGACCGTCAGCCGCATGCGCAACCTTGCCGACGTGGTGGCGGCCTACGATGTGCTGGTGCGCCAGCCCGAGGTCGACCGCAACGCGATCGCGGTGGTAGGCAGCAGCTATGGCGGCTACCTGGCCGCGCTGCTCAGCGGACTGCGCCAGGTGCGCTGGCTGGCGTTCCGCGCGCCGGCGCTGTACATGGACTCGGGCTGGGACCTGCCCAAGCGCCAGCTGCACCGCGCGCAGGACCTGGTGACCTACCGGCGCAGCATGGTGCCGCCCGCGAGCAACCGCGCGCTGCGCGCATGCACGGCGTTTACCGGCGACGTGCTGGTGATCGAATCCGAGCACGACCAGATCGTGCCCCATGCCGTGGTGATGAGCTATGTCGATTCCTGCATCCATGCCAACTCGCTGACCTACCGCGTGATCAAGGGCGCCGACCACGGCCTGAGCGACGAGGAGTTCCAGCGCACCTACAGCAGCATGCTGGTCAACTGGCTGCGTGAAATGGTCACCGTGGCCCGCGCCGGCCCGGTCACCGCCGAGCGCGCAGCGCCGCCCGTGCCGAAACCTGCAAGCAAGCCCGCGCCGCCCGCGCCCGACGCCGGGCTTGAACCGCAGCCCGAGTCGGCCAGCGCGCCGGGCGCGGCCTGAGCCTGACTCCGCGCGCGCCCATGGACAGCACGCTGCCCGCCACCGAAGCACCCGCCGCGCTCGACACGGTGCTGCGCGACGCGGGGCTGCGCTATGTCGACGACAGCAGCCCCGGCATCACGCGCCGGCGCCACGGCAGCGGCTTCAGCTATACCGGCCCCGACGGCAAGCGCGTGACCGATGCCGCCACGCTGGCGCGCATCGCTTCGCTGGCGATTCCGCCAGCCTACGAGTCGGTGTGGATCTGCCCCGATCCGCGCGGCCACCTGCAGGCCACCGGGCGCGATGCGCGCGGGCGCAAGCAGTACGTCTACCACCCGCAATGGGCCACGCTGCGCGATACCGACAAGTACGCGCGGCTGGCGGCGTTCGGCGCCGCGCTGCCGCGCCTGCGCGCACGCGTGGCGCGCGACCTGCGCCGCAACGGCATGCCGCGCGAAAAGGTGGTGGGCGCGGTGGTGCTGCTGCTCGACGCCACGCTGGTGCGCGTCGGCTCGCCGCGCTACGCGCGCCAGAACCGCACCTACGGCCTGACCACGCTGCGCCGGCGCCACGTGACCGTGCGCGGCAGCCGGCTGCGCTTCCAGTTCACCGGCAAGAGCGGCATCACGCACGACGTCTCGGTCAACGACCCGCGCCTGGCGCGCATCGTGCGCAACTGCGCCGACCTGCCGGGCCAGTGCCTGTTCAAGTACCGCGACGGCGACGGCGAAATCCGCGAGATCGGCTCGGCCGATGTCAACGCCTACCTGCAGGAAGTGACCGGCGGGGACTTTACCGCCAAGGACTTCCGCACCTGGGCCGGCAGCGTGCATGCGCTGGCGATCCTGCGCAAGCTGCCGGAAGCGGGCAGCGAGACCGCGCGCCGCAAGGCCGTAACCGATGCCGTCCGCGAGGTCGCGAACCAGCTGCGCAACACCGTCGCGGTGTGCCGCAAGTGCTATGTGCACCCCGACGTCATCGATGCCTACCTCGCCGGCGTGCTGCAGGCGGGCGGCCGCGCGCCCGCCATGACGCGGCTGCGCGCGGACGAGGCGCGGCTGCTGCAGTTGCTGGCGGCAAGCCAGGCCCGGCCAGCAAACGGCGCCAAGGACAATAACGAGTGATCGCGCGCCGCGCTCAGCACCCCAGCGCGCCGATATAGCCGGGCAGGTCCTTTGCCTCGCGCGAGTGCGCCAGCCTGAACGCGCTCGCCACCGCGAAGGCGAAGTGATGGGGCGTATCGAACGGCCCCGGCACGTGGCGCCGGAAAAAATCCGCCCAGCGGAAATCGGGATAAGCGGTCTTGACCTTGCGATAGCCGCCCGCCAGTTGCACGAAGGCCTCCAGGCTGCGGTACGGGTCGTCGCGCATGTCGTGGATGGCCTCGGGCAGTTCGGTCAGCGGCCGTCTGCGCCCATGCTCGTCGTAGGGGTGGACCAGGTGATTGGCGACCATATGGCGCCAGAACGCGGGCACGTCCATGTCGCTCAGGTCCGCCCGCACGATGCCGGGCACGTGGGTCAGTCCCAGGTCATGCCACGCGCGCACCCAGTGGTGGTGGTCGACCACATAGAGCATCTGCTCGGGCCCGATCACCAGGTGCACGCGGTGCTTGTCCAGGAACGCCGCGCGCGCTTCCGGCGCCACCCGCCGCGTGACATGGACTTTCTGCGCCACGTGGTAGCCGCCCACCGTGATCTGGGTGGGACGCAGCGCGTCCAGCGGCACCATCAGCTTGCTGTCGGGCGCCAGCTTGCGCGGCGCCCGCCGCGGAGCGGGCGCCGTGCTCGCGGGGGACTGGCCGGAAGGCAAGGCTCAGCTCTTGTTGAGCGTGCGGTCCGGCGAAGTGCTGCCCGCCGACGCCGTGCCGCTGCTGCTGGTCGAGGTGTCGCCGCCCACCTCGGAGCCTGCCGCCCACGAGCTGCCTTGCTGGCGCTGCACGCGCAGGCGGTTGTCGACCTCGGTGACGCCGAACACCGCATCGGCGATCTCCTCGACCACGTATTTCTCGCGGCGCTCGCTGACGGTGCCGTCCAGCGTCACGACCCCGTTCGCTACCTCGACGCTGACCTCGCCGACGTCGATATACGGGTTCATCGCCAGGCGTTCGCACACATCCTCGCGCACGCGTTCGTCGGAGCGCCGGTAGCCCTTGGGTCCGGTGGCGCGGCGGCCGGCATGCTGCCCGCCCTGCGTGCCCGAGGCGCTGGCCTGGCCGGCGAACGGCGTGCGGCGCCGGTAGCCCGGGTCGTCCGGGTAGACGCGCTGCCCACCGCTGAACGACTGGCCGCCACGGCCCGCATCGCCGAAGTAGCCGCTGCCGTAGCTCGGTTGTCCGCCCCGCTGGGCGCGGTCGCGTTCGCTGCCTTCCTGCCAGTGCATGGCACGGCCACCTTCGCTGCGGCCGCGCTCGGAGCCCCAGCCACCCTGGCCGCGCTCGCTGCGCTCATCGCGCTCATAACGGCCGCTGGATGCGCTGCCGCGCCCGCGCGGACCGAAGCGGTCTTCATCGCGATAGCCGTAGCCCGATTCGCGTTCCTGGCTGCGGTAGCCGCTGTCCTGCTGCGATGGCCGGTAGCCGCCGTAGCCGCTGCTGTACGGATGGCCGCTGCCGCCAATATCGGCGGCGCCGTAGCCGCTTTCGCCCCAGCTGCCGCGGCGCTGGCCGGCGGGCGTGTCCTGCTGGTACCACGGGCCGCCATGGCGCGAGGATTCGCGCTCGCTGCCCATGCTGCGGCCCTGGCCGCGGCTTTCGTTGCGTTGTTCGTGGCGACGTTCGTCGCGATCTTCGTCGCGATCTTCGTCGCGGCGGTTTTCTTCCCAGCGCTGGCGGCTTTCATAGCCGCGGCCGCCATACTCGCCGCGGCGCTGGCTGCTCTCGCCGCTCTCGCCGCGCCAGTCTTCGCCCCATTCCTGTCCCCAGTCCTCCGAGCCGCGGCCCTCGCTCTCGTCGCGCATCCTTTGTTCCGGACCGCGGTCGCGGCGTTGCGCTTCGGGCCGGCCGCGGCTGCCGCGGTCATTGCGGAAGTTGAACATATCTGCCTCCTGGCGGTGAGGCCCCGCGCGCTGGCACTGCCCGCAGGCGAGTGCGGCAGGCGCCGGAAGCCGTTGACGTTTCGGATATGCAGAGGGCCGCAAAATCCGTGCCCCGGCGCGCAGACGAAACGGCGCAGTGCCGCATACGCGCGCGCTGTAAGGTTTTCCGTGCGATGTAAGGGTTACGGGCAGCGCCGCGGGGCCGATGCCGGCGCGCGCGGCGGCATGCGGGCCCGCGCCTTGCGCGCAGCGGCATGGAACTTGCGCGCCACCCTGCATCTTGCATGGCCGCGGCGTGCCGCCACGCCGGCGTCGCCTGGCGCGGCCATCCCCGACAGGAGACTGCTATGTCCACACCCAAGAGCGTCCCGCCCCAGCACCAGTCGCGCCAGCCCGGCCTGGAAGCCCCGATGCGCCCGCAGCCGGACAGCGGCGCTGACGATTACGTCGGCAGCGGCCGGCTCAACGGACGCGTCGCGCTGGTCACCGGCGGCGACAGCGGCATCGGCCGAGCCATTGCGGTGGCGTTTGCGCGCGAAGGCGCCGATGTCGCCATCGCCTACCTGGACGAACATGCCGACGCGCACGAGACCGTCAACCTGGTCGAGCAGGCCGGCCGCAAATGCCTGGCCATCGCCGGCGACCTCGCCGACTGCAACCACGCCGAGGCCGTTGCGCGGCAGACGCTGCAGCAGTACGGCAAGCTCGACATCCTGGTCAACAATGCCGCCGAGCAGCATCCGAAGAAGTCGCTCGAGGAGGTCGAGGCCGAACAGGTCGAAGCCACCTTCCGCACCAATGTGTTTGCGATGTTCCACCTGACGCGCGCGGTGCTGCCGCACCTGAAGGCCGGGGCGTCGATCCTGAACACCACCTCGGTCACTGCCTATCGCGGCAGCAAGCATCTGCTGGACTATTCCGCGACCAAGGGCGCGATCGTGTCGTTCACGCGCTCGCTCGCGCTGCAGGTGGTGGAGCGCGGCATCCGCGTCAACGGCGTGGCGCCGGGGCCGATCTGGACGCCGCTGATCCCGTCCACGTTCAGCCCGGAGGAAGTGGCGGAGTTCGGCAAGAAGACGCCCATGGGCCGCCCGGGACAGCCGTTCGAAGTCGCCGGGGGCTATGTGTTCCTCGCCTCGGACGCGGCCAGCTATATCACCGGGCAGATCCTGCACATCAACGGCGGCGAGGTCGTGAACGGCTGATGGCCCGCGCTTGCGCGCTTGCGCCAGGCCAGTGCATGTAGTTCCGGGGCCGCCTTTGCAAATATTGCATGCAGCGGTTCCGCCGCCGCCCGTGCCATGCAGATCCTGCGCGGGCGTGGCTCTTGCAATACGGGAGTGATCGGCCGACCGCCATCGCCAATCTCTGGGAGGCATCATGTCATCGATCATCGCGGGACGTTTCGATACGCTCGCCAACGCCGAAGATGCCGCACGCACGCTGTTCGCGCGCGGTTTCTCCGTGTGGGAAGTATCCATCGTGTCAGTCAAGGACCCTGCCACGGACCAGCAGGACGACGGCGCCACGCAGCCGCCGGCCGACAACGTCATGCTGGCCGCGTGCGTCAACAACGGGCTCGGTTCGGTAGTCATCGACGTGCTGCGCGAGACCGGCGCCAGCCAGCTCGAGCGCGCGCAGGGCACCTGGGAATGCGGGCAGTGGACCGATTTCGATCCGGCCCGGCGCGGCGAGCCGGTGCGCGAAGGCGAGGGCGAGTACTGGCCGCGGCCGCTGGCCAGCGACGCCACCGCCGAGGAGAGCACCGGCAACGAGGACCCCGGCAGCGAGCTCGAGCATTTCGTCAACCAGAAACGTGTCGAACACGACTGAACGCCCCGCCGGGCCGACCGAGCCGGTCCCGGGCGCAGAACCCGTCCTGATCCCGGCGGCGTCGCCGCGCAGCCCGCGCGGCAAGGCCGTCGCCGAACTGGCGCGGCTGCGTCCGACCCAGCTGACGCTGGGCTACATCCACGTCCACCACAAGATGGAGGTCACGCAGCGCCACGCCGATCCGGAAGACCGCGAGGCGCTGCAGCGCTTCATGCGCCGGCATCGCATCAAGACCGTGGCCGGGCCGGGCGGAGAGCTTTATATCGTCGACCACCACCACTGGGCGCGCGCGTGGCTGGATCTCGGCTACCAGCTCGCGCCGGTGCGGGTGCTGGAAGACTTCAGCGACCTGGATGCGGCCGCATTCTGGAAGCGCATGCGCCAGCTCGGCCATGTCCATCCCTACGATGAACACGGCAAGCGGCAGGGGCCCAAGGCCTTGCCCTCGACCGTGCGCAGCATGCGCGACGACCCGTATCGCAGCCTGGCCGCCTTTGCCCGCGAAGCGGGCGCGTACCGCAAGCCGGACAGCGCCTACGGCGACTTCTGCTGGGCCGGGTTCCTGCGCAAGCGGGTGGAGCAGGACCTGCATAGTATTGCGGGGTTCGGGCTGGCGCTGGCGGAATCGATCAAGCTTGCGCGCAGTCCCCGCGCCAGGCGCCTGCCGGGCTTTTGCGGCGGACCGCTGGAGGGGAAGATCGGCAAACCGGCGAAGCCGTTGAAGACCGGCAAGGGCAAGAACGGCAGGGCCGGATAGCAACAGGGCAGGCGTGTGCCTGCCCTGTGCTGGTATGCCGCCGCGCTGCCAGCGCGGCCCGGCCTCACGTGCAAGGCCGCGCGTACCGATCAACGTTCCGACTTGTGCTTCGGCATGCCCTTGGTCTTGGTCGAAGCCATTTTCTCGAGTTCCTTCTCGCTCATCGACTTGGCCATCGAGCGGGAAGGTCCCTTCAGCGAACCTGCCTTCTTTTCGCCGCGCTTTGCGGAGAGCGCCGCTCCGGCGGCCTGCTGTTGCGCCTTGGATTTTGCTGGCATCTGAGTCTCCTTGCGAAAGGTGAAAAGGTTGATAGGACCGGGCGCACGCTGACGCGCGAGCCCGCGCTTCGTTATAGGTGCCAGGCGCGGCCGCGACAAGCGCGGCCGGCACGCAAATCGTCTTGCGCGCTCCGTGCCGCGGTTCGCTGCCTGCCGGACGCTAGATCCGACCCAGCACCACCAGCAGCACCACGATCAGGACGATCAGTCCCAGGCCGCCGCTCGGCCAGTAGCCCCAGCCGGAACTGTACGGCCAGGCCGGCAGGGCGCCGATCAACAGCAGGACGAGGATGATCAGAAGGATGGTGCCGATGCCCATGGCGTGCTCCTTGTTCGTGGATCGGGGAAGCCGCGCGGCTTCCGTTCCGAGGCGGCTCCGCAGAGCCATCCGCTTACCGTTCAGCGTAGGACAAGGGGTGCTGGCATCCCTCCGGGCAGGGACTGATATCGGTGTAGGAATCGGACGACGCCCAAGTGCGGGCAAGGCGACCCGCGCGGCCAGCGCGGGGCGGTGTTCACGCCGTGTTCAGCCCGTGTTCCACCGCATAAACCGCCACCTGCACGCGGCTGGCCAGGTTCAGCTTCTTCAGGATGTTCTGCACGTGGATCTTCACCGTGCTTTCGGCCACGCCCAGGTCGCGCGCGATCTCCTTGTTGCTTTCGCCGCGGGCCAGGCCCTGCACGATCTCGCGCTCGCGCGCGGTCAGCCGCGGCGCTTCTTCCTGGCGCGGCGCAGCCACGGGCGCGGGCGCCCGGAACTGCGCCACCAGCTTGGCGGTCATGCTGTCGGAGATCACCGGCTCGCCGGCGGCGGCGCGGCGGATGCCGGCGATCAGCGCCTCGGTCTCGATGTTCTTGATCAGGTAGCCGCGCGCGCCGCTGCGCAGCGCGGCGGCCAGTTCCTCGGCCTCCTCGGATACGGTCAGCACGATCACCGCGGTCTGCGGCAGGTCTTCGACCAGCAGCTGCAGCGCCTCGAGCCCGGACAGGCCCGGCATGTTCAGGTCGAGCAGGATCACGTCGGGGCGGTGCTGCTTGGCGCGCTTGATGCCTTCCACGCCGTCGGCGGCTTCGTCGACGATCTCGAAGTCGGCCTGGCGCTGCAGCAGCGCGCGGATGCCCGAGCGGAACAGGGTGTGGTCGTCGATCAGCAGGATGCGGATGGTCATGGCTGGGTCTCGCTCGGGAGGGTCAGGCTGGTGATGGGGTTGGCGCTGCGATCGCGCCGGGCGGCGCCGTGGCTGCCGGCGGGCAGCACCAGTTCGATGCGCACGCCGCTGCCGGGGCTGGCCTGCACGTGCAGCTGCGCCCCCAGCCGCGCGGCGCGCTCGCGCATGATGCTCAGGCCGATATGGGCGTCGGCGCGGGTGGCCAGTTCGTCGGGGTCGAAGCCTTCGCCGTCGTCCTGCACCACCAGGCGGAAATCGCGGCCATGGCTGAGCGCCACCGCGACGTGCGCCGCCATGGCGTGCTTGCGCACGTTGGACAGCGCCTCCTGCAGGATGAACAGCACCTGCAGCTGCTGCTCGGGCGACAGCGGCCAGGCGCCGCCGCGTTCGTCGATCGCCAGCGCGGCCTCGGTGCGGCATTGCCGGCGAAAGCGCTCGACGGTCTCTTCCACTGCGGGGCGCAATTCGCCGGTGCCCAGCCGCGAGCGGAAGTTGTTGAGCAGCTCGCGCACGTCCTGGTAGCTTTCTTCCAAGCCATGGCGCAGCATCGGCACCAGTTCGCGGGTCTCGGCCAGGTCGTCGCGCGCAACCGCGTCGTCGAGCAGCTGCACCTGCAGGTTCAGGTAGTTCAGCCCCTGGGCGATGCTGTCGTGCAGCCCTTGCGCGACCAGGTTGCGCTCTTCCACCACCGCCAGCTGGCGCGCGGTGGCGGACAGGCGCAGGTGTTCCAGCGCGGTGCCCAGGTGCTGCGCCAGCGTCTGCAGCAGCTGCCGGTCCGACGGCGGCAGCTTGCGCGGCGCGCGGAAGTGCAGCGCGAACATGCCGGTGGCGCCGCGCTGGCTTTCGATGCGGAACGCCGCCAGCGACTGGAAGCCGTCGCGGCCGCACGGGGTTTCGTCGGCCGCGCCGGCACGTGCCGCCTCGCGCAGGTCGACGATGGCGATCACGGCCTCGCGCGTGGCATCGCCGCAATGGCAGCCGTTGGCCGAGGCGCAGGAATCGGCCTCGGCCAGCGCCGCGGGCAGGCCCGCGGCGGCCAGCAGGTGCATGCGGCCGTGGCGGCTGTCGAGCACGCGCACGCTGCCGCCATCCGCGTCGAACTGGCGCATGACGCGCGCCAGGAAGCCCTGCGCCATGGCTTCGGCATCGGGGGCCTGGTTCAGGAAGGCGGCCATCTCGTACAGCGTTTCCAGGTCGCGGTTGTGGCGCTCCAGCTCGGCGGTCTTCTGCGCCACGCGCGCTTCAAGATCGTGGTACAGGCCCTGCAGCTCGCCCGCCATGCGGTTGAAGCCCTCGCTGAGCGTGCCGAACTCGTCGCGGCTTTCCACCGGCAGGCGCAGCGAGAACTCGCGCGCGGCCATGCGCCGCAAACCGTCCTGCAGCCGCAGCACCGGCAGGATGATCCACAGGTAGAGCAGGTAGATCACGGCAACCGTGCCGATACAGGCCATCAGCGCCAGCGCGGTTTGCGACAGGCGCAGAAGGTCGGTCTTGCGCGCACTGTCGTGTTCGATCATGCCGACCAGGCGGTCGGCCTGGGCGACAAAACCCGGCAGCGCGGCAATGTACGCGGCAGGCGATGCGCCGGCCACCGCCAGCGGTCGCAGCCGCTGTTGCCAGTCATGGGTCACGCGGGTCATCTGCGCGTGGATGGCGGGTTCGTCCGGCAGGAACAGCGGCCGCGCCGCATCGCCCTTCTTCAGCAGCGCCAGCGTGGTGTCCAGCGCCTGCGCCTGCGCCGCCAGGTCATTGGCGCGGCCCACGTGCGCCAGCGCCAGCTCGATCGCCACGCGGTTGGCGCGCATGCGCAGGCTGCCGGCATCGTTGATGGCGGCGCCGGCGCCTTCCAGCTTCCACGACAGCCAAAGCGTGCCGGAGATCATGCCCAGCACCACCAGCAGCACGGCCAGCGACAGCGAGATGATGCGCGTGGAAAGGCGGTGCCGCAGCGCGGGCAACGCGGATGCCGCCGGGGCAGGGGCGGCAGCAGGGTCGGTATCTGACATGGCGGTATCGGGGGCTACCAGGGGGAACCTGTCGCGGGCCTGTCGAGGGTGCCGGGCAGTGGGCCGACGGCCAGGGCAACAGGATTACGCAGGAGTCGGAAGCGATTGTCCCCGCGCGAATGGCTGGGCTACCTGCGCAAGATCAAGGAAACCCGGCTTTGGCGCGCGTATGTGCGGGCGGCGGCGCATCGTGGGCATGGCGTGTGGCGCCAGGGCGGTTTCCATCACATCGTGATATTTCATGCCGGCCGGATTGGCCCGCGTCAAATCCCTGCGCGGCGCGGCGGCCTAGCATCGGGCCTTTTGTCACGACTGGCGAGAAGGAGCGATGGCCGTATCCACTTCAAAGGACGCACGAATGCGTCACCTCCGTCACGCCGCGGGGCGCGCATGAAAGGCGCGGATCTCGACTACGCGCGCGCGCCACGGCCTGCGCTGGTGTTCGGTTGCCTGATGCCGGCGCCGTGGCTGGGCGCGGCCGCGGGGCTGCTGCTGGCAGCGGGGCCTGCGGCGGGCCTGCCCGACCGGTTCGCGCCGCTGGCGCTGGCGGCGGTGCATGCGCTGGCGCTGGGCATGCTGCTGCCGGTGATGGTCGGCGCGCTGTTCCAGATGATGCCGGTGGTGGCGCGCGTGGACGTTCCCGCTGCCGGGCGGCTGGCGCCGTTGATGGCCGCGACCGGCGCGGCGCTGGCGGCTGCGCTCGGTTTCGGCTTGCTGGGCGGCGAGCCGGTAGCGATGCGGGTTGCGGCTGCGCTTGGCGCGGTGCTGCTGCTGGTGGGAGCGATGCTGCTGGCCGCGGGCCGGCGCGTGGCCGCACGGGACGCCACCACGCGCACGCTGGCCGGCATCGGCGCGCCGCTGATGGTGGCGGTGGTCGCCGGCATCGCGCTGGCGGGCACCTTCGGCGGGCTGTGGGGCGTGCCGGTGGCGCAGGCGCTTGGCCTGCATATGGCATGGGCGCTGGGTGGCTGGCTGGCGGCGCTGGTCAGCGGGGTCGCCGCCACGGTGCTGCCGATGTTCTGGCAGACGCCGCGCTTGCCGGCGGCGCTGGCGCGCTGGCTGCCGCTGGGGCATTGGGCGCCGCTGGCGGTGTTCAGCGCCGCGCTGGTGCTGTGGCCAGGGGAACCGGTGCTGGCACAGGCTGCGCTGGTGGTGTGGCTGTCGTTCGTGGCGGTGCTGGGGATATGCGGGCTCGCCGGCACGGTGCGCGCGCGGCGGCGCCACGATCCGCTATGGCCGTTGTGGCCGGTCGCATGCGCCAGCATGCTGGGCGCGGCGGTGCTGGGTGCCGCGGCGGTGGTGCTGCCTGCTGCGGCGCTGCCGCTGGCGTGGTGGGCCGGCACGATGGCGCTGGTCGGCGTGGGCGTGCTGCCGGTCACGGCGATGCTGGGCAAGATCGTGCCATTCCTGGTGTGGCTGCACCTGCGCCGGCTGCTGCCGCCCAGGGCGCGCGTGCCGTCGATGCAGGCGATCATCGCGCCGGGCCGGCAGCGCGGGCAGGCGTGGCTGTTGCTGTCGGCTTATGCGGTGCTGCTGGCGCTGCCCTTGGCGCCGGCGCTGCTGGCGCGCGTCGGCGGGCTGCTGCTGGCGGGGGCCAATGCGTGGCTGGGGTGGCAATTGCTGGCGGCGCTGCGCTGCATGCGGCAGATGCGCAGGTGTGGTGGGTTGCCGCCGCGTGTTGCTGTTGGCATTGACGTCCCGCTGGTTGGCTCCCCGCCTGCGGGAGAGGGGCCGGGGGAGAGGGCAGGCGCAGGCATACCGACGCGGCCGACTTCGTAGACGCTCTGGCCCTCTCCCCCACCCCTCTCCCGCAAGCGGGCGAGGGGAGCCTTGTTTCGGCGGCGTTAGTGATGGGGATGCTGCGGTCAGGTGGCCGCCAGCCCGGCGGGCTTCTCCCCGGTCAACAGGTAATGCATCAGCTCCGCCACCGGCCGGATGGCCTCGCCGAACGGCAGCGCGCCGCGGCCGCGGAAGAACAGGCCGCGTTCCACGTCGCCGCGTACGGCCTGCGCCAGCTTCAGGTCGATGCAGAACTGGCCGATGCGCGCGATGCCGTCGCGCAGGCCGCAGGCCTGCAGGCAATCGAATCCTTCCAGGCATTCGCGCACGCGCGCGCGGCGCTGCAGGCGCGCTTCGCTAGACAGGTAGCGCTGCAGCCATGGCGTCAGCACCGCGCGCGCGGGCAGGCCGGCGACGCTGGTGAATTCGCGCAGGGTTTCGGGCCGCGCGGTGGCCAGCACTTGCTTGAAGGCCGGATGCGCATCGCATTCCTCGGTCACGGCGAAGGCCGTGCCCAGCTGCACCGCGGCGGCGCCTTCGCCCAGCCAGTGGCGCACCTTGGCGTGGCTGTCGATGCCGCCCGCCAGGATCAGCGGGATGCTGTCCCAGGCCAGTCCCAGCTGCGCGAACAGTTCGCGGCATTCGCCCAGCACGCGCGAGAACGAGAAGCGCGGCTCGGACAGGTCCTGGATGGTGGCCGCGCCCAGGTGGCCGCCGGCATGCGCCGGGTGTTCGACCACGATGGCGTCGGGCAGCCGGCCCTTCTTCATCCAGCGGCGCAGCACCAGGCCGATGCCGCGCGCCTCGGACAGGATCGGGATCAATGCCACCCTGGGGTGGCCGGCGGTCAGTTCGGGCAGGTCCAGCGGCAGGCCGGCGCCCATGACGATGGCATCGGCACCGCTTTCGCACGCTTGCCGCACCAGCGCCGCGTGCGAGCCGACCGCCTTCATCACGTTGACGGCGATCAGGCCGTGGCCCTCGGCGGCGGTGCGCGCGGCGCGGATCTCGCGGTCCAGGGCTTCCAGGTTGGCGGCTTCGATGGCCGGCTTGTCACGGCTGCCGCGGGTGCGCGCCATCAGGTCGGGGTGGTGGTGGCGCAGGTCGATGCTGGCGATGGTGCCGACGCCGTTCTGGCGCGCGACCGCGCCGGCCAGCCGGTGGGCCGAGATGCCGATGCCCATGCCGCCCTGCACGATCGGCAGCAGGCGGCGGCCGCCCAGCTTGAGCCAGGGGTGATTCATAAACGGGTCTCCGGAAGAGGATGGACGCCGGGCCGCACGGCGGCCCCGGCGCGGGGATGACGCGCAAGCGTGGCACAGCGGCACGGGCCCGCGTTTGCCGCAGGTCAACACTGGCCGGCTGGCCTGCCATCGGCCTACGCCGACCGGCATAGCCCGTCGCGGCCGGGGTGCCGTTGGCGTCGGTTTGCGCGCGGTCAAGCCCCTGGCGCGGGCGCTTGGCTAGCATCGGCCGCTGTCTTCCTTCCCCCGCGCCGCCGCCGGCGCCATCACCGATGACCAGTTCCATCCCTGCCCGCTCCGACGCCCCGCCGCGCCGCCCGCAACTGGTTGCGCCCGCCGGCTCGCTGGCGGCGCTGCGCATGGCCTTGCAGCACGGCGCCGACGCGGTCTACCTGGGCCTGCGCGATGCCACCAACGCGCGCAACTTCGGCGGCCTGAACTTCACCGAGGCCGACATCCGCACCGGCGTGGCCGAAGCGCATGCGCGCGGCGCCGAGGTGCTGTTCGCCATCAACACCTTTGCGCAGATGGGCGCGGTGGCGCAGTGGCACCGCGCCGTCGATGCGGCCGCCGACCTTGGCGCCGATGCCGTGATCATGGCCGACGCGGGCCTGATGGGCTATGCCTGCGCGCGCCATCCGCACCTGCGGCTGCACCTGTCGGTGCAGGGCTCGGCCACGCATGCCGATGCCATCGAGCTGATGCGCGAGCGCTTCAATATCCGCCGCGTGGTGCTGCCGCGCGTGCTGTCGCTGGCGCAGATCGGCAAGCTGGCGCGCCAGACCAGCGTCGAGCTGGAGGTGTTCGGCTTCGGCAGCCTGTGCGTGATGGCCGAGGGCCGCTGCCTGCTGTCGTCGTATGCCACCGGCGATTCGCCCAACAACAAGGGGGTGTGCTCGCCCGCGCATGCGGTGCGCTGGACCGAGCAGGACGGCACCATGCAGGCGCGGCTGTCGGGCATCCTGATCGACAGCTACGCGCCCGGCGAGCCGGCCGGCTACCCGACACTGTGCAAGGGCCGCTTCGAAGTCGAGGGCGAGCGCGGCTACGTGCTGGAGGAGCCGACCAGCCTGAATGCGCTGTCGCTGCTGCCGGCGCTGATCGACATGGGCATTGCCGCGATCAAGATCGAAGGGCGCCAGCGCAGCCCGCGCTATGTCGGCGACGTGGTCGGCGTGCTGCGCGCGGCGATCGACGCGGCCTGCGCCGATCCGGCCCGCTTCGCGCCGCGCCAGGAGTGGCAGGGCACGCTGGGACGCCATGCCGAGGGCGACCAGGTCACGCAGGGCGCCTACGACCGCCCCTGGCGCTGACGCCATGACATCCACCTGCCTGTATCCGGACATGGGGCACATGCCGGCCACGATGGAGCTGCTTATGCCAAACACCGCCGCGGCCGCGATGCCGCACGCCGCCGCGATGCCCGGCTTCGGCATCGCACTGGGTCCGCTGCTGTACTACTGGCCGCGCGAGGCCGTGCTGCAGTTCTATGCGTCGGTCGCCGATGCGCCGGTCGACCGCGTCTACCTGGGCGAAACCGTCTGTACCCGCCGCCATGAAATCCGCCATGCGCAATGGCTGGAGATTGCACAGATGCTGCGCGATGCGGGCAAGGAAGTGGTGCTGTCCACGCCGGTGCTGGTCGAGTCCGATACCGATATCGCCTGGATGCGGCGCGTCTGCGCGCAGGACGACTACCTGGTCGAGGCCAACGATCCCGGCGCGGTGCGTTGCATGGGCGGACGGCCCTTCGTCGGCGGCCCGCATCTGAACGCCTACCATGCCGATACGCTGGCTTGGCTCGCCGGCCTGGGCGCGGTGGGCTGCGTCGCGCCGGTGGAGATGGACGGCACCACGCTGGCCGCGCTGGCGGCGGCGCGGCCCGCCGGCATGCAGCTCGAAGCCTTTGTCTGGGGCCGCTTGCCGCTGGCGTTCTCGGCGCGCTGCTTTACCGCGCGCCACCATCGGCTGCGCAAGGACAGCTGCGAATTCCGCTGCATGGACTATCCCGACGGCCTGGTCGCCGCGACCGGCGAAGGGCAGGCGTTCTTCACGCTGAACGGGGTGCAGACGCAGAGCGCCACTTGCCTGGACCTGTGCGCCGAGGCGCTGGACATGGCGCGGATGGGCGTGGGCATGCTGCGCGTCAGCCCGCATTCGAGCGGCACGCTCGCGGTGGTGCAGCAGCTGGCGGCGATCCGCGCCGGGCAGCGCGCGCCCGCTGCCAGCGGCATCACGCCGGCCGGCGCCGAGCCATGCAACGGCTACTGGCACGGCCGCGCCGGCATCGCCTGGGAGGCCCCGGCATGAGCGCGCTGCACAAGCTGATGGCCGGCGTGCACCGGCGCCTGCCGGCACGCGCGCGGGCGCTGCCGCTGGTGGCCGCGCTGGAGCTGGCGCGCCGCGCTGGCTGGCTGGAGCCGCCCGCGGCGCTGGACGGACATGCCTTCCTGCTGACGGTGCAGGACCTGGAGCTGGCCGTGCCGTTCCGCTGCGAAGGCGGGCGCTTCCGCGCCGGCAGCGCGGACGACCAGCCCGCGCTGACGCTGCGTGCCTGCGCGGTCGACTACCTGCGCCTGCTGGGCGGCGAGGCCGACACCGACACGCTGTTCTTCCAGCGCCGTCTGGTGATTAGCGGCGATACCGCGCTGGGACTGGAGGTCAAGTACTGGCTCGATGCCGCACCGCGGCCGGCGTGGGTCAGCCAGACCGCAGCGCGGCTGGTGGCGCTGCACGGCGCCACCGCGGGACGGGCCGGCGCCGCTTCCTGAGCCCGGCTCAGGCGTCGCCGTCCAGCATGAAGCGGTTGCGGCCGGCGCGCTTGGCGCGGTACATCGCGCTGTCGGCGCGGTGCAGCAGCGGCTCCAGCCGCGGCGCCTCGGGCACGGCCCAGACCGCGCCCACGCTGATGGTCACCACCGGCTGCACCGGCGTGCCGTGGTGCGCGATGCCCAGCTCGCGCACCGCGGCCACCATGCGGCGCCCGAGCTCGCGGGTTTCGTCACGGCTCGCGCCCGGCAGCACCGCGGCGAATTCCTCGCCGCCCAGCCGCGCGCAGAACTGCTCGCCGTGCAGCACGCCGCTGAGGGCGCCGGCGATCTGCCGCAGGCAATCGTCGCCGGCCATGTGGCCATGCAGGTCGTTGTATTGCTTGAACTGGTCCACGTCCAGGATCAGCAGCCCCAGCGGCTGGCCGCGCTCGCACGCGCGCGTCACCGCGGCGATCGATTCGCGCTGGAAGTAGCGGCGGTTGCGGATGCCGGTCAGCGCGTCGATGTCCAGGTCCGCCTGCACCTGCCACAGCTGCTCCTCGGTCTGGCCCAGCCGCGCGCTCAGCGCCAGCTCGCGCGACTGGAAGCGGCTGATGTCGCGCAGGAACAGCAGGCTGCCTATCTGCCTGCCATCCAGGCGGGCGACGCGTTCGCCGCTCAGCTCGAACGGCGCGCCGGGCGGCACGAAAGGCAGGGCCGCGCTGTCGACCAGACTCTCGGCAGGACGCCGCAGCGCTGTGTCCCAGCCGGCGGGCAGCGGATCGCCGCGGCGCAGCGCCGGCCACAGCCGCGCCGCGGCGGGATTGAATTCGACGATGGTGCCGCGGCCATCGACGATGACGCAGCCCTCGCTGAGCGCATCGAACACGCGCAGCCGCGCGTAGTGGCCGATATCGTCCAGGTGCGTACGCAGCCCGCAGAACCACACCAGCGCCGCCATCAGTGAAAACGTCGCCGGGGTCAGGTCGCCGCCCAGCGGCCCGGTCCAGCGGCTGAGATAGGCGACATTGGCCACCAGCGGCAGGGCCAGGCCCGCGCCCAGGATGGCGCGCCCGCGGCGCGACAAGGCGCCGTTGGGCACCTCCGCCGTGACCAGGAAATACAGGCTCAGCCCCAGCAGCAGGTACGTCCACGCCGCCACCACGGCATAGCCGATGCCATGGTCGAACACCGCGCCGGGCAGCACGCCCGGCGGCATCAGCGTGATGCGCGGCCACACCAGGCCGTGACGCTCGTTGGTAAAGACCATCACCACCGTGACCACCGCCGCCAGCACCGGCAGCCACAGCCGCGACCACGGCACCACGTAGCGCGGGCGGCT
Source organism: Cupriavidus nantongensis (assembly GCF_001598055.1). NCBI lineage: Bacteria > Pseudomonadati > Pseudomonadota > Betaproteobacteria > Burkholderiales > Burkholderiaceae > Cupriavidus > Cupriavidus nantongensis. Next base: position 1,975,548 of record NZ_CP014845.1, on the reverse strand, counting down.
CAGGTGCACCATCGCCACCAGCCAGCCGATCGGCACCGCGACGATGCCGAGGTACTGGATCTTGGCCCACAGGATGCGCCCTTCCAGGTCGGTCGAGCTGATCTCGAGCAGGCGGCCGCCGCTCCAGGTGGCCGCGCCGGCGGCAAGCACCAGGAAGGCCTGCACGGTCGGATCGTCGCGCCGCGGCCAGGTGGCGATGGCCATGCCGATGCAGGCGACCACGGCGACGGTAAGCAGTAGAACCAGTGAATAAGAGGGCATTGAAGGCGGCGCGCGTCTTCGAGACCCGGGCGTTGGTGCCGCCGCCCGGCCAGGCGCATGCCGGTTGCGTGCGCTCCGCGATCTCGTCCAGCCAGCATGATACCGGGCGGCATCGCTGGCCTGGCGGCGGGTGCGCCGATGCAACAGCGGCCACGCGGCCGCAGGATCAGGCTCGCCTGGGGGTTTCCCGCACCAGCCAGAAGGGGATGTCGACCACGTCCTGCCGCAGCCCCGGCCATTCGAACCCCATGCCGCGCGTCAGCAGGTGGCCCCAGCCGTCGATCCACTTCTGCTGTGCGCGCGCATACAGCTCCAGCATGACCGAGGCGTAATGCAGTGAACCGCCGAGCAGCGGCAGCTCGCTGGCGATCTCGCGCGCGTAGCGGGATTCGGGATCGGGCTCCATCATCGAGCCCATGGCGTCGAACTGTAAGTTCTCAAACAGGGTGCGGGTGAAGTCCAGGTTGAGTTCGGCCATGCGCTGCCAGATCCCGGCCAGGTCGGCCTGCATGGCGTCCAGCTGCGTTGCGCCGGCATAAACGGTGGGGAAGGGCCAGAACACCGGCGGCCAGAAGATTTGCGTTGCGGTCATCATCACGGGGTTCTCCAGTGGCGGGCCGTGCGCGCAGCGGGTGCACTGGGCGCAGCGGGCGGCAGTTGCTGCACACGACGATGGCGCCCTGCGTGGGCATCCGGATCAGCTTATGCGCTAATGGCGCGACTTGCCATGCCGCGGCATTCGGACCCCGCTCCCGTGCACTTCACTTGCATCCCAGCCGCCTGGCCAGCTTGTGCAGGTTGCTGGCGTCGATGCCCAGCTGGCGCGCGGCCTGCGCCCAGTTGCCGCCGTGGTCGCGCAGGGCCTGCGCGATGCAGGCGCGCTGGGTTTGCTCGACGGCATCGCGCAGGTTGATGCCCGCGGGCAGCGCAGGCGTTGCGGGCGGGGTGGACGTGGCGGTGCCGGTCTGCGTGGCTGGCGTGGCCGGCGGAAGTTCCAGGCCGTCGAGGTCGAGCAGTTCCGGCTCCAGCGTCACGATGTCATTGCGGCCTGCGCCGCGGCTGACCGCGCGCAGCGCGGCGCGGCTGATCACGTGTTCCAGCTCGCGCACGTTGCCGGGCCAGCGGTAGTGGCGCAGCGCGTCCTGCGCGCCGCCCGACAGCCGCAGGCTGCGCAGGCCCAGGCGGGCGCGGTTCAGCTCGAGGAAGCGCCCGGCCAGCAGCAGCACGTCGTTGCCACGCTCGCGCAGCGGCGGGATCGGGATCGGGTAGACCGACAGCCGGTGGTACAGGTCGGCGCGGAACGAGCCGTCGCGCACATGCTCGCGCAGGTTGCGGTTGGTCGCGGCGATCACGCGCACGTTGACGCGGCGCGGGCGGTCCGAGCCCAGCCGCTGGATCTCGCCGTTCTGCAGCGTGCGCAGCAGCTTGGCCTGGATCGCCAGCGGCAGCTCGCCCACCTCGTCCAGAAACAGGGTGCCGCCGTCGGCGGCCTCGAAGCGCCCCGGACGCTCGCCGGTGGCGCCGGAGAAGGCGCCGCGCGCGTGGCCGAACAGCTCGCTCTCGGCCAGCGACTCCGGCAGCGCGGCGCAGTTGACATGCACCAGCGGCTGCGCGCGCCGGCGCGACTGGCGGTGCAGGCGGTGCGCGAACAGCTCCTTGCCCACGCCGGTCTCGCCCAGCAGCAGCACCGGCAGGTCGGTGTCGGCCACCACTTCCAGTTCATGCAGCAGGTTGGCGATGGCCTCGCTCTGGCCGATGATCTCGGCGCCGATGTCGTGCGGGGCCGCGCCTTCGTCGGATTCGGGCGTGCCGCGCGCGAGCTGCAGCGCGCGGATCTCGCCCTCGAGCCGGGTGGTGCGGACGGCGGCCTCGACGATCACCGTCAGCCGCTGCAGCTCGGCCTGGGCCGCGCTGTCGAAGGTGCCGACCGTCAGCGCATCCAGCGTCAGCACGCCCCACGGCTGACCGTCCACTTCCAGCCGGGTGCCCATGCAGTCATGCACCGGCAGCGGCTCGCCCACATGCTCGTCGATCAGGCCATCGTACGGATCCGGCAGCATGCTGTCGTGGTGGAAGCAGGTCACGCCGCGGCGCGCCAGGATCGCGGCCAGGCGCGGGTGCAGACCCACCGCGAAGCGCCGGCCCAGCGCGTCGCGCACCAGGCCGTCGACCGCCACCGGGCGCAGGTGGTCTTCCTCCAGCCGCAGCAGCGCCACCGCGCCGCAACGAAAATGCGTGCGCAACGCGCTGACCAGCCGCTGCAGGCGCACCGCGTGCGGCAAGTCGATGACGAGGTCGGCCAGCAGGTCGGGGTACATGGCGGCTGGGAGCATGGTGGAAAACACCGTAACGGGTAATTAATACCGCGACAAGTATAGGGTAGTTAATACCCGTGCTATGCCAAGACCTTGATTCGACGCGGTTTTTTTCTGGCACGCTGCTCGCGTATGTCAGGCGGTCATCACTTCCACACGGAGAAACCGCCATGACGCTGCAAGACCATTCGCTGGGCCAGCTGGCCCGCCAGATTCCCGGTGCCACCCGCATCTTCCACGACCACGGGCTGGACTTCTGCTGCGGCGGCAAGCAGAGCCTGCGCGACGCCGCGCAGCAGAAGGGGCTCGATGCCGCCGCCGTGGCCGCCATCGCCGCCCAGCTGCGCGCGCTGCAGGCCGAGGCCGATCCGTCGGCGCAAGACTGGAACACGGCGGCACCCGCGGCGCTGATCGACCATATCCTGGTGCGCTTCCACGCCCGCCATCGCGAGCAGTTGCCCGAGCTGATCCGCCTGGCGCGGCGGGTCGAGCAGGTCCACGGCGAGCGGCCGGAGTGCCCGCTGGGCCTGGCCGACCACCTGGGCGAGATGCTGGGCGAGCTGGAATCGCACATGCAGAAGGAAGAGCAGGTGCTGTTCCCGATGCTGCTGCGCGGCCTGCATGCCGCCGCGAGCCGCCCGATCGCGGTGATGCGCGCCGAGCATGACGACCACGGCGTGGCCCTGCAGCGGCTGGCCGAGCTGACCGACGACATCACGCTGCCGCGCGCGGCCTGCAATACCTGGCGCGCGCTCTACCTGGGCCTGCGCGCGCTGCGCGAAGACCTGATGGAACACATCCACCTGGAAAACAACGTGCTGTTCGAAGGCGCGGCGGCCACCGCTTCCGCCACCGCGCAGGCCAACGGCTGCGGCTGCTCGGCGCACGCCTGAGCCCGCCCGACACCACCCTCAACGACTTCGCATCATGGGTCCCTACCGCAAACTCTGGTTCCTGCTGATCGCCGTGCTGGCGGTCACGTTCTCCCTGCTCGGCTACTACGGCGTCGAGGTGTACCGGCAGGCCCCGCCCATCCCGGCCAAGGTGGTCACGGCCGAGGGCCGCACGCTGTTCAGCGGCGACGACATCCTCGACGGCCAGACCGCATGGCAGTCCGTCGGCGGCATGCAGCTCGGCTCGATCTGGGGCCATGGCGCCTACCAGGCACCGGACTGGACCGCCGACTGGCTGCACCGCGAACTGACCGCATGGCTGGAGCTGGCCGCGCAAGATGGCCACGGCCGCGCCTTCGCGCAGCTCGACGCACCGGCGCAGGCAGCGCTGCGCGAGCAATTGCGTACCGAGTACCGCGGCAATGCCGCCGATCCGGACAGCAACGTGCTGACCGTGTCGAAGCGCCGCGCGCAGGCCATCGCCGACACCGCCGCCTACTACGACCAGCTTTTCTCCGATGCGCCGGCGCTGCACACCACGCGCGAGCACTACGCGATGAAAGAGAACACGCTGCCGAGCGCCGCCAGCAGCTGACGCACTTCTTCTTCTGGACCGCGTGGGCCGCATCGACCGCGCGCCCGGGCCATGAGGCCACCTACACCAACAACTGGCCGCACGAGCCGCTGATCGGCAACCAGCCCACCAGCGAGAACGTAGTGTGGTCGGTGATCAGCGTGGTGGTGCTGCTGGCGGGCGTCGGCTTCCTGGTGTGGGCGTGGGCCTTCCTGCGCGGCAAGGAAGAAACGCCGCCGCAGGCGCCGGCGCGCGACCCGCTGCTGTCGGTGGCGCTGACGCCGTCGCAACGCGCGCTGGGCAAGTACCTGTTCCTGGTGGTGGCGCTGTTCGTGTTCCAGGTGTTCCTGGGCGGCTTTACCGCGCACTACACCGTCGAAGGCCAGAAGTTCTACGGCATCGACGTGTCGCAGTGGTTCCCGTACGCGCTGGTGCGCACCTGGCATATCCAGAGCGCGCTGTTCTGGATCGCCACCGGCTTTCTCGCCGCGGGGCTGTTCCTGGCGCCGCTGATCAACGGCGGCAAGGATCCGAAGTTCCAGCGGCTGGGCGTCGATGTCCTGTTCTGGGCGCTGGTGGTCGTGGTGGTGGGCTCGTTTACCGGCAACTACCTGGCGATCGCGCAGAAGCTGCCGCCGCACCTGAACTTCTGGCTGGGCCACCAGGGCTACGAGTATGTCGACCTGGGCCGGCTGTGGCAGATCGGCAAGTTCGCCGGCATCGTGATCTGGCTGGTGCTGATGATGCGCGGCATCCTGCCGGCGCTGCGCGCGCGCGGCACCGACCGCAACCTGCTGGCGCTGCTGACCTCGTCGGTGGTGGCGATCGGCCTGTTCTACGGCGCGGGCCTGGCCTATGGCGAACGCACCAGCCTGACGGTGATGGAGTACTGGCGCTGGTGGGTGGTGCACCTGTGGGTGGAGGGCTTCTTCGAGGTCTTCGCCACCACGGCGCTGGCCTTCATCTTCTCCACGCTCGGCCTGGTGTCGCGCCCGATGGCGACCGCGGCCAGCCTGGCGTCGGCGTCGCTGTTCATGCTGGGCGGGATTCCCGGCACCTTCCACCACCTGTACTTCGCCGGCACCACCACGCCGGTGATGGCGGTGGGCGCCGCCTTCAGCGCGCTAGAAGTGGTGCCGCTGATCGTGCTGGGCCATGAGGCCTGGGAGAACTGGAGCCTGAAGCGGCGCGCGCCGTGGATGGCCGACCTGAAGTGGCCGCTGATGTGCTTTGTCGCGGTGGCGTTCTGGAACATGCTGGGCGCGGGCGTGTTCGGCTTCATGATCAACCCGCCGATCGCGCTGTACTACATCCAGGGCCAGAACACCACGCCGGTCCATGCCCATGCCGCGCTGTTCGGCGTCTACGGCTTCCTGGCGCTGGGCTTCACGCTGCTGGTGCTGCGCTACGTGCGTCCCGCCTACCGTCTCAGCCCGGCGCTGATGAAGACCGCGTTCTGGGGCCTGAACCTCGGCCTGGTGCTGATGATCGGCACCAGCCTGCTGCCGATCGGCATCATCCAGTTCCTGGCCAGCGTCGAGCATGGCACCTGGTACGCGCGCAGCGAGGCCTTCATGCAGCAGCCCATCCTGCAGACGCTGCGCTGGGTGCGCACCTTCGGCGACGTGGTGTTTATCGCCGGCGCGGTGTCGTTCGCGTGGCAGGTGGTGCTGGGGCTGGCCACGCGCACGCCGCGCGCGGCCGATGCCGTCACCGTCGGGATGAAGCCCGCGGCGCGCTGAACGCTTAGTGCGCCGAAAGCACAGTGGCCCGCCCGGGTAACCGGGCGGGCCACTTGCATTGGCGGGCAAAGCAGGAGGCTAGCCTTGAGCCTGCTGTCCCTGCTGTGCCTCGGCAGCGATCTCGCGGATGGCCTGCTCGAACGCCTCCACCGGCTGGCCGCCGGTGACGAGGTAGCGGTCGTTGAAGATGATCGACGGCACCGACTGGATGCCCATGCGCTGGTATTCGCCGATTTCGGCGCGCACCGCGTCGGCATAGTCGTCGCCCGCCAGCACCTTGCGTGCCGCGGCGGCGTCGAGGCCGACGGACTGGGCCGCGTCGACCAGCACGTCATGGTTGCTGGGGTCCTTGCCTTCGGCATGGTAGGCGCGCAGCAGCGCCTGCTTCAGCGGCAGCTGCTTGCCTTCCAGCCCGGCCCAGTGCAGCAGGCGGTGGGCATCGAAGGTGTTGTAGACATGGGTGCGCGGGCCAAAGGCAAAGCCCACGGCGGCGCCGCGTTCGCGGATCATCGCCTGGGTTTCGGCGATCTGCGCCGGCGTGCGGCCGTACTTGCGGCCGAGATAGTCGACGATGGCTTCGCCTTCCGGGCGCATGCCCGGGTTCAGCTCGAACGGATGCACGACGATCTCGGCATCGACCGCATCGCCCACGCGCTGCAGCGCCAGCTGCAGCGAAGCCAGGCCGATGGCGCACCAGGGGCAGGCGATGTCGGAGACGAAGTCAATCTTGAGGGGTTGTGGCATGGCTGCTCCTGGGCATGTTCGCAGGCGGGGGCGAGGCCATGGCCCCGGCCCGGATTGGAAATTGCCGACAGGGTAGCGCGACTGGCGCATCCTTGCAGGCGGACGCTGCGGCCGGTGGCCGCGCGCCCGCCCGCCGCGCCATGGCGGGGCTCAGTCCCAGCGGGGCCCGTGGCCGCGGCCGTGGTCGTCGTGGTCGCCACGGCGCTGCGCCCACTCGCGCCCGCGCCATTCGCGGCGGTGGTCGTGATAGCCGTCGCGGTAGCCATCGCGGTAATAGCCGCGATAGTAGGCGCGACGATAGCCGCGGTCGTTGTCGTAGCGCACCGGCACCGGTGCCACCACCACCGGCCGCGGCGCCACCACAACCGGGCGCGGTGCGTAGGCGACCGGGGCGGGCGCATACACCGGCGCCGGGGCATAGACCGGGGCCGGATGGTAGACCGGCGCCGGCTGCGCCACCACCACGCCAGGCACGCCGATGCCGATATCGATATTCACACCGGCGTAAGCACCAGCGCTGGCCACCAGCATTGCACCACCTGCTACCGCCATTGCGATGATTCGTTTCATGGCTGCCTCCCAAGGGGCGTTGGACATGGGCTCACTGTAGGGGGGCGGGCTGTAATATGGGGCGCGCTAAGTGTTGCAAGTGTGACGTGGTGTAACCCCTGGTCGGGCCGCCGCGTGCGGAGCGGGATGTATCATGCCAACCCTGCCCCAAGTATTTCCCATCCAAGCTGCACATGCGCCGTACCGCCGCCACGCTGCTGGCACTGAGCTTTTCCACCGCCATTCCCATCGCCGCCACCGCCGCCGCCGCCGATCTCCAGGCCGGCAAGGCCTTGTTTGCGACGCGCTGCGCCTCGTGCCATCACGTCGGGCGCAATGCGCGCGCGGGCTTTGGCCCGCAGCTGAACGGTATCTTCGGCCGCACCGCTGGCAGCACGACGGATTTCCAGTATTCGGACGCGATGCGCGCGTCGAAGGTGGTGTGGTCGCACGACACGCTGCGCGCCTTTGTCCGCTCGCCCGGCAAGGTGGTGCCGGGCACGAAGATGCGCTTCTGGGGGCTGGGCGACGACCAGCAGATCACCGATCTGCTGGCGTACCTGGAGACCTTCAAGTAAGGCGCAACGGCTCCGTCCGCACAGCCTCACTCCGCAAAATGCGGCCCCGGCCCTTCGCCCGCCAGCGCGTCATGCGGATTGCGTAACGGACACGCCTTCAGCGACAGGCAGCCACAACCGATGCACCCGTCCAGCTGGTCGCGCAATTGCGTCAGCGTGCGGATCCGTTCGTCGAGGTCGTCGCGCCAGCTGGCGGACAGCTTGCGCCAGTCCGCCACGGTGGGCGCGCGGCCATCGGGCAGCTTGCGCATGGCATCGGCGATCACCGCCAGCGGCAGCCCCATGCGCTGCGCCACGCGGATCACCGCCAGGCGCCGCAGCACGGCGCGCGCATAGCGGCGCTGGTTGCCGCCGCTGCGGGTGCTGGCGATCAGGCCGCGGGCTTCATAGAAATGCAGGGCGGACACCGCAAGGCCGGTGCGCGTCGCGACTTCACCGACGGAAAGCAGTTCTTCCGCGGGCGCGGGGCGGCGCCGGCGCGGCGTGGCGGGCGGTTGCTTGGAAGCCATGGCGAAGGGCAGGCAGGGCTGCAACGTTGGAACGCAGGAATGCCCATGCTACCACCATGGCCGCGCTTGACCTTAACCTAACTTGAGGTTTGATACTGGCGGCTCCTCTGACCCGGATGCTTCCACAAGCCGATGACCATGTTTCCGTTCTCGCCCTCGTCGCTGCGCTCGCCCGCCATGCCCGCATTGCCAGTTGCGCCGACCGTGCCTTTCGCCCGCCCCAATGACTCGCTGAGCCTGCTCAATCCTGACGGCCTGTATGACCCGCGGCCCAACGGCTATTCGCACGTGGCCCTGGTCGAGGGCCCGGTCCGCATCGTCTATGTCTCGGGGCAGGGCGGCGAGGATGCCGCGGGCTGCCTGCCGCTCGATTTCCCGCGCCAGGTGGCGCGCGCCATGCACAACCTGCGCATTGCGCTGCAGGCAGCCGGTGCCGACGTCGGCGACGTGGCCAAGCTTACGGTGCTGGTGGTGGACCATTCGCACGACCGCCTGCGCACCTTCGGCGCGGCGCTGCGCGAGATGTGGGGCGACCGGCCGACGCCCGCGTGCACGCTGATCCCGGTGCCGCGGCTGGCGCTGGATAACATGCTGTTCGAGATCGAAGCGACAGCGGTGTTGCCGGCCTGAGTCGCGCCGGCCCGCGATGAAAGCCGGACTCAGCGCGCCGCGGCGCTGAAGGTCTTGTTGACGATCTTCCAGACGCCGTCGATCTCGAGCAGCGTCATGTAGTCGGTGAAGGTCACGCCCGGGTATTCCAGCACCACCTTGGCCACGCCGGCGTTGCCGACCACGTCGAACTGCGTGATGAAGCGCTTGCGCTGCGCTTCATCCGCGGCCGGATGGCCGGGGCAGCGCGCCGTGGCGAATTCCTCCACCGTCAGCGAATGCAGCTTGCCGTCGCGGAACGAGACGATGCGCGCGTCGGCGGCGAAGGCCTTGTACATGAATTCGGCCTTGCCGGTGATATGGCCCTGCAGGTAGTCCCCGATCGGCGCGAGCGCGGCCACGTGGCGGGACGTCAGGCCGGTTTCCGAAAACGTCATGATCTCCTCCAAAACTGGGGCGGCAAGGCGCCAAGGGGGTTGGCCATGCCGCAACGTTGAAAGCGCTGATTGTATTCCAGTTTTGTATGCAAAGCGCGATGGCGGCGCTTACACCGATGTGGCGATGTGTTCACGCAGCCAGCGGTGCGCCGGATCGCGATGCACGCGCTCGGGCCACAGCATCGACATCTCGTAGCCAGGCACCTCGACCGGCGGCGCCACCGCGCGCAATGCCGGCGCGCCGCGCACCAGCCGCTCGGGCAGCATCGCGACCAGGTCGGTGCTGGCCAGCGCCGCCGTGACAAACAGGAAGTGCGGCACCGACAGCACCACGCGCCGCTGCATCCCGGCCCGGGCCAGGGCCTCGTCGGTGACGCCGTGGAAACCGCCGCCGTCCGGAGACACCATCACGTGCTCGAGCGCGCAGAACTGCGCCAGCGTGGGCCGCCGCTTCAGCCGCGGATGGCCGGCGCGGCCGGCCAGCACATAGCGTTCGGTGAACAGCGCACGCCGGTGCAGCGCTGGCGGCGAGCCGTCGGTGGTGTGGAAGGCCAGGTCCAGTTCGGCGCGCTCGGCCTGCCGGGCGATGCGCGTCGGCACCATCTCGACCACCGCCAGCCGGGCGCCGGGCGCGGCCTTGCGCAGCCCCTGCAGCGCGGGCAGCACGATGGTCGATTCGCCATAGTCGGTCGCCGCCACGCGCCAGGTACGGGTCGACGTGGCGGGGTCGAACGGTGTGTCGGCGGAAACCGCTTGCGCCAGTGCCGCCAGCGCTTCGCGCAACGGCTCGCGCAGCGCTTCGGCCCTGGCGGTGGGGCGCATGCCGCGCGGCCCCGGCAGCAGCAGCGGGTCGCCGAAGTGGTCGCGCAGCCGGGCCAGGTGAACGCTGACCGAAGGCTGCGACAGATGCAGCCGCTCGGCCGCGCGGGTCACGTTGTGCTCGGACAGCAGCACGTCGAGCGTCAGCAGCAGGTTCAGGTCGAGCCGTCTCAGGCTAGCCGCGAAATTAGTCATGACAATACCTGGGATATCGGATATTCATTTCTAATATACCGGAGCGCGGCCTATGCTGGCTTCACCAACACTTGTGAAGCCACCGACATGAAAGTACTGCTGGTCTATGCCCACCCCGAACCGCGCTCGCTCAACGGCGCCATCCGTGACTTTGCGGTGCAGCGTCTGCGCGGCGCCGGCCACGAAGTCCAGGTCTCGGACCTGTATGCAATGCAATGGAAGCCGCAACTGGACGCCTCGGATTCGAAGGCTCCCAAAACCGACGCGCCGTTCCACCCATCGCTGGATTCAAAGCATGCCTTCGACAACGGACTCCAGAGCGACGACATCGCAAGCGAGCAGCACAAGCTGCGCTGGGCCGACGCCGTGATCCTGCAGTTCCCGCTGTGGTGGTTCTCGATGCCCGCCATCCTGAAGGGCTGGGTCGAGCGCGTCTATGCCTATGGCTTTGCCTACGGCGTCGGCGAGCACTCGGACCAGCGCTGGGGCGACCGCTATGGCGAAGGCACGCTCGCCGGCAAGCGCGCCATGCTGATCGTCACCGCCGGCGGCTGGGAATCGCACTACAGCGCGCGCGGCATCAACGGCCCGATCGACGACATCCTGTTCCCGATCCACCACGGCATGCTGTACTACCCCGGGTTTGACGTGCTGCCGCCATACCTGGTGTATCGGACCGGCAAGGTTGATGAGGCGCGCTTTGCGCAGATCCGCGAGGAGCTGGGCGAGCGGTTGGATGCGCTGGGGACGACCGCACCGATACCGTTCCGAAGGCAGAACGGCGGGGACTACCTGATCCCGCAACTCACGCTGCGCGAGGAAGTGGCGCCGCAAGCCGTGGGCTTCGCGGCGCATGTGGATGGCGGGCGGCGCTGAGTGCGCCGCCCTCGTTATTCGGCGCGGATATCCGCCCGCGCCGCCACCGCCCGCATCTCCGGCAATTCCTTTTCCACCCGCGCCTTCACCGCCGCCCCATTGCCATAAGCCGGCGTCAGCGCCAGCTCGACCATGCGCGCCTTCGTGGCCGGCGCGTTGGCGACGTCGGCCAGTGCCTTTTCCAGCTTCTGCTGCACCGGGGCGGGCAGGCCCGCGGGTGCCAGCAGTGCGAACCAGGTCCCCATCTGGAAGCCGGGATAGCCGCTTTCGGCGACGGTCGGCACCTGCGGCAAGGCCGGCAGGCGCTGTGGCGACAGCACCGCCACCGGCCGGATCTTGCCGCCCTTGATCAGCGGCAGCGTTGCCACCACGGTATCGACCGCCACCGGCACCTGCCCGCCCGCGAGCGCGGTCAGGCTGGGGGCGCTGCCATTGAACGGCACGTGCACCATGCGGATGCCGGTGGCGGCCTTGAGCATCTCCGCGCCGAAATGCACCGACGAGCCGGCGCCGAACGAGCCGTAGGAGAGCTTGTCCGGGTTGGCCTTGGCCTGTGTCACCAGGTCCTTGAGGGTGGCGATCTGCGTATCGGGGTTGGCTACCAGTACCAGGCTCATGTCGGCGATCAGGCCGAGCGGGGTGAAGCTCTTGACCGGGTCGTAGCCCAGGTGCTGGCGGATCGCGGGATTCAGCGTCAGCGTGGTGCTGGCCGCCAGCAGCAGCGTGTAGCCGTCGGGCGCGGCCTTGGCCACCTGGGTGGCGCCGATCACGGTGCTGGCGCCGGGCTTGTTCTCGACCACCACCGACTGGCCGAGCTTTTCGCCGAGGCCAACCGCCAGCAGGCGGCCGAGCACGTCGGTGGCGCCGCCGGCCGCGAACGGCACCACCAGCCGCAGCGGGCGCTCCGGCCACGTTTGCGCCTGCGCGGCGGGCGCGGCGAATAAAGCCGCGGCCACGGCAGTGGCGCAGGCGAGAAACAGCTTCGGGGGCAATGCAATCATCGTGGCACTCCAGCGGCGGTGATAGGAATGGGAGGAATGAGAGGCAAGCGCAATCGATGCGCAGCGGCTCAGCCCAGCCACGGGCTGCGCACGCGCGAGAAGCCGCCGGCCTGGTCGTAGGCGTGGCCCAGCTGCAGCACCGCGGCGTCGGCCTGCGCCGGGCCGATGATCTGGATGCCGGCGGGCAGGCCCTGCAGGCCGAAGCCGGCGGGCGCGGCCAGTGCCGGCAGCCCGGCCATGGTGGCCGGCACCACCGCCTGCATCCAGCGGTGGTAGGTGTCCATGTCGCGGCCGTCGATGGCATGCGGCCAGTCCCAATCGGCGTTGAACGGGAATACCTGCGCGGCCGGCAGCACCAGGTAGTCGAAGCGCTCGAACAGCGCGCGCAGCGCCTGGTACCACGCGCTGCGTTCGGCCATGGCCTCGTACACGCGCGTGCCCGGCAGCGCCAGGCCGCGTTCGATCTCCCAGACCGCCTCGGGCTTGAGCAGCGCGCGCCTGGCCGGGTCGTGGTACAGCGCCGCGTTGGCGCCCGCCACCGAGAAGCTGCGCAGGTCGATCCAGGCGCGCCACAGCCGTTCCAGGTCGAAGTCCGGCAGCGCCGCGTCGATGGTGCAGCCGAGCGTGCGCAGGTGCGCCAGCGCCTGCACGCAGGTGTCGAGCAGGCCGGCTTCGGTAGGCAGGTGCCCGCCCAGGTCGCCGAGCCAGCCGATGCGCACGCCGGTCCAGTCGCGTTCGGGCGGCAGCGCAAAGGTGCCGGGCGCCTCTGTGCGGCGCGTCAGCGGCAGCCGCGCATCGAAGCCGGCCTGCACCGACAGCAGCAGCGCCAGGTCCGGCACGTTGCGCGCCATCGGCCCGGCCACGCTGAACTGCTGGAAGAACACTTCGTCGCCCGGGCCGTGCGGCACGCAGCCGACCGAGGTGCGCAGCCCATAGACATGGTTGAACGCCGCGGGCGTGCGCAGCGAGCCCATCATGTCCGAGCCATCGGCCACCGGCAGCATGTTCAGCGCCACCGCCACCGCGGCGCCGCCGCTGCTGCCGCCGGCGGAGCGGGTGGGATCGAAGGCATTGCGGGTGGTGCCGTAGACCGGGTTGTAGGTATGGCCGCCGAGGCCGAATTCGGGCGAGTTGGTGCGCCCGACAAAGAGCGCGCCGCCGGCGCGCATGCGCTCGAAGATCACGGCATCGGCGTCGCTGACCTGGCCGGCGAAGATCGGCGAGCCCTTGGTGGTGACCATGCCCGCGGCCGGGCTGATGTCCTTGGGCGCCTGCGGGAACCCGTGCAGCGGCCCACGGCTGGCGCCGCGCGCCAGTTCGTGGTCGAGTCCGTGCGCCTGCTCGCGCAGCGTGTCGCGGTCCACCGCGGCGACGATGGCGTTGACGCGGGGATTGTGGCGGTCGATCTGGCCGAGGAAGGCATCGAGCACTTCCACGCAGGAGACCTCGCGCGCATGGATGGCGCGCGACAGCGCGACGGCATCGAGGTCGGTGATCAGGTCCTTCGAGGGAGCGGGGTTCTGGGCAGGCGCCATGGCGCGGGTTCTCCGGTGGTGGGTGGGAAAAGCATACGGGTGACCCGTGCTTTCCCGCAATCGACGATTTTTTCAAATATCCTTGCGTAAAACGCAAACCGGCCGGAGCCCGCCCCCATGTTGTCGCATCGCCTGCAGGACACCTCGCTGCGCTATTTCCTGGAAGTGGTCCGCAGCGGCTCGCTGACCGAGGCCGCGCAGCGGCTCAATGTCACCGTGTCCGCGGTAAGCCGGCAGGTCGCCGCGCTCGAGGCGCTGCTCGGCGTGCCGTTGTTCGATCGCCGCCCGCGCGGCATGGTGGCGAGTGCCGCCGGCGAGCTGCTGGCGGCCTACGCGCTGCGCGGCGCGCTCGAAGCCGACCGCGTGGTGTCCGAGATCGCCGCGCTGCAGGGCCTGCGCCGCGGCCGCGTGCGCGTGGCCAGTTCCGCCGGGTTTGCGATCGACTTCCTGCCGCGCATCATTGCCGAGTTCCGCCAGCGCTATCCGGGCCTGCAGTTCCACGTGCGCGTGGCGCCGCCGGCGGATGTGACCGGCATCGTGCTGCATGGCGATGCGGATATCGGCATCACTTACAGCCGCGCCGCCGAGCAGGGCATCCGCATCGCGCACCGGCAGGCCGCGCCGGTGATCGCCATCATGCGCCCCGACCATCCGCTGGCGCGTTTTCGCAGCATCACGCTGGCGCAGATGCAGCCGTACCCGCTGGCGCTGCCCGAGGGCGACAACACCGTGCGCCAGCTGTTCGACCTGGCCTGCGGCGAGCGCGGCATGGTGTTCGAGCCGGTGCTGGTGACTAACCATTTCGAGACCCTGACCAGCTTCGTGCTGCACGGCGGCGGCCTGTCGATCTCGGGCAGCGTGACCGTGGGCGACCGCCTGCGCCGCGGTGAGCTGCATGCCGCGACCATCCGCGAACGCGGCATGCGCAGCCGGGCGATCGAACTGCAGACGCTGGCGGGCCGCACGCTGCCGGAAGGCGTGCGCGCCTTCCTGAACTTTATCCGCGACCAGCTGGTGGCCGAGGCCGCGGGCTAGCCCGCGCGCTTGCGCCGCGCCGCCGGGCCCAGCACCACCCACGCCGGCGCGTGGTCGCTAGGGTGGTCTTCGCCGCGCACCCAGCGGTCGACGCCGGCATCGCGCAGCCGCGGCGCCAGATCTGCGCTCAGCAGCAGGTGGTCGATGCGCAGGCCGGAGTTGGTCTGCCAGTGCCGGCGGAAGTAATCCCAGAAGGTGTAGATCGGCGCGTCGGGATGGTGCTGGCGCAGCGCATCGGTCCAGCCCTGCGCCAGCAGGCGCGCGTAGGCCTCGCGGCTTTCCGGCTGCAGCAGGGCGTCCTTGCGCCACGAGCGCGGGTTGTAGATGTCCTGGTCGGTCGGCACCACGTTGTAGTCGCCGGCCAGCACCACCGGGTGGCCGCTGTCGAACAGTTCCTGCGCATGCGCGATCAGCCGTTCGAACCATGCCAGCTTGTAGTCGAACTTGGGGCCGGGCTGCGGGTTGCCGTTCGGCAGGTAGAGGCAGCCGATCAGCATGCCGGCGACCGCCGCCTCCAGGTAGCGGCTGTGGCTGTCGTCCGGGTCTCCCGGCAAGCCGCGGCGCACTTCGACCGGGTCCGCGCCGCGCGCCAGGATGGCGACGCCGTTCCAGGATTTCTGCCCGTGCCAGATCGCGCCATAGCCGGCGTCGCGGATCTCGCGCGCCGGAAAGCTCTCGTCGGCGGTCTTCAGTTCCTGCAGGCAGACGATGTCCGGCGCTTCGCGCGCGAGCCAGTGGCACAGCGCCCCCACGCGGCTGCGGATGCCGTTGATGTTGAAGGTGGCGATCTTCAGCGTGGACGCGGGCATGCGATGCGGTGGCTGTGGCGGGGCGGTGGCGGGATCCACAAAAAAGCCGGCGGATTGTTCCGCCGGCTACTCGCTTTTATGCGCGCCAGGTGCTGCCCGTGGTGGTGCCGGCGGCGCTGCCACCGGTAGTGGTGGTCGCGCTGCCCGAGCTGCTGGTACTGCTCGTGCTGCCGGTGCTGCCCGCGCTGCCCGTGCTGGCAGCGCTGCGGGTAACGCCGGACGACTCGCCGGCGCGCTCGCTGTCGCGGCGCACGCGGATGTCGTTGTTGACGTCCTTGACGCCGTAGGTGCCGTCGGCCATGTCCTCGATGTAGTACTTCTGGCCGCGGTCGCGCACGGTGCCGGTCAGCGACACCACGCCGTCATTGACGTCGACGCTGACGTCGCTCACATCGACGCCGCGCGCGTAGCTGAGCCGCTCGCAGATCTGGTCGCGGATGCGCTCGTCGCTGCGCTGGTAGCCGCGCGGGCCGGAACGCCGTTCGCGCTCGTCGGGCGTGCCGAACCAGTCGCCCACTACTTCGCCGATGCGGCGGCCCAGGTTGTAGAGCATGCCGTGCTCGCGGTCGTCGTCGCGATCGTCGTCGCGGTCTTCATCGGTCTCCCAGCCGCGCCGCTGCGCGTACTGCCGATAGCCCGGACTGTGGCTTTGGACCATGTAGCGGTGTTCTTCCTCTTCGTCGTCGTCCGGGTCGGTCCAGTAGCGGCGGTCGCTGCGCAGGTCGCTGAAGTAGCGCTCGCGGGCCCGGTCCTCATCGCGGGACGATCCGCGGCCTTCAAAGCGCTGCTCATAGCGCTCGCGCCCCTGGTAACGCTCGCGCGGTTCGCGGGCGCGTTCGGTGCTCTGGCGCCATTGCTGCTCCGCGTAGTCGTCGTCGCGCTCCCAGGCCTGCGGGTCGCGCCATTCGCCGGCGCGTTCCCAGCCGTAGCCGCCGTTCAGGCCATAGCGCAGGTCGCTGCCGTAGCGCCGCTCGCGCGGGTGCTCCGGGTAGCGGCTGGCGCCGTACTGCTCGTTGAATTCCCGGGCCGGGCGGGCGGGGCCGCCGTAGCTGGTCTGGCCCGGGGTCATTTGCTGGCGTCGGCGCTGCGCTTGCCAGCGGTCGCGTTCCGATTCCGGCTGCCAGTCATCGTCGTCCCATGCCTGGCGGCGCTCGCGCTGGTCGCGCGCTTCACGCTCATCGTAGTAGTAGCCCATGCTGGTTTCCTGACAAGGTAAAACGCCATGTGCGGAAACGGGCGCAAAGTTGCGCCGGTACCGCGGGCGGATATCCGGCAAGGGGCAAGATTCGTACCGTGCGGCCGATGGCCGCGCGGCCCCGGCAGACGGACGCCGGGAGGACGGGCGTCCGTGCAAGGGTTTCAGAGTGTGTAAGGGATGCAGCCCGGGCGGCCGGTTGTGGCATTGCCCGCACGCTGCGCTGCAGAACTGTCGAAAGCGCTGCAACGGTAGGAAGCGCCCGCGTAATCCCGGAGCGGCGCTGGAGGGTCACGGACCGAACGGCAGTGCCAGCAACTCGTTGCGCAACGCCGCGTTGGCGCGCTCGCGCCCGGACTCGACCGGTTCCGCCGGCCATGGCGAGGGGTTGGCCACGCCGCCGTGCTCGCCATCGAAGGCGGAATGCTCGCGGCCCCAGGCCAGCGAACATTTGCCCTGGCGGCCTTGCAGCAACGCCGGGCGCGGCCTGCCGCCCGCGGCCGGGCCGAACTGCACCGCCGGGTGCGACAGCGGGGCCGCCAGCGCTTCGATGTAGACGGTCTTGGGCAAGGACGCCCAATAGCGCGTATCGGCCTCGGCATTGGTCGCGCTGGACAGCGCCCCGGCGGCGAGGCTGAGCAGCGAGCCGGCCGCGCCGGCGGCACCGAGCCCCTGGGCCAGGCCGGCGTTGCCGCTGTTCGCACCCGACCATGCCGCCTGCGCCAGTCCTGCCGACAGCGCCCCGGCAGCGTCCGCCAGCGTCGCGGTGTTTTCCTTGAACACCGCCTTGCCGTCGAGGATGCCCTGGATCGGCCGTCCGCCGCGGGTCAGCGCGACCCGGTCCAGGTCAGCGGCGGTGCCCGCGGCCAGTGGCTTTACCTCCGAGCCGTAGCGGATGCGCGGCGCGCCCGTAGCCGCGCCTTGCGGCAGGAAGCCGAGCAGGCTCTTGGTATCGCCCAGCGTCACTTTCTCGGGCCCGAGGCCGGCCTCGAACAGGCTCAGGTGCCGCGGCAGCGCGCCCCGGGTTTGCGCGTAGAACGGCTCGGCCGCGCCCCCTGCACGCGCGGCCAGTTCGGCCGCGCGCGCGGGGTCGCCGGCGCATTGCGAGGCCCATGCCGCCAGCCATGCCATCAGCGCAAAGCTGCCGTGGCCGTCGTCGGTGCGCTCGTATTGCCCGAAGGCATTCTGGATATCGGCCTGCAGGAAGGCGGCGCGGGCGTTCTGGTAGTCACCGGCGTGCGCGTAGAGCAGGCCGCGGTAGTAGAACGTCATGGCGCGTTCGTACGGCTCGCCCTTCCAGTCCTTCACGCTCTCGGCAGACCACAGCGAGCGCGCCTGCCGGGCGTGCGGGTCGTCGGCATAGACGCGCAGGATGCGTGCCGCGGCCATGTCGAAGGCGCGTTCGGCCAAGCGCGGCCGGCCGGCCTCGATCGCGGCCAGGCCGAGCAGGTCGAGATTGAGCACCGCATTCCATTCGCCCTCCATGTACAGCGTATGCAGGATGCGCTGCAGTTCGGCGGGCTTGTCGGCGACAAAGCGGTCCGCTTCGGCCGCGAGGCGCTTCTCGTCGCCGTCAAACCATGCCGCCGCGCCGGGCAGCGGCGTGGCCAGCGCCAGTGCCAGCAGCGCCGTGCCGGCGCGCCGCCATGCCCGCGCTGCGTGGGGAATCCGCATGGCCGCCCCTTACTGCTTTCGGGCCAGCGGCGCGGCGGTTTCGCGCAGTTCGGCCAGCTCCGCTTCGCCCGGCAGCTGGTAGCGCACGCGCATGGTGAAGCCAACCGCCTGGCCAGGCTCCAGCACCAGCCGCTGGAAGGTGAACTTCTGCACCTGGTCCAGCCGTTCATGCCGCATCGGCACCGCTTCGTCGGAGCGCGAATAGTTGTCCATGGCCAGCGTCACCAGCGACAGGAACGGCAGCCCGCTCAGCACGCCCTTGACCATGGTCTGGTCGGTGTACTTGCTGGCGCTGCCCAGCGTGACCAGCTCCAGTTCGGCGGGCAGCAGGTCATAAACCGTCAGGTCGCCGCGAAAGGCCTTGTCGCCGCGGTTGAAGGCGAGGAAGTGGATGGTGCGGTTGAACTCGTCCGGATCCTTGCTGTGCAGGTCCAGCAGGATCTCGCGGCGGATGAAGTCGCCGCGGTGCAGCTCGCCCTTGATGAATTCGATGCGCGGCGCGTCCTTGCGGTTGACCGTGAGCTGCTGCCGCCGGACCTCGGCCTGCGTCACCATGCCGTCTTCATACAGGGTGTAGACCAGCGGGGTCGACGCCACCACGACCTTGTTGTTGCCGGGGGATACGGCGACGGTATCGCCCACGTTCAGGCCCGCCAGGTCGGCCTTGCCCGCCACGTCGGCGCGCACCACGGGCGCGTTGTCGCCGCCGGTGCGGGTGGATTTCAGCGCCATCGGCGGCGCGGCGCAGCCGGCAAGAAGGGCGGCCAGCAGCGTGGCAAGCGAAGCAAGGCGTGGCATGAAGCGGGCAATGGTCATGGCTTGGGGCATGAAAGGGCGTCAGGGAAAGGCTGTGCTGCCGGCGGGACCGTCACGGCCGCGCGGGCCCGGGCAGCACTGGATAGAGCTGTGCCGGCCGGTAGGGCTGCTGCGCGCGCTGGGCGTCCAGGATCTCCAGCGCGGCCGGCACGGAACCGGCCATGACGGCATGTTCGGCGTAGTCGACCTGCGTGCGCGGCGGCAGCACCAGCGTGCGCCAGGCGCTGGGCGGCTCGGTCGCAGCGCCCGGCTGCGTCGCGCGAAAGCGCGTGCGCACCAGCAGCGCGACGTCGAATTCGGTGCAGTTGTGCAGCCCGGCGTGGACGGTGCCAAGCCCGCTGGCATTGGACGCGCTGCCGGCTTCGGGCACCGCCACCATGGCGGCGAGTTCCGGCGACAGGAACGACACCGGCAGCGACGGGCGCGCGCGCTGCTGCTGCCACGGCGTGCAGCCGGTATGCGCGGGCGGCGTGGCGGCGCAGCCGGCCAGCATCGATACCGCGGCAAGCGTGCCGCAGCGGCTAGCGATAGACCACATCGTCGGCCGCGGCGCGCTGGAATGCATAGATGTTGCTCCAGACCAGTTCGCCGGTTTCCAACTCGACCAGCTCGAACGAGATCTGCATATAACGCTGCACCATGCCGGTGGCGGCGCTGCGGCTGTCGAGCGAACCGATGCGGCCGGACAGGCTGTAGTCGGCGCCGATGCGCGCGCGGGCCAGGCCCAGCGTGCCCGCGTCGGTGGCGCCGCTGCGCTTGGCCTGGCGTTCGCGCTCGACCAGCGCGGTCTGCGTGCTGACAAACTGGATGCGCGCCTGCGCGGCGCGGTTCAGGCTGACGCGCAGCCGGTCCACGATCAGCTGGCGGTCCAGCGGCTGGGCACTGTCGTTGATAAAGTTAGCGCCGTCCAGGGCAATGCGCGGGCGCTTGCCGTCGCGGCCGGGCGCGAAGCGCGGCTGCGCCAGGATGTCGCGCATCATCTGGTCGGCCATGGCGACGATGTCGTGGCCCTCCAGGCCCACGCCGGACACCGCCCCCTTGCGGCCGGGGTCGAGTTCCGTCGCCGCCACGCCGGCCGCGTTCGGCGCGGTGGCAAGGCATCCCGCCAGCAGCGCTACCAGCCCGCATGCCGCCATCGCGCCGACCAGCCGCTGCGCGGCCGTTGGCGCGATGGTGCCCGCGATGGTGCGCGCGGCTTTCCCCCGTGCTTCCCCGATTTCCCGTGCGGCCGGTGTGCCGGCTGTCTTGTCTGTCACGGTCATGCTCCCCGTATTCCCGTCATGGCTTTGTTGCCCGGTGCCGGCCGGCATCCGGACGGCCATGGGCTGTTTTGCCGCGATCATAGGAGCAGCTCCGGCGCACCGCCTCCCCTGAATATGGGATGGGCAACGCCGCGCGGCCGTGCGATGGGTACGGGCGGCGGCGTTTACCCTGAACGGGCCCGCCGGGCCGTCCGCGCGCGGGCGGGATATGTCAGAATCCGCCGTCGTGCCGGCGCAACCTGCCCAGCCAGCGCACCGCGCGGCAACACAGGGGGCAGGAGCCCGGATCGCGGCGTGGCTCGGGAATAGAGGCATGGCAAGTACAACAAGAGTCCTGATCGTCGAAGACGATCCCCTGGCGCTGCGCCGGCTGGCGCAGGCCGTCGACCTGCATGCGGCGCAGGCCGCGGTGGCGGGCTGCGCCTCGACCGTGGCGGAGGCGCTGGCGTGGCTGGCGCAGCACCAGCCCGACGTGCTGCTGTGCGACCTCGGCCTGCCCGACGGCAGCGGTATCGACGTGATCCGCAACACGCGCGAGCGCTATCCCGCCTGCGACTGCATGGTCGTGACCGTGTTTGGCGACGACCAGCACGTGCTGGCCAGCATCGAGGCCGGCGCCATCGGCTACCTGCTCAAGGATGAAACCACCGACCGCATCGCCGCCTCGATCGGCGAACTGCGCGCGGGCGGCTCGCCGATGAGCCCGCTGATCGCGCGCCAGGTGGTGAACCGGCTGCGCGGCGCACCGCCGGAGGCAGCCGCGCGCGATGCGGGCGCGGCGCCGGGGTCAGGCCCGGCTTCAGGCGCGGTAACGCTGTCGGTGCGCGAGAACGAGATCCTGGACCTGATCTCGCGCGGCTATACCTACGCCGAAACCGCCCGCTACCTGGGGCTGAGCGTGCATACCGTGCAATCGCACATCAAGAACATCTACGGCAAGCTGGCGGTGCGCTCGCGCGGCGAGGCCGTGTTCGAGGCGGCCAAGCTCGGCCTGCTCAAGTCCCTGTAAGCGCACCGCGCCATGCCGTCCTGGCCGCCATCCCTGCGCACCGCGCTCGCCCTGCTGCTGGCGTGGGCCAGCCTGCTGCTGCCCGGCATGGCGGCGGCGGACACCATGGCGCTGGCCGCGGCCACGCGCTCGGCCACGCTGACGGACGGCACCGTTGTGCCGGCGCGCGCGCTGACGCTGCCCGACTACTGGGACCGGGTGATGCCGGGCAAGTCCGGCACCGTGGTCTACGACCTGCGCTTCGACCGCAACTGGCCCGCGGCCGCGCCCGGGGGACTGTTCGTGCCGTGGGCCGGCGGCAGCTACGAGGTGCGCCTCAACGGCGTGCTGGTCGCCGCCGGCGGGCGCCTGGACGCGCCGGCGTCGGCGCTGGCCAAGCGCCCGTATTACGTGGCGTTGCCGCCGGAGCTGGCGAACACGCACGGCAACCTGCTGCGCATCACCGTGGCTGCGCGCGCCTATGCGCGCTCGGGCCTGCTGCCGGTGACGGTGGGCCCGGCCGCCGAAGTGCGCGCGCAGTATGAGCGCGCCTTCCTGCTGCGCGTGGTCGGCCCGCTGATCGCGGCGGTGCTCAGCGTCGTGCTGGGCGGCCTGGCGCTGCTGATCTGGTGGCGCCAGCGCGATCCGCTGTTCGGCCTGTACGGGCTGGCCGAGGTGGCATGGAGCGTGCGCCTGCTCGACTACTTCGTCGATGACCTCGCCATCCCGGCGGAAGTGCGCGGCTATATCGTCGCCGCCGCGCGCGAAGTGTTCCTGGGCGCCATCGCCAGGTTCTGCCTGCTGGTGATCCGGGTGCCGTGGCGCTGGCTGCATCGCACCCTGAACGCCTACCTGTGGCTGGCGCTGCCGGTGATCGCGCCGCTGACCGCTATCTCCAGCCATCCGCTGGTGTTTCCGCTGAGCTGGCTGCTCAAGGTCGGCATCATCCTGACCGTGGCCGGCGCGATGGTGTGGGGCGCGCTGCGCCGGCCCAGCCGCGAGGCAACGCTGCTGGCCGTCACCGTGGGCGTGTCGGCGCTGCTGTTCCTGGCGGACTGGATCAAGGTGTGGCTGACCGGCGACTATTACTGGGTCCATTCGATGACCCGCTATGTCTCGGTGCCGTTCAGCGTGGTGATGGCGTGGATGCTGGTGGAGCGCTACACCAGCGCGGTGCAGAGCCTGCAGAACGCCAACCAGGTGCTGACCGAGCGCGTCGCGCAGCGCGAGGCGCAACTGCGCGCGGCCTTTGCGCGCACGCAGCGGATTGCCGCCGAGGAAACCGCGCTGCGCGAGCGCGGCCGTATCCTGCGCGACATGCACGACGGGCTCGGCAGCCAGCTGGTGACGACCTTGTCGATGCTGGAATCGGGCAAGGCCAGCGGCACGGAGGTGGCCACGCAGGTGCGGCATGCGCTGGATTCGCTGAAGTTGTCCATCGACGCCATGCAGGACACCGGCGGCGACCTCGCCGCGGTGCTGGGCAACCTGCGCTACCGGCTGGGGCCGCGCATCGCCGATGCCGGGCTGGAGATCCGCTGGGAGGTCGAACGCCTGCCGGCGCTGCCGGATTTCTCCGCGCGCAAGGTGCAGGAGCTGCAATACCTGCTGCTGGAAGGCATCACCAACGTGCTGCAGCACGCGGCGGCGCGCACGCTGACGGTGACGGCCCAGGCGGACGCGCAGGCGATCCGCATCACGCTGGCCGACGACGGCCGCGGCTTCGATGCCGCAGCCACGCGCGGCGGGCGCGGGCTGCGCAATATGCAGGTGCGCGCCGCGGCGATCGGCGGCCGGCTGCAGATCCGCTCGGCGCCCGGCGGCACGGCGCTGACGGTGGAGGTGCCGCTGGCGCCGGCGCAGGGCGATGAGGCGGGCACGCCCGGCGCAGGGGCCGCGCCCGCGGCATAGGGCTGGTTCCGGCTTACTGTGGCGCGCGCTGCGGCAGCAGCCGCACCGCCAGCGCGGACAGCGCCGCGGCGGTGGCGAGCGCGGCCACGCCGGTCCAGCCGAAGCGCGCCAGCGCCAGGCTCCCGAGTGCCGCGCCTGCGGCCATGCCGGTGAACATGCAGACGAACAGCACGGCATTGAGGCGGCTGCGCGCGCCCGGGTCGATGCCATAGACGATGGTCTGGTGCGCGACCAGCGCCACCTGCACTCCCAGGTCGAAGCCGATGGCGCTCGCGCCGATCAGCCACAGCTGCGCCTGCGGCGCCAGCAGCGGCGTCAGCAGCATGGCGGCAAACGACAGCGCCGCCAGCGCCGCGCCCGCGCGGGTCACCCGTTCCGGACCGCCGCGGTCGGCCAGGCGGCCGGCCAGCGGCGCACCGAGCGCGCCGGCGGCCCCGGCCAGGCCGAACGCGCCGGCGGCCTCGCTGCCCAGGTGGAACGGCGCGCCATGCAGCATCACCGCCAGCGTCGACCAGAACGCGCTGAAGCCCACCGAAAGCAGCGCCTGCGCCAGCGCCGCGCGGCGCAGCGCGCCATGCTCGCGCCACAGTGCCGCCAGCGAGGCCAGCAGGGCGCGATACGGCAGCGTCGTGGCGGGAGTAAAGCGAGGCAGCTGGCGCCGCGCCACCAGCGCGACCGCGGCGATGCTGGCCGCCGCCAGCACGAACATCGCGCGCCAGCCGAAGTGCGCGGCGACGAAGCCGCTGACCACCCGCGACAGCAGGATGCCCAGCAGCAGCCCGGTCATCACGGTGCCGACCACCTTGCCGCGCTGCGCGGCGGGCGCCAGCGCGGCGGCCGCCGGCACGATGTCCTGCGCCAGCGTCGCGGACAGGCCCACCACCAGGCTCGACACCAGCAGCATGCCGATGCCCGGCGCCAGGCCCGCCAGCAGCAGCGCGCCGACCAGCGCCACCGCCTTGGCCACGATGATATGGCGGCGGTCATAGCGGTCGCCCAGCGGCGCCAGCAGCAGGATGCCCAGCGCATAGCCGAGCTGCGTCAGGGTGGGGATGGCGCCGGCGCTGGCGTCGCTGGCATGCAGGTCGGGCGCCATCACGCCCAGCATGGGCTGGCTGTAGTACAGCGAGGCCACCGCCAGGCCGGCGCCGGTGGCGAGCAGCAGCACCAGGCGCGCTGGCACGGCAGGGCTGGCCAGCGTAGCGGCGGGCGAGGTTGCGGGAACAGGGGACATGGCGGGTTTGCGCGGTTCGCAAAGAGGTTGGGATGGCCCGAAGTGTTGTCCACTCGCGCCGATTCTGGTAGACGTGCGGGGTGAACAATGGCTATACGAGACGCGTATGAAAGGCCCGCCAGCCACCAACCCGAGCGCCGCCGCTCCCGCTACCCGCGGCGCGCCCGGCGCCGACCGCATCGACCTGATGCAGACCTTCGTGCGCATCGTCGAGGCCGGCAGCCTGTCGCTGGCCGCCGCGCAGCTGCAGACCACGCAGCCCACCATCAGCCGGCGCCTGCAGACGCTGGAGCGGCTGCTGGGCGTACGCCTGCTGCAGCGTTCGACCCATGCGATGAAGCTGACCGAAGACGGCGCGCGCTGCTACGAGCGCGCGCGCGAACTGGTGGCCGACTGGGCCCGCTTCGAGGCCGACGTGCGCGGCGTGGGCCACGCCCCCAGCGGCACGCTGCGCGTGGTGGTGCCGCACGCGTTCGGGCAGCAGGTGCTGGTGGGTCCGCTGGCGGACTACCTGCGGCAGTATCCGCAGGTCGCGGTCGAATGGCTGCTGCACGACCGCACCCCGGATTTCATCGCCGAAGCGATCGATTGCGCGATCCATGTGGGCGAGGTGCATGAACCCGGCCTGGTGGCCGTGCGCCTGGCCGAAGTGCCGCGCGCGGTCATCGCCGCGCCGTCGCTGTTCGACGGCAAGCCGCTGCCGCGCCGCCCGCAAGACCTGGAAGGCCTGCCCTGGCTGGCGCTGCGCACGTTCTATCGCAACGAGATCGTGCTGCAGCACCGGCAGACGCAGGCCCGCCAGGGCCTGTCGTTCGCGCCGCGCATGAGCACCGACAGCCTGTACGCGCTGCATGAGGCGGCCCGGCTGGGGCTGGGCGTGGCGGTGGGCTCGTCATGGATCTTTGCCGACGACATTGCCAGCGGCAGGCTGTTGCACCTGCTGCCGCAGTGGCAGGCCGAGCCGCTGCCGATCTACCTGGTCTATCCGCATGCGCGCTTCTATCCGGCCAGGCTGCGCCTGTTCGCCGACGCCATGCGCCAGGCCATCCCGGCCGCCGGCATGGTCGAACGGACGCGCGTGCCGCGCGGGCGCGGCGCGGGCCGGATGCCACAAGAGCGCCGATAACGCCTATCCTGTATCGGCCACTGGCCACTCTCTCAGCCGCGGGCTATCCCGCGCCCCCACATCATGGTGCCTGCGTGATCCGCCGCGTCTTTCCCAGGTTTCGGACAAGGGGCCGCATGTTCGCGTTTGCCGCCGCCATCGTGTTGCTTGCCCTGGCGGGCATCGTTGCCTACAACCTGGCCGGCGGCGAGAAGCGCATCGAGCGCCGCCTCGACCGCGTCTACAGCCTGGAAGACCCGCAGTTCGCGCGCGAGCTGGGCGTGCTGCTGGGCCCGCCCGTGGTCGACGGCAACCGCTACCGCGTGCTCAGGAACGGCGACGAGATCTTCCCGGCGATGCTGGGCGCGATCCGCGCCGCGCGGAAGACCATCAACTTCGAGTCGTATATCTACTGGTCGGGCGATATCGGCCATGATTTCGCACAGGCACTGGCCGATCGCGCCAGGGCCGGCGTCAGCGTCAAGGTGTTGCTGGACGCGGTCGGCAGTTCCAAGATCGACAAGGGCGCGCTTGAACTGATGACCAATGCCGGCGTGGATGTACGCCGCTACCATCCGGTGCGCTGGTACACCATCGGCAAGCTCAACAACCGCACCCACCGCAAGGTGCTGGTGATCGACGGCCGCTTCGGCTTTACCGGCGGTGTCGGCATCGCGCCGGAGTGGACCGGCCATGCGCAGGACCCCGACCACTGGCGCGATACGCATTTCGAGGTGGAAGGGCCGGTGGTCGGCCAGATGCAGTCGGTGTTCCTCGACAACTGGATCAAGGTCAGCGGCGTGGTGCCGCATGGCCCCGACTATTTCCCCGAGCTGCCGCCGGTCGGCAATGGCCGCGCGCAGATGTTCAGCAGTTCGCCGACGGGCGGCAGCGAGAGCATGGCGCTGATGTACCACCTGGCGATCACCGCGGCGGCGCGCACCATCGATTTGTCCGCGGCGTATTTCGTTCCCGACGCGCTGACCGAGAAGGCCTTGCTGGCAGCGCTGGCAAGAGGCGTCAGGTTGCGGGTGATCGTGCCGGGCGAGCATATCGATTCGGAGACCGTGCGCTCGGCGTCGCGCGCGCGCTGGGGCGAGCTGCTGAAGGCCGGCGCGCTGATCGCCGAGTACGCGCCGACCATGTACCACTGCAAGGTGCTGATCGTCGACGACCTGCTGGTCTCGGTGGGATCGACCAACTTCGACAACCGCTCGTTCCGGCTCAATGACGAGGCCACGCTGAATATCCTCGACGCGGCGTTTGCCGCGCAGCAGACGCGGATCTTCGAGGAAGACCTGAAGCTGTCGCGGCCGATGACCTATGAGGCGTGGCGCAACCGTCCATGGCAGGAACGATTGCGCGACCGGCTGGCCTCGCTGATCGGCGCGCAGCTGTAACCGTGCCGGCAATGCCGGAAAAACAGCCCGACAGCAGGGCAACATGCCCCTGATCGGCGCGCTGTTTGCCCCACTTCAGCGCTTTTGTCGCACCGCATTTGCGCATCGTCAAAAACCCGGATATCTGCGCTTCAGCACCACCAAAGCGGGCCGATAGCAGGGGTAATCAAGCCCCTCTGTGACCCTCCCATGCCCCCTCTGTTCCTTCCCGCCGAGCGCCTGATGGCGCGCCTGAATATCCGCCGCAAGCTGGCATTGATTGCCGTGCTGTTCCTGGTGCCGCTGGTCGGCGCGCTGTCCGTGGCGCTGCGCGACGCGGCGCAGGCGCGCAGCACCACCAGCCATGAAATCCGCGGGCTGGCGGTGGTCGGGCACGCGCTCGACTTCATGCGCGAGACCCAGGTCCGGCGCGGCGCCGCGCATGCGGTGCTGTCGGGCAATGCCGCCTTCCGCGCCACCTTCGACCAGGCCGACGAAAAGGCGGCGGCCAGCCTCACCGCACTGTCGCGCAGCATTGCGCAGAATCCCGACTTTGAACTCGCGGCCGGCATGCGCCAGCTGGAGCAGGACTGGCAGCAATTGCGCGGGCCTGGCCTGGACACCACGGCGGGGCCGCTGTTCGAGCGCCACAGCGCGCTGGTGCGGCAGACGCAGGCGTTTATCGCCGATGTTGCCGAACGCTCGCATCTGACGCTGGACAGCGAGGCCGGCTCGTACTACCTGGTCAGCCTGCTGACGGGACCGATGCCGCAACTGGCCGAACAGAGCGCGCTGGCGCGCGGCCGCGGCGCCGGCATCATTGCGCAGGGCGGCTATGCCGATGCCGCGCAGCAGGCGGGACTGGGCGCGCTGGCCGAACAGATCCGTGCCGGGCTGGACACGATACGGCGCGATATCGCGCGGCTCGGCAAGGCCGCACCCGCTTACCGCGCGCGCATCGATGCCGCGCTGGCACGGCTGGACGCGATGGACCGTTTCCATCGCACGCTGCAGGTGCGCATGCTGGGTGCGGCCGGCATCGACATCGAGGCCAGGGCGTATTTCGACGAAGCCACCGCCGCGATCGAAGGCGTGGCCGAAGCCAGCCGCGAATTCGCCGCGATCGCCGCCGGGATGCTGGCCCAGCGCGCCGCGGCGCAGGGCCGGCAGATCGCGTGGCTGGCCGGCATTGCGCTGGTGACGGTGGGCGCCGCGTTCTACCTGTTTATCGGCTTCAGCCGCGCCATGCGCGCCGACGTGCGCGAGGTCGCCGCGATGGTCGCGCGCATCAATGCCGGCGACCTGACCGCGGAACTTGCGGTGCGCGGGCGCGACGAGCTCAGCGAAATCAAGCGGCATCTGCTGGCGCTGGCGGCCGGCTGGCGCACGCTGATCGGCGACACCAAGGCCGGCGCGCACAACGTGCTGGCCGCGGCGGGCGAGATCGCGCAGGGCAATATCGACCTGTCGCAGCGCACCGAGCAGCAGGCGTCGTCGCTGGAGCAGACCGCGGCCAGCATGGAGCAGCTGACCGCGACGGTGCAGCAGAATGCCGGCAATGCCGCGCAGGCGAGCGCGCTGGCGCGCGAAGCCTCGGCCGCGGCGCGCGCCGGCGGCGACGCGGTCGGGCGCATGCAGCAGACCATGCAGGCGATCGACGCCGACTCGAAGCGCATCGCCGACATCATCGCGGTGATCGACGGCATTGCCTTCCAGACCAATATCCTGGCGCTGAACGCGGCGGTGGAAGCGGCGCGCGCCGGCGCGGCCGGCCGCGGCTTTGCGGTGGTGGCCAGCGAAGTGCGCGGGCTGGCGCAGCGCGCCGGCGCCTCGGCCAAGGAGATCCGCATGCTGATCTCGCAATCCGGCGAGCGCGTGGCCGCGGGCAATACGCTGGCGCTGGACGTTGCCGCGACCATGGCCGGCACCGTCGCCGCCATCGGCCGGGTCACGGCGATGATGGACGAGATCAGCCAGGCCTCGCGCGAGCAGAGCAGCGGCATCGGCCAGGTCAACCAGGCGGTGGCGCAGATGGATCAGGTCACGCAGCAGAACGCCGCGCTGGTGGAACAGGCCGCGGCCGCGGCGCAGTCGTTGCGGGAGCAGGCGCTGCAGATGCAGCGGGCGGTGGCGGTGTTCCGCACCGACGCGCAGGCGGACTGATGCCGCCGGCGCGGGCTCAGCGCCGCAGCAGCCAGATCACCACCGAAATCACCACCGACACCAGGATGCAGGTCGTGACCGGCAGGTAGAAGCTGAAGCCGTCGCGGACGATATGGATGTCGCCGGGCAGGCGGCCAAGGCGGTCGAACGGCAGTTTCGACAGCCAGGGCCACGCGGCGCCGGCGGCAAGCAGCACGGCGCCCAGGATGAGGAGCAGGCGTTGCATTGGTTGGGGATCGTGAGGCCAGTCTTGAGGCATTTGACCGGCGTGTTGGCGCGTAGATTCCGACCGGACGGGAGCGCCGGCTGCCTGGGCCCCGACAGTTCAGAGGGTTCGGCGAATGTAAATTGAGAGCTGGCGCGTTGAGTATGAAATTTCGTTATCTATATCAATGCGTCCGCCGGAAAGTTGCAGCACCACAAGGAAAACCTGCAATAAAGCATCAACCGATGGCTTGAAGGGCAGGCAAAGAGAGGGAGCGCCGCCAAATTCTTGGCAATTCTCGATTTCCGCAGCTCCACGTTTCTGCCGGGGTTAACGCTAATTCTGAGCCCCGATCCCCGTTGCCTAAGATGCGTTCAATTAGAGAACCAAGGTTCGCTATTAGAACAATCGTGGCGCCCGGTAGCGCCTGCAAGCCGACGCACCGGGCAACCCAAGGCAGACGGAGACAACAGTGCCTCAATCCCTCCCACCCAACGCTGGCATCGCCGACGTCCAGGCCCTGATCGACGGCCAGCGATTCACTGGCTACCAGTGGCTCATCCTTGTGCTGTGCTTCCTGGTGGTTGCGGTCGACGGTTTCGATACCGCCGCGGTCGGGTATATCGCGCCGGCGCTGGTGCAGGAGTGGGGCATCGAGAAATCGGCCCTCGGTCCCGTCATGAGCGCGGCGCTGTTCGGCCTGGCCTTCGGCGCGATCTTTGCGGGCCCGATGGCCGACCGCATCGGCCGCAAGAAGGTGCTGGTGCTGTCGGTCTTCTTCTTTGGCGCCTGCAGCCTGGCCACGGCCTTTGCGCCCACGCTGGGCTGGCTGACCGCGCTGCGCTTCCTGACCGGCCTGGGCCTGGGCGCCGCCATGCCCAATGCCGTGACGCTGACCGCCGAGTTCGCGCCGCAACGCCGCCGCGCGGTGCTGGTGAACACCATGTTCTGCGGCTTTCCGCTCGGCTCCGCCGCCGGCGGCTTTGTCGCCGCCGCGATGATCCCGCATTTCGGCTGGCACAGCGTGCTGCTGCTCGGCGGCATCGCGCCGCTTGCGCTCGCACTGCTGCTGGTGGTGCTGCTGCCCGAGTCGGTGCGCTACATGGTGGTGCGCAACTATCCGGCCGACCAGATCCGCCGGCTGCTGCGGCGCGTGACGGGCGCGGATGCGGCCGGCGCGCATACCTTCATCATCGGCGAACCGGCGCCCGCGGCCCGCTCCGCCATCGGCACCGTGCTGGCGCCCGGCTATCGGCTGGGTTCGGCGATGCTGTGGTGTACCTACTTCATGGGGCTGGTCATCTTCTATCTGCTGACGAGCTGGATGCCCACGCTGATGAAGGACGCCGGCTTCTCGATCCGCCATGCGTCAATCCTGACGGCGCTGTTCCCGCTCGGCGGCGGTATCGGCACCATCGCCGCCGGCTGGTTCATGGACCGCTTCAATCCGAACAAGGTCATTGCCATCACCTACGCCGCCACCGGCGTGCTGATCTACGCCGTGGGCCACGGCACCGGCAGCCAGGTGCTGCTGGGCGTGCTGATCTTTCTGGCCGGCACCGCGATGAACGGCGCGCAGTCGTCGATGCCTTCGCTGGCCGCGGCGTTCTACCCGACGCAGGGCCGGGCCACCGGGGTGGCGTGGATGCTTGGCATCGGCCGCTTCGGCGGCATTGCCGGGGCCTTGCTCGGTGCCGAACTGCTGCGGCTGCATCTCGGCTTCGACACCATCTTTACGCTGCTCGCGGTGCCGGCATTGCTGGCCGCCGGCGCGCTGGTGGTCAAGCATGTCAGCGGCACTCGCGCGCCGGATGCCGACGCCGCCGGCAGCGCAGGCGTGGCGGCTCACTGAGCGCCAAGCGGCCGGGCCGCGGCGCGGATGCAGTCGGCCAGCGCTTCGGCCATCGGGCTGAGCGCGCGGTCGCCGTGCCGCAGCAAGCCGATCGGTTCCTCGGTGCCCTGGGTATCGAGCGGCAGCAGCACCAGTTCATCCTCGGCCGCCGCGCGCTGCACCGCGGACAGCGGCGCCGCCCACACGCAGTCGCTGTGGCGGGCCAGCAGCCGGCCGAGGTAGGCATCCGACGATTCCACGCATCCGCCCGGCAGGGGCAGGCCGTGGCGGGCCAGCAGGCTTTCGGTGTTGTGGCGGGGGATCGAGCCCGCTGCCGGAATCACCAGGGGCCATGCCATCACGTCGAGCAAGGTGGGCCGCGAGACGGCGGCGAGCGGATGTCCGGGACGTACCGCCAGTGCCAGCGAGTCCGGGCCCAGCGATTCGAACCACAGGCTCTCCATCGCCACCGGGTCATCCATCCGGCCAATCACAAGATCCAGCACGTCGGCCTTGAGCTGGTCGATCAGGCTGCGGTTCATGCCAGTCTGGACCGCAAGCCCGACCTCGGGATGCGCGGCGCGAAAGCGCAGCAGGGCATCGGTCAGCACCGCGGGCACCACACTGGGCAGGGCCCCCAGCCGGATGCGCTCCTGCGGCTGCGCCTGCTCGCCGGCCATGCTGTCGGCCGCGGCGTCGATATCGGCAAGAATGCGCAGCGCGTGGCGCAGGAAGCGCGTGCCGGCGGTGGTCAGCTCGGTGCCCGCGCGCTGGCGCACCAGCAGGCGCGTGCCGGTCAGATCCTCGAGCTCGCTCAGGGTCTTGGACACCGCGGGCTGCGTCAGCCCCAGCCGCTCGGCGGCGCGGCCCAGGTGCTGGGTCTGAGACACCGCCACGAAGCAATAGAGATGCCGCAGCCGCACGCGGTTGCGGAAGATCTCGAGCGCGGGCGCGGCGGTGGCTTTCATGAATGAGGGTTATCGTAAATCCAGGAAAACGCAATTTACATGATTTCCTGTGCCGGACACTCGCTTCGCCGCGATGGGCCAGGCGGACAAGCCAGCATGGTCCGCTCCCTCAGCGCACCGCGAACGCCGGCAGCCGCGCGCGCCCCGATTGGCGGAACGCCGTGGGCGCCTGCCCTACCAGCCGGGCGAAGAAGCGCGAGAAATACGCCGCATCGGCGAACCCGAGCGACAGCGCGATGTGCTTGATTTCGAGGTCGCTGAAGAGCAGGTCGCGCTGCGCCTCGGCGAGCACGCGCGCGTGGATCAGCTGCAGGGCGGACTGCCCTGAGGCGTGGCGGCAGACGCGGTTGAGCTGCGTGGGCGTGATGCCGATCGCGCCGGCGTAGTAGCCGATCTCCTTGTGCTCGCGGTAGTCCGATTCCAGCAGTTGCTGGAAGTGCTGGAAGTGCCGCGCCGGGCGGCTGCTGCTGCGCGCGGCGGCCGGCTGGTCGGCATTGGCCAGCCGCGCGATGCCGGTCAGCACCAGCGTCAGCAGCGCCGACAGCGAGGCCCCGCGCCAGGCCGACACGGCTTCCATTTCCCCGCGGAACAGCGCCAGCGCACCCGCCAGCGCATGGCCGCGCCGCACGCGGTCATGGCGCGGGTGTTCGAACAGCGGCAGCGCATCCGGCACGCCCGCCAGCAGCGTGCGCAGGTGGCTGTCGGTCATGGTGACGACCATGCCGTCGGTGTCCGGCGTAAACACGAAGCCGTGGATGTGCCGCGGCGGCATCGTCACCAGCGAGCCGCTGCGCAGCGGCTCGCGGCGCTCTTCGAGCAGGGCTTCGCCGCCGCCCGCGTGGATGTACAGAATTTGCAGGAAGCGCTCATGCCGGTGGGGTTTGATCTCCCACCCGTGCAGGCGGCTGCGCGCGGCAATCGACTCGAAATGCAGCTGGTCCGACAGCGGCTCGGACGAATTCACGCCGTACAGGGAGTAGCTCGGGACAGGTCTCACGGGGGGGCATCAGTGTTTACCAGCAATGTTCCGATTGTCCTGTCATTGGTTCGGTCTGTCCATTCCGTGGCGGGCGTGCCGCAACTATCGTTAGCGCCAGAAGATCAATACGGACAAGGAGACAAAACATGCGCACCCAGGTTGCCATCATCGGCGCCGGCCCCGCCGGCCTGCTGCTCGGCCAGTTGCTGGCCAGGTCGGGCATCGACAACATCATCGTCGAGCAACGCAGCCCGGAATACGTGCTGGGGCGCATCCGCGCCGGCATTCTCGAGAGCGTGACCGTCGATGCGCTGGAACGTGCGGGCGTGGCGGCGCGGCTGCATCAGGAAGGGCTGGTGCACGACGGCATCGCGCTGTCGTTCGATGGCCAGCGGCATCGCATCGACCTGCATGCGCTGGTGGGCCGCAGCGTGACCGTCTACGGCCAGACCGAGGTCACGCGCGACCTGATGGCGGCACGGCAGGACGCGGGCATCGCCACCGTCTACGACGCGCAGGAAGTCAGCCTGCATGACTTCGATGGCGCAAGGCCGGTGGTCCGCTACCGCAAGGACGGCGTGGCGCACGAGATCCACTGCGACTACATTGCCGGCTGCGACGGCTTCCACGGTGTCAGCCGCCAGAGCGTGCCGCGCGCCGCCACGCAGATCTTCGAGCGCGTCTATCCGTTCGGCTGGCTCGGCATGCTGTCGGACACGCCGCCGGTGGCGGATGAACTGGTCTACGCCAGCCACGAACGCGGCTTTGCGCTGTGCAGCATGCGCTCGCGCACGCGCAGCCGCTACTACGTACAGGTGCCGTCGAGCGAGCGGGTGGAGGACTGGTCCGATGAACGCTTCTGGGACGAACTGCGCCGCCGCCTCGATCCGCAGTCGGCGCAGTCGCTGGTGACGGGGCCGGGCATCGAGAAAAGCATCGCGCCGCTGCGCAGCTTTGTGTGCGAGCCGATGCGCTTCGGCAACCTGTTCCTGGCCGGCGATGCCGCGCATATCGTGCCGCCCACCGGCGCCAAGGGGCTCAACCTGGCCGCCAGCGACGTGCTGACCCTGGCCGACGGGCTGATTGCCGCGTACCGCCATGACGACCAGCGCGAGCTGGACGCCTACTCGGCGCGCTGCCTGCGCCGCATCTGGAAGGCCGAGCGCTTTTCATGGTGGCTGACTGCGCTGATGCATCGTTTCCCGGATGCGGATCCGTTCTCGCTGCGCATGCAGCGTGCCGAGCTCGATTACCTGGTGGGGTCGGAGGCGGCGTGCCGGGTGCTGGCGGAGAACTACGTGGGGTTGCCTTACTGACAGCGCCAAGCCGCAGCCACCGCCGCCAGCAAAGGCTGCCTCTCCCGCAGGCTGGGAGAGGGGAGCAAACCGGCAGCGCGCCGGCGCTGCTAAGCGGCCAGCGAGTCCGCCCCCGTAGCCATCGCCTCCACTGTGGCCAGCGTGTCCGCCACCACCCCGCCGACCAGCACCACCGCCGGGCTCGCCAGCCCGGCCGCGAGCGCTTCGGCGAGCGTGCCGAGCGAGCCGGTCCAGCTGCGTGCCTGCTCGCTGCCGGCATGCATCACCACCGCCGCCGGCGTGCCGGCCGCCATGCCGGCGGCGAGCAGGCCGTCGCGGATCGCGGCGATGCGGCTCATGCCCATGTAGATCACCAGCGTGGTGCCGCCACGCACCAGCGCGTGCCAGTCTGGCGAGCCGTGTTCGCTGGTGTGCCCGGTGACGAAGGTCACGCCGTGGCAGTGGGCGCGATGCGTCAGCGCAATGCCCAGCGCCTGCGCCGCGGCCATGCCGCTGCTGATGCCGTTGACGATCTCGACCTGCAGCCCGTGGCTGCGCAGGAACGCGGCTTCTTCGCCGCCGCGCCCGAACAGCAGCGGATCGCCGCCCTTGACGCGCGCCACCGCGCGGCCGGCCAGCGCATGCTGCAGCGTCAGCTGCTGGATGCGCTGCTGGCTCACCGAGCAGCGCCCGCCGCGCTTGCCGACCCACTCCACATGGGTGCCCGGGCTGGCATAGCCGGCCATCTCGGGCGATACCAGGTCATCGACCAGCCAGACCTCGGCCGCGGCCAGCGCGCGCATGGCGCGTACCGTGACCAGGTCCGGGCTGCCGGGGCCGACGCCGACCAGCCAGACCTTGCCGGGCTTCAGCGGTGCTTGCATGTTGGACTCCTGCAAAGGGATCGCGCCACGCGCTTAGCGGGATCGCGCCACGCGCTCAGCGGGATCGCGCCACGCGCTCAGCGGGATCGCGCCACGCGCTCAGTGGCTGGTGCCCGCCGAGCGCGTGGTCTTGTTGAAGACGTTGTACTTGCCGATGGGCTTGTCCATCGGGATGCGCTTTACTTCCTGCAGCGTGGCGGCGTCGTAGACCACGATCGCGCCGTCGCGCTCCATCAGGCTGACCAGCGCATAGCGCCCGTCGCGCGTGAATTCCACATGCGCGGCGGTGCGGCCGGGGCTGGGCGTAACGCTGCCGGCGACCTGCAGGGTCTGCTTGTCGATCACCTGCAGCGTATCGCGCCGCGGGCTCATCATGGCATCGGCCCAGGCATAGCGGCTGTTCTCGTGGCTGCGCAGGAAGAAGCCGGGGCCGTTGGTCGGTACGGTCGCGACGGTGTGCCAGTCGTGCATGTCGATCACCGTGATGCGCCCCTGGCCGAGGTCGGGCGACGCCATCACTTCATGCCCGTGCCGTTGCCAGGTGATGCCGCTGCCGAGATGAGGCATGCCGCCAAGCGCCAGCGACGCCACCTTGCGGCGCTGGTCGAGGTCGATCACCTGCCCGCCGCCGCTGCGCGATGCGCCGAGGATGTGGCGGTAGGGCTGGTCGAAGAAGAAGTCGTCGAGCACATCGTCCAGCACGATCGCACGCGGCGCCAGCGATGCCAGGGGTTCGCCGGCGGCGTCGGCATACGGGATCTCCCAGACCTCGGCAATGTCCTTCAGCGCCGCGATAAAGCTGTGGCGCGGCGCGGCGTCGTAGACCGCCGATACCCGCGAGGCATCGCCATTGCGGCCCCTGACATCGATCACCCGCGCCAGCGACAGGTCGTCGGCACGCAGCAGCACCAGCGTGCGCGGCAGCGTGTTGCCGGCCAGCACCCAGCGCCCGTCATCGCTGACGGCCACGTTGCGCGTGTTGATGCCGACGCGGATCTCGGCGACATAGGCCAGGTTCCACAGGTCGTACTTGCTGACCCAGCCGTCGCGGCTGGCCATGTAGACATAGCGGCCGTCGCGGCTGAACTTGGGCCCGCCGTGCAAGGCGAAGCGCGTGGCAAAGCGATGGATCGGCGCCAGCCGGTCGCCGTCGAGCACGGTCATGTGATGGCTGCCGGCCTCGACCACCACGAACAGGTTCTGCGGGTCGGCGCTGAAGACAGGGCGCGCCGGCAGCGTGCCGGGCGCGTGCGTGACGACGTGGCTGGCGCGGATCGCGTCGTTGCTCCACTGCGGCGCATCGGCGGGCGCCGAACGCAGCCAGCGCGCCAGCGCCTGCAGTTCCGGCGCCGCCAGCGTGGCGCCGAAGGCCGGCATCTGCGTCGCCGCGCGGCCGTCGCGCAGCACGGTATCGAGTTCGCTGGCGCGCAGGCGCTCGAGGCTCTCGGGCAGCAGCGCGGGGCCCATGCCGCCGAGGCGGTCGGCGCCGTGGCAGGCGGCGCAGTGCTGGCTGTAGAGTGCAGCCGGGTCGGCGGCGGTTGCGGCTTGCGCGATGCAGGCGAGCACCAGCATGCCCAGCCATCGGATCAGTGCCGTCATGCCGCGACCTCCGCGCCAGGCGCGTGCGCGATCTCGGCATCGCTCAGGTAGCAGCCCGGGTCTTCGGCCCACGCGTTGCCGGTCAGCGCAAACGCGCGCACGCGCGTGTTGCCGTTGCAGATGGCGCGGTGCGCGCAGCCCGCGCAGCGCCCCTGCAGCGGGCGCGGCGTGCTGGCCAGGCCCGCCATCAGCGGCTCGGCGCGGTCGGCCCAGATCTCGCCGAACGGTCGCTCGCGCACATTGCCCAGCGTCACGTGCCACCACATCGTATCGGGGTGGACGTTGCCGAGGTTGTCGATATTGGCCACGCCGACGCCGGTGGCGTTGCCGCCCCAGCGCTCCAGACGCTGGCGCATGTCGGCGATGCGGTGCGGGAAGCGCTGTGCGATCCAGTACAGCAGGTACACCCCGTCCGCATCGTTGTTGCCGGTGACGAAGTCGCCCGCATGTCCCTGGCGCGCGCGTTGCCAGACATGGTCGAACAGCCAGTCCAGCGCGGCGCGGGTGCGGGCGTGGCGGGCGTCGTCGGCGCGGTGGCTGCGCGCGCGGCCGGCATAGTTGAAGTGGGACAGGTAGAACTTGTCGATGCCTTCGCGCTCGGCCAGCGCCACCAGCTCGGGCAGTTGTGCCGCGTTGGCTTCGGTCAGCGTCATGCGCACGCCCACGCGCAGCCCGGCCGCGCGCGCCGTGCGCAAGCCCGCGAGCGCCTGCGCGAAGGCGCCGTCGCTGCGGCGGAAGCGGTCGTGCGTAGCGGGCAGGCCGTCGAGGCTGACGCCGACGTAGTCGAAGCCCGCCGCCGCCAGCCGCGCCGCGTGGCCGGCATCGAGCAGCGTGCCGTTGGACGACAGCGACAGGTGGAAGCCGAGCGCGCGTGCGTGCGCGGCAATCTCGTACAGGTCGGGGCGCAGCAGCGGCTCGCCGCCGGACAGGATCAGCGCCGGCACGCGCGCGTCGCGCAGCTGGCCCAGCACGTCCAGCGCTGCGGCGGTATCGAGCTCGCCCTTGAAGTCGGTGTCGGCCGAGGTGGCGTAGCAGTGGCGGCAGTTCAGGTTGCAGCGGCGGATCAGGTTCCAGATCACCACCGGGCCGGCGGGCTGGCGCGGCGGCGGCACCGGGCCGTCATCGCGCAGGGCTTCCATGAAGCGGGACAGGCGGAACATATGTGGGGGCTTCCGATCGGTTCTTTCAGTCAGGTGTGGCGGACTCGCCGGGTTCGGGCAGCCGCAGCCCGGTCTTCTTCAGTACGCGGGTGGACCACAGCACGTCGTGCGCGCGGCAGGCGTCGCCCAGCAGTGCCGCGATCGCGGCGACCTGCGGCGCGGCCGCTTCGCGCGAGCGCGCGTGGACCATCGCGAACAGGTTGTAGGGCCAGTGCGGCAGGCGGCGCGGACGCCGGTAGCAATGGCTGACGAACGGCAGCGCGCCGACGCGCGCGCCGAGCGCATCGATACGGGCATCGTCGACGTCCCACACCGTCATGCCGTTGGCGCGCCAGCCGATCCGGTAGTGGTTGGGCACGGCGGCGATGCGGCGCAGCACGCCGCGCGCCTGCATCGCCGCCAGGCGCGCGATCACTTCCGCCTCGGTCAGGCCCAGTTCCGCGGCGACCGCGGCGTACGGCGCCGATACCAGCGGCAGGCCGGCCTGGGTGGCGCGGATCAGCGCCAGGTCGGTGGGATCGGCAGCGTCGGGAGGGTGCGGCATCAGGCGGGCAGATAGAGGTTGACGAAGAACTCGCGTTCCTTGGGAAACGGCAACACCTCGACCCCGGCCGCCGCGGCGATGCGCGCCAGCGCCGGCGCGACCTGTTCCGGCCGCGCCACCGCCACCACGAACCACAGGTTCAGGTGGTGGGTGCGCGCGTAGTGGTGCGCGACCTCCGGGTGGGCGTTGATGGCGGCGATGACGGCTTCCAGCCGCGCTGCCGGCGCATGGCAGGCGCACAGCACGAAGCGCCCGCCCGCGCGCTCGACCTGGTACAACGGGCCGAAGCGCGTCAGCACGCCGGCGGCCAGCAGTGCACGCAGCCGTTCCAGCAGCACGGCCTCGGTGATGCCGAGCGCCGCGGCCGCTTCGGCGTACGGATGCGGCACCAGTGGCAGGCCGCGCTGCAGGGTGTTGATGATGCGGCGGTCGAGCGCATCGAGCGGTTCGACAGCATCGATGGCGTCGCAGGA
Organism: Cupriavidus nantongensis; assembly: GCF_001598055.1. NCBI lineage: Bacteria > Pseudomonadati > Pseudomonadota > Betaproteobacteria > Burkholderiales > Burkholderiaceae > Cupriavidus > Cupriavidus nantongensis. The sequence continues at coordinate 1,936,402 of NZ_CP014845.1, read as the reverse complement.
CGCGGCGGCGCCGTTCATGCCGGCACCTCGGTGGCATAGCGCGTGCCGCGCTGCTTGTAGCAATGCGTGCCGACCAGCACCGAGCCCGGCACCTGCTCCAGGCCGGCGGCGGCGCGGACCTGCGCCAGTGCGGCCTGCAGGTCTTGCGCGCTGCGGGCATGGATCATCGCGAACAGGTTGTAGGGCCAGTCCGGCAGCCGGCGCTCGCGGCGGTAGCACAGCGTCACGCGCGGCTGCCGCGCCAGGCGCATGCCGATGGCGTCGACGCGGCCGTCCGGCACATCCCACACGCACATGGCGTTGTGGCGGTAGCCGAAGCGCCCGTGGCGCAGCACCACCCCCAGGCGCCGGATCACGCCTTGCGCCGACCATTGCGCCAGCCGCTCGAGCACCTGCGGCACGGCCAGTCGCGCCTGCCGGGCCAGCGCATGGAAGGGGCGCGGCGTCAGCGGCAGCCCGGCTTCCAGCGCCGCGACCAGGCGCCAGTCATCGTCGTCCAGCGCCACCGCGGCGGCCAGCGCCGCCAGCCCGGCGGGCCGGCGCGGGCGGGTGCCGTGCGGCCGTGCCAGCGGAAAGCCCAGGTCGATGTGGTACTCGCGCGCCATCGGCAGATCAAGCGGCGCCAGCCCGGTGAGGTCGCCGATCGACGCCAGCGTGGCATCGAGCATGCCGCGCTCGCGCGCGCCGGCGACAAACCACAGGTTGTACCGATGGCCGCTGCGCGCGTAGTTGTGGCTGACCGCCGCGCAGGCGCTGACGCGCGCCGCCACGCGATCGAGCTGCGCCGGCGGCACCGACAAGGCGCCCAGGGTGCTGACGCCGATCACGTTGGGCGCGAACACGGCGCCGACGCGGCTGATGCGCCCGGTGCCGAGATCGCGCGCCAGCAGGGTCAGCAGCGCGTGCTCGCACAGGCCCGCTTTCGCGGCCAGCGCCTGGTAGGGCCGCGGCTGCAGCGGGAAGCCGCGCTGCAGCTGGTCATAGAGATTTTGCTCGTTGATCATGGCGCGCCCTACATGCCAAAGCGCTGCGCGCGTGCGGTGAAGAAGATGCCGCTGGGGTTGTCCGCAGGCAGCGTGGCCACGCGTGCCAGCGTGGCGGTGTCGTAGATCTCGACGCGGTTGTCGTCGCGGCAGGACAGCCACAGCGCCTCGCCCTTGGGCGTGAACTCCATGTGCAGCACGCCGCGGCAGGGGCGCAGCGTGCGCACCACCTTGCGCGTGGCGGTGTCGATCACCTGCACGGTGTCGTTGTGCGGAAAGGCGAAGTTGACCCAGACCTGGCGCCCGTCGGGCCGCGCCATGGCGAACACCGGCTGGCCCGCCAGCGCCACGCGCGCCGCCTCGCGCCAGCCGTTGGCGGGATCGGCCACCAGCACTTCATGGCGGCCGATCGCCGGCAGCCACGCCATGCCCTGCGCCATGGCCCAGCCGCGCAGGTGCGGCATCTTGTAGACCGGCAGCGGCGCATTCCCGCGGCCATAGCCGGACAGGATGCGGCGCGCCTGCGGCGGTGCCTGCCACAGGTCGACCAGCGCCAGGCCGTCTTCGCCGAACAGGCCGGCCAGGTACCAGCGGCCGTCGGGCGTGACCAGCCCGTCGTAGGGCTCGCGCCCGGCGGGCAGTCGCGTCACCTGCGGGTGGCGCGGGTCATTGGCGTCGATGATCCAGATTTCGCCGGATTCGAACAGGCTCGCGGCAAAGCGCCGGCCGGGCAGGTCGGCCAGCCCGACCACCTTGGCGCGGCGCCCGTCGCTGCCGATCGCCGGCAGCTCTGCCAGCGGCGCCAGCGTCTGCGCGTCGAACAGCCGGATGCCGCCCGGCGCATAGTTCTGCGCGGCCACCACGCGGCCGTCCTGCGAGATCGCGCCGCCGATGCTGTTGCCGGCCTGCAGCACACGGTGGGTGATGCGGGCGCCAAGCAGGTCCACGCGCGTCAGGCCGCCGTCGCGGCCGAACACGTAGGCGTAGCGCGCATCGCGCGAGAACACCACGCTGGCATGGGACAGGTCGCCCAGCCCTTCGACCGTGGCGAGGCGCGTCATGCCGGTGGTCTCGACGATCTGCAGCCGGCCCGCGGCACGCTCCACCACCACGCCGAGGTCACCGGTGCCGCGCACGGTGGCGGCGCAACCGGCGGCGAGCACGGCGATACATACGGCAGCGAGCGCAGTGCATGCCGCCGCGCCCAGCCCGCGCATCAGTTGCCTTGCGGCGTGACGGCCGGCGGCTGGCCGGCCTGCAGTCGATCGATCAGCCATCGGGCTTCATCCTGCGTCATGAAAGGTTGCCACGGCGGCATCGCCGTGCCGGGCCGGCCGTACAGCACGGTGGCGACGAGGCCGTCAGGCGGCTTGCCTGCCAGGCTGGCAGGCGTCAGCGGCGGGCCCAGCCCGCCGCGCAAGGTCATGCCGTGGCAGGCGCCGCAGTCATCGCGCAGCCAGTGCGCCAGTTGCGCCCGGCGCGCCGGCGCGGGCGGGTCCGCGGATGCGAGCGCGCTTGCGCAGGCTGTGGCGGCCAGCAACGCGACCGCGGCGCGGTGCCATGCAATACGGTTCAGAGGGAGAGAATCCATTTGGCCAGCGTGTTGGCGTCGGCCGCGCTGACCGCGTTGGCCGGCATCGGCACCGGCCCCCAGCGGCCGCTGCTGCCTTTCAGGATGGACTGGACCATCTGCGCCTGCGCGTCTTTGCGGCCGGTGTACTTGGCCTTGATGTCCTGGAAGGCGGGGCCGACCATTTTCTTGTCGATGGCATGGCAGGCCAGGCAGGCCTTGCTCGATGCCAGCGCCTGGCTGGCGTGGGCCGGCATGGCGGTGCCGATTGCCAGCACGCAGCCGATCGCTGCCAGCAGCGCAGGCAGCGCGGGTAGTGTTCGCATGATGCATTTCTCCATGGAAGGAACGCGGGGGCCTGGCAGGCCTCGCCGCGCCGGGGCGCGGCGAGGTTCCTGGCGCAAAACGACACGGGCTCAGTAGACGTCGTGCTGCGTGTTGTAGGCGTTGAACTTGCCGGTCGGCGTGACCAGGCGCTTGTCCTTGATCACGGTCTTGAGCGTGCGGGTTTTGTCGTCGACCACCACCAGCGCGGATTCACCATCCTTGGTGCCCCACACCGAGAACCAGACCTCGTCGCCGGCCTTGTTGTATTCGGCCTGCACCACGCGCTTGGCGCCGCTGCCCTTCAGGTCGGCCCACTCGGCGATGGGCAGCACCTTGAAGCCGGCGTCGAGGTTGCGCGTGTCGAATACCGCGACCGACTGGTTGAGCTTGGCATCCGGGTTCAGCGGCGTATCGACCCACAGGTTGGACGACTTGGGATGGGTCTTGATGAAGAGCGAGCCGCCGCCCTGGCCCTTGACCGTCTGCACCACTTTCCACGCCTGCGCGGGGTGGCCGGCGGGGTCGGTGCCGATCAGGCTGATGGTCTCGTCGCCCAGGTGGCTGGTGGCCCAGACCGGGCCGAACTGCGGATGCGTGAAGTTGGCGCCGCGGCCCGGGTGCGGGGTCTTGCCGACGTTGACCAGTGCAGCGAGCTTGTCTTCCTTGGTGTCGACCACGGCGATCTTGTCCGAGGCGTTGGCGGCGACCAGGAAGTAGCGCCCGGTTGAATCGAAGCCGCCGTCATGCAGGAACTTGGCCGAGTCGATGGTGGTGGTCTTCAGGTTGGCCAGGTCCGAGTAGTTGACCATCAGGATCTTGCCGGTCTCCTTGGCGTTGATCACGAACTCGGGATGGAAATGGCTGGCCACGATCGACGCCACGCGCGGCTCGGGGTGGTATTCGTTGTCCACGGTCATGCCGCGCGTGGATACCACCTTGAGCGGCTTGAGCGTGTCGCCCTCCATGATCACGTACTGCGGCGGCCAGTACGAGCCGGCCACCGCGTACTTGTCCTCATAGCCCTTGTACTTGGAGGTCTCGACCGAGCGCGCTTCCATGCCGATCTTCACCTCGGCGACGATATCGGGCTTGGGCAGCCACAGGTCGATCAGGTCCAGCCGCGCGTCGCGGCCGATGACGTACAGGTAGCGCCCGGACGCCGACATGCGCGAGATATGCACCGCATAGCCGGTCTTGACGATATTGATGATCTGCTTGCTGTCGCCGTCGATCAGCGCGACCTCGCCGGCGTCGCGCAGCGTGACCGAGAACAGGTTGTCCAGGTTGTACTGGTTCATCTTCTGCGTCGGGCGCTTCGCCACCGGCACGATATCCTTGCGGCTTTTCTCGATATCGGCGAGCGAGAACTCGGGCGGCGTCGGCGGGTCGAGCTGGATGTAGCGCGCCATCAGGTCGACTTCCTTGTCGGTAAGGTCGCCCGAGGTGCCCCAGTTGGGCATGCCGGCGGGGCTGCCGTACTTGATGAAGGTCTTCAGGTACTCGGTGCCGCGCGCGCGGGTGATGTCGGGGGTCAGCGCCTTGCCGGTGGCGCCCTTGCGCAGCACGCCGTGGCAGCCGGCGCAGCGTTCGAAGTAGATCTGCCGCGCGTGGTCGAATTCGGCGGTGGTGAGCTTGGGGATCGCCTTCTGTTCTGCCTTGGATTCAGCCTTCTGAGCGGCCTTGGCGGTGTTGGTGGCTGCCTGGGGGAATCCCAGCCAGAGCGAGAGCGGCAGTGCCGCGAGTGCGGGGTGAAGCCATTTTCTTGCTTTCATGGTGCCGTGGTTCAGCGGGTTGTGGAAAGCTGTGTCGAGGTGCTTGTGGGGGGCGCGAACGGGGCACCAGGCGCTTGCAACGATGATGCGGACACACTGCGAGAAGGGGATTGACTGGCATCAAACGGGCCGGATGTCAGGCAAGGGATTCAGCGAAGCACAGCGAAGAAAGCGATGCCATGGCGCGCTCGGCAGCGCGCGCATGGCATGGCATGACAACTGGCGCTGGCAGCGCCGCTAGTCCTTGATCAACAGCACCGGGCAGTGCGCATGGGCCAGGACCCGCCGCGCCACCGATCCGACGATGGCATCGACAAAGCCGCCGCGGCCGTGCGAGCCCATCACGATCAGGCTGGCGCCGGTCTCGCGCGCATACTCGACGATCCGGGACGGCGCGAAGCCGGTGAAGCCATGGCGCTCGAACGCGATCCCGGCTTCGCCGAGGATGGCCGCCACCGAACCCATCGCCTTGTCGTTCTGCTCGCGATGCCACTGGTCGAGCGTGGCGCGGTCGATGAAGGTCTTGATATCGCCGGGCACATCGGGCTCGCAGTGCACCACGTGCACGACGAAGTCGCGGCTCAGCAGCGGGCTTTGCGCCAGGAAGCGCGCGGCCGCGTCGCTATAGGACGACCCGTCGGTCGCCAGCAGGATCTTGTTCATGGCTAGCTCCTTATGTGCGCCGGTTGCCGGCTTCGCGCCCGCGCGGTGTGCCGCCGGGGCCCGGCTGGTCGCCCGCGGCGGCGGCTCGCCTGGTCCTGGCCTGGCTGAGCAGCACCGCGATGAACAGCGTCATCGCGACCGCCCCCAGCGACCAGTGCACCGGTACGTGGAACCACGGCTCGGCCAGCATCTTGGCGCCGATGAAGGCGAGCACGACGGCGAGGCCGTATTTCAGGTAGTGGAAATGCGCCGCCAGGTTGGCAAGCAGGAAATACAGGGCGCGCAGCCCCATGATCGCGAAGATGTTCGAGGTGAAGACGATGAAGGGATCGGTGGTCACGGCAAAGATGGCCGGGATGCTGTCGACGGCAAACACCAGGTCGGTGGCCTCGACCAGCAGCACCACGACGAACATCGGGGTTGCGTAGCGCAGGCCGCCGATGCGAACGAAGAAGTGTTCGCCGTGGTAGTCCGAGGTGATGCGCATATGGGTGCACAGGAAGCGGACGATGGGATTGCGCCCGAGGTCGGACGGATGCCGCGACATGAACAGCATCTTGATGCCGGTGATCACCAGAAACACGCCGAACACGTAAAGGATCCAGGCGAACTGGCTGATCAGCCATACCCCCATCAGGATCATCGCGGCGCGCATCAGGATCGCGCCCAGCACGCCGAGCAGCAGCACGCGGCGCTGCAATTCCGGCGGCACGGCGAAGTAGCTGAAGATCATCGCGAACACGAACATGTTGTCGATCGACAGCGACAGCTCGATCAGGTAGCCGGTATAGAACTCCAGCACCTTGCGATAGGCCGCGTCGTGGCCGGCGTCGTTTGCCACCACCCACCAGAGCGCGACGCCGAACAGCGCCGCCAGCGTCATCCAGGTGAGGGTCCAGCCGAGCGCCTCGCGCGTGGAAACGCGGTGCGCATGCCGTCCGCCCAGGACGAAGATGTCGACGAACAGGGTGCCCAGCACCAGCAGCAGGAATCCGGCCCACATCGGAGCGGTGGCAAAGGTGTCCATTGCCTCAGGATGAGACGGAGGTTGAATCGGCCGGTGGCTGGCGTCCGGTCCGGCCGGCAGGGATCATGGCAGCCGCCGCGCGAGGCCGGGCCGCGCAGGCTGGGCCTTCACGCGCGGTGCATCGCGCGGTGCATCGCGCAGTGCATCGCGCAGTGCATCAGATTCGCCGCAGTAGTGCAGGATCTCCGCGCGGGCCGCGTTGCGCAGCCGCATGGCCGCGCGCCAGTCCTGTCCTTCCGGGGCCAGCGGCCGGCCGATGACCACGCTGACCGGGCCGCGGCGCGGCAGCCACTGGCCGTCGCGCAGCACCGAGCGGGTGCCCCGCAGCGCGACCGGCACCACCGGCGCGCCGGCCCGGGCGGCGGCGACGAAGGCGCCCGAGCGGAACCGCTGCAGCCCGGGCTCGCGGCCGAAGGTGCCTTCCGGGAACAGCAGCGCGGAGCGGCCGTCGCGCAGCGCCGCGACCAGCCGTTCGATGGCCTCGGATTCGCGCACATGGTCGAAGCGGTCGACAAAGTCGGCCCCGATGCTCGACAGGTAGGCGCCCGGGATGCGCTGCGCTTGCAGCTCCTGCTTGGCCACCACGCATACCGGCATCGGCAGCGCCGCGACCAGCATCAGGCCGTCGAGGTAGCTGGCATGGTTCGATACCAGCACGCAGGCGCGCTGGCGTGGCAGGCACTCCAGCCCCTGCACCCGCCATGGCACCGCGGCCAGCCGCAGCAGCAGCCGGGCGGCGTGGTGGCTGAGGGACCAGCCCATGGCAGGGCGGTGCATCGCCACCGAAGCCAGGCACGTCACCGGCGCCATCGCGGCGAACAGTAGCCAGGCGTACAAGGCGTAGGACAGCCCGGCGGCGGCATGACGGCCGCGCCGCAGCTGCGGCAGCAGTGCCTGCCAGCCGAAGTGCGCAAGCTGCAGCCACGGCGCGGCCTGCGCCAGGCCGCTGCCGCCATGCTGGAAGCGCTCGCGGCAGGCGGCGCGCCGGATCTTGCCGCTCGACGTCTTCAGGATGGTGTGCGGCGGCACCAGCACGACATGGTCCGGCGGCAAGCCGAGCACATCGAGCGCGGTCTTCAACACCTGCCGTTGCAGCGCGCGGCGCGCCGGCTCGTCGGTGGCGGCGGTCTCGGCCATCACCACGATATGCTCGGTGCCGCTGTCAGGATCGGGGCAGCCGAACACCGCCACGCAGCCCTTGCGGATGCCGGGGATGGCGCCGATGGCCTGCTCCACTTCGTAGGGATAGAGGTTGCGGCCGCCGCGGACGATGGTCTCCTTGGCGCGCCCGGTGATGAAGAGCTCGCCGCCGGCAAGATAGGCGTAGTCGCCGGTGTTGAGCCAGCCCCGGTCAAACAGCTGGCGCGTCTGTTCCGGGTTGCGGAAATATCCGCCGGTGGCCGATGGCCCGCGGAACTGCAGCAGGCCCTCCTGCCGTTCGGGCAGTTCGCGGCCGCTGGCGTCGATGATGCGGAGGTCGTGGCCGGGCAGCGGCCGGCCGCATGATGGGATCTCCATCACGTCCCGCTCGTCCGCTACAGCGGATCCCTCCGTTGCGGCGGGAACGGCGCGCGCTGTGCGCGCGAATGCGGCGCGGTCGATGCGGTCGGCGGCCAGCTCGCGTCCCGGCGGCGGGAAGGTCAGGCCCACCGAGGCTTCCGCCAGCCCATAGACCGGCGCCGCGGCCTGCGCGCGCAGGCCGTGACGGGCGAAGCGCGCCGTGAACCTGCGCATCGTCTGCAGGCTGACCGGCTCGGCGCCGTTGAAGGCGAAGCGCCAGCTCGACAGGTCCAGCCCCGACAGGTCGGCGTGGGCCAGCTTGTGCAGGCACAGCTCATAGGCAAAGTTCGGCCCGCCCGACAGCGTGCCCCGGTACTGGTGGATCGCCCACAGCCAGCGCTCCGGCCGCGCCAGGAACGTGAGCGGCGACATCGCCACCAGCGGAAACGCGTAGTACAGGCTGCCGAGCCAGGCGCCGATCAGGCCCATGTCGTGATACAGCGGCAGCCAGCTGACAAAGACATCGCGCGAGTCGACCGACAGTGCCGTGCCCATCGCGCGCAGGTTGGCCAGCAGGTTGGCATGCGTCAGCACCACGCCCTTGGGCGAGCCGGTGCTGCCGGAGGTGTACTGCAGCAGCGCGATGTCGTGCGCGCGCAGCATCGCATGGACCGGCGCCGCGGCGGCGTCCTCTACCTCCGCGGGCGTCAGCACGCTCTGCAGCGTGCCGGTGCCGGCCTTGAGCAGCGCGGCCAGCGGCCGGGCCTCGGCCACCGTGATCAGGATCGGCGCCTGCGCGTTGGCCAGGATGCCGGCGTGGCGCTGCAGGTGGTCGCCGATCTGCGCGAGCCGCGCTGGCGGATAGAGCGGCACGGGGATCCCGCCGGCCATCAGGATGCCGGCAAAGCAGTAGAAATATTCCGCGCAGGTGGGCAGCATCAGTGCCACGGTGGTGCCGGCGCGCACGCCGCGCGCGGCCAGGCCGGCGGCCACGGCACCGGCGCGGCGGTGAAGTTGCGCAAAGGTGATCGGCACATCTTCGCCGTCGCCGCTGTGCAGGACGATGTGGGTGCGGTCGGGATGGCGGTGCAGGTGCCAGCGCAGCACCTCGGTGAGCGTGGCGGCGCCATCGGGCGCCTGCGCCGCAGCGTCGGCCGGTGCCGCGCTGGCCCGCCGCGCGGGCGAGGCCTCGGCGCCGGGCGGCAGGTCGCGGGCGGCGAGCACGGCGCGCAGCAGCGCGCGCGGGGTGTCGGCCTGGGCCAGCACCTGCTCCGGCAGGCTGACGCCGAAGCGCTGTTCGATGCGGGTCAGCAGTTCGGCGCGCGTCAGGCTGTCGAAGCCGAGCTCGGCCTCGAGCGCGCTGTCCATCGACGGTGCCGCCGCTGCGCCCGCTTCCGACTGCGGCCGCATAGCGGTAGACATCTCCCCCACGATGCCGAGCAAGGCATCCTCGTAGTTCTGCCGCGGGGGTGAGTCCTCGTTCATTCGCTTGGGGCCGGGTCCGGGGCTGGCGGGGGGCTGCTGCTTGCCGCAAGCGGGCAAGCAGCAGCGCCGACGGCGCCGGTACTGACACCCTTAAGATAGCCGCCTTGCGGAAATTGTCGAGGCGGGTGGCGGGGCGGGTGGCGGAGCGCGCACTAGCGGCGCGCTTGCTCGCGCAGTCTCGAGACCCGGCATCGCGCACATGCGGCATAACGGCTGCCGTCAGGCGGCAGCCATGTCGAGCGTTCTGGGGAAAGTACCGGAGCCAAGCGGGTCCAGGTGGTTGCGGCCGCGCATGGCCAGGATGAACTGCCCCACCCGCGCGATGTCGTCCAGCGGCAGGCAAGGCAGCAAGGTGTCGAGCTGCGCATCGGTCGCTACCGCGACGATCGAAGGATCGCAGGGATAGTAAGGCGCACGCCCATGCGCCGGGCGGTACACCTCGAGGCGCGGGATGTCCTCGCGGCGGAAGCCCTCGACCAGCGTGAGGTCGGCCGGGCGCAGCCGCGCGACCTGCTCGGCCAGCGTCGGCTCGGCCTCGCCGGCCAGTTCGCGCACGATGGCGTAGCGGTAGGGCGAGGCCACCATCACCTCGGTCGCGCCGGCGGCGCGAAAGCGCGCGCTGTCCTTGCCCGGGGGCTCCAGTTCCAGCGGGTGGTGGCTGTGCTTGATCACGTTGACGGTCAGGCCTTGCGCGCGCAGCCACGGCAGCAGTGCGGTGATCAGCGTGGTCTTGCCGCTGCCGGAGGTTCCGGCGATGCCGAAGATACAGGGATTCATGTCGTGACGGATTCAGGTTGTGCGGCGGTCTGTGCGGCGGATTGTGCGGCGGATTGTGCGGCGGATTGCGCGGCGGTCTGTGCGGCACTACCGGGCAACGGGCATACCAGCGGCAGGAAGGCATCGGCGCGTTGCGAATAGGCCAGCAGCGCACCGGCCTGCAAGTCGAAGTACCAGCCGTGCAGCGTCAGCTTGCCGGCTTCCAGCGCGCGCCGCACGAACGGGAAGGTCTGCAGGTTGCGCAGCGACACCAGGATCGCCGCCTGCTCGCAGGCGCGCTGGCGCTGCGCCGGGCTGGCGTCGGCAAGGGTCTGTTCGACCTGCAGGCGCGCCGGCGCGGCAATGCGCACCCACGCGCCGAGGTAGTCGGGATCGTCGCCGTCTTCGGGCACATGGTCGCCGGCGTCGGCCGGCTGCGCCAGCAGCGCGCGGATGCCGCCGCAGCCGCCGTGGCCCATCACGATGATGCGGGCCACGCACAGCTGCTCCACCGCGAACTGGATCGCCGCGGACACGCCGTGCAGGCTGCCTTCATGGCGGCCGGTGCAGGGCGGCACCAGGTTGCCGATATTGCGCACGGTAAACAGCTCGCCCGGATCGCAGCCGAGCAGCAGGCCGGGGTCGACGCGCGAGTCGCTGCAGCCGATCAGCAGCGTCGGCGGACGCTGGCCGATGCGCAGGGTGTCGAACAGCCCGGGCTCGTCGTCGAAATAGCGTTGCTGGAAGCGTTCGAAACCCTTGAGCAGATGTTCGATGTGATGCACGGCGGCCTCCGCTCGCTATTGCACCAGCGGGCTGTCGGCGCCCTCGAGCTCGATGCCTTCGATGCGCGCGCGGCCGATCAGCAGGCTGGCGTACTGCTTCCAGGCGCGGTCGCGCGCCGCCGCGCCAAGGGCGCGCGCAATCTCGCCGTGCACCGCCTCGAACGGCAGGCGCGTGCCGGGGCAACGCTCGAGGATGCGCACGATATGGAGGCCATAGCGGGATTCAAGCAACTGCGGCAGCACGCCGTCCTGCTGCGCGGCGAACAGGGCGCGCTCGAACTCCGGCGCGGTTTCGCCGCGGAACACGCGGCCCAGCCGGCCGCCGTTGGCGCCGCTGGGGCAGTTGGACAGCGCGCTGGCATGATGCGCAAAGCTGGCGGGATCGCCGCGCACCAGTGCCAGCGTCTGCGCCGCGACCTCGCGCAGCGCGTCCAGCGGCACGCGCGGCGTGACCTGGAACAGGATATGGTCGGCTTCGACCCATTCGCCTTCGCGGAAGCGCTCGGGGTGGCTGTCGTAGTGGCGGCGGCAGCTGGCTTCGTCGGCTTCGGGCGTGGCCGCTTCGCGCGCCAGCAGCGCCTGCGCCAGCGCGTCGTCGTCCATGGCCCCGGCGTCCAGGCCGATGCGCGCGGCTTCGGCACGCATCAGCAGGCGCAGGATCGCCGAGATGGTGGCCAGCCGCGCCGGGTTGGCGGCGTCGTGATGGTGGTCCAGTTCGCGCTCGATATCGGCGTCGCGCAGTTCCACGCCGTTGACGGTGACAGGCATCGCGTTCTCCTTGTGCGTCCTTGTACGGTGATGGCGCTCAGCGGCTGCGCACCAGCTGCCAGGCGCGGCCGAGGTAGCCGAGCGAGGCAAAGCCGCTCCACACATGCACCAGCCGCGTGAACGGGAAAATCACGAACAGGGTCATGCCCATGAACAGGTGCGCCTTGAACAGCAGCGGCGCATCGGCGATAAAGCCGGCGGCGTCGCCGCGCAGCGTGACGATGTGCTGGGCCCAGTTCATCAGCTGCACCATCATGTGGCCGTCCATATGGCCGGCGGATTCGAAGATGGTGGACAGGCCCAGCAACAGCGTCACCAGCAGCCACAGCAGCAGCACCTTGTCGCCGGTGCGGGTCACCGCGGACACGCGCGCGTTGGTCAGGCGGCGGTGCAGCAGGATCAGCAGGCCGGCCAGGCACATGGTGCCCATCACGCCGCCGGCGGCCATCGCCACGCCCTGCTTGAAGCCGTGCGAGACACCCAGCGCGTCCCACACCGCCACCGGGGTCAGCAGGCCCACCAGGTGGCCGAAGAACAGGCCGAGGATGCCGACATGGAACAGGATGTTGCCGGTGCGCAGGTTGCCGCGGTACAGCACCTGCGAGCTGTCGCTCTTCCAGGTGTATTGCTCGCGCTCGAAGCGGGCCAGGCTGCCGAACAGGAAGATGGCCAGCGCGATGTAGGGGTAGATGCCGAAGAGGAATTGGTGGAGGGTTGCCATGGTGTGTTAGCTCGGTAGGTGGGCAGCAAGGGCGTGCGTGTCTCCGCCGATTGTGTTTCCCTCTCCCCTCAGGGGGAGAGGGCAGGGTGAGGGGTGGTTTAAGCACCGGCGCTTCGTTGAAGCTCCCGCCCTCACCCCCGCCTCTCTCCCGCCTGCGGAAGAGGGGAGAACACAATCGGCTCGCGCAGGCATGTCAGCAAGCAGCAGGCGCTGGTGCCGTGCCGCGCGGATAGAACTTCACCGCCTGCGGCCCGGTGTGCGGGGCCAGCAGCGGCTCCACGCCGTCGGCGCCGGGGCCGAAGGTTTCCAGCGCCTCGTCCATGTCGCGCACCGGCGGCTCCTGCTGCGGTTGCGGCTGCACGTCGGTGAGCGTGCGCAGCACTGCGAACACGCCGGCGTAGGGGCTCTGGTTGCGCGCGAGCCGGTCGCCGATCGCGGCCAGCACGTGGATGGCCTCGCCCAGCAGCTGTTCGGCGCGCGCCTCGTTACCGTCGGCCGCGAGCGCGCCGAGGAACTCCAGGAACAGCGGCACGTAGTCGGGCAGCTCGGACGCCGCGGGCTCGAAGCCCGCGCGCCGGTACTCGTCGATCAAGTCGACCATGGCCTGGCCGCGGTCGCGGCTTTCGCCGTGCACGTGCTCGAACAGGTGCAGCGAGTGCGCCGGGTTGCGGTCGAAGGTGGCGACATAGTTTTCCTGCAGCGTGATCAGCGTCTCGCTGCGCAGCAGGTCGGTCACCGGCGCCAGCAACTCGCGCGCCTGCGGCCATTCGGCCAGCGCGGCGTCGATCTCGGACAGCGCGTCGAGCAGTTCCTGCTCGGGATAGCCGAGCAGCGCGCTCAGGATGGGATAGAGGGGCATGTCGTTCTCCGGTTCGTTCGCTGGCGTTCAGCTCATCACGGCCTTCTTGCGCGACTTCGGCATGTCGACGAAATGCACGCTGCCCTGCGGCTTCTTGCCGAACAGCGCGCCGTCCGAGGTGCCGCCCGAGCAGCCGTTGCCGAAGGTAAAGCCGCAGCTGGCCTTGTCGTTGAAGCTGTCCTCGACCATCTCCTTGTGCGAGGACGGGATCACGAAGCGGTCCTCGTAGTTGGCGATCGCCATGGTCTGGTACATGTCCTCGACCTGCGCGGGCGTCAGGCCCACCTGTTTCAGCACGTCGAGGTCCTGTACGCCGTCCACCACCTGCGAGCGCTTGTAGGCGCGCATCGCCAGCATGCGGTCCAGCGCCGACAGCACCGGCATCACGTCGCCCGCGGTCAGCAGGTTGGCCAGGTACCTGACCGGGATGCGCAGGCTCTTGACGTCGGGGATGATGCCGTTCATGCCCATGTGGCCGGCTTCGGCCGCCGACTGGATCGGCGACAGCGGCGGGATGTACCAGACCATCGGCAGCGTGCGGTATTCCGGGTGCAGCGGGAACGCGACCTTCCACTCGCACGCCATCTTGTAGACCGGCGACTTGCGCGCGGCATCGAGCCAGCTTTGCGGGATGCCCTGGCGCAGCGCCTCGGCCTGCACCTCGGGATCATGCGGGTCGAGGAACACGTCGAGCTGCGACTGGTACAGGTCGCGCTCGTCGGGCACCGACGCGGCCTGCTCGATGCGATCGGCGTCGTACAGCATCACGCCGAGGTAGCGGATACGGCCGACGCAGGTCTCGGAGCAGACCGTGGGCTGGCCGGCCTCGATGCGCGGATAGCAGAACAGGCATTTCTCGGCCTTGCCGCTCTGCCAGTTGAAATAGATCTTCTTGTACGGGCAGCCCGAGATGCACATGCGCCAGCCGCGGCACTTGTCCTGATCGACCAGCACGATGCCGTCGTCCTCGCGCTTGTAGATCGAGCCCGACGGGCACGAGGCCACGCAGGCCGGGTTCAGGCAGTGTTCGCACAGGCGCGGCAGGTACATCATGAAGGTGTTCTCGAAGGTCGAGTACATCTCCTTCTGCACGTCGTCGAACAGCTTGTCGCGGCCGCGCGAACTGAACTCGCCGCCGAGGTCGTCTTCCCAGTTCGGGCCCCACTCGATCTTTTCCATCTTGCGGCCGGTCAGTACCGAGACCGGGCGCGCGGTGGGCGGGGTCTGCGACAGCGGCGCCTTCTGCAGGTGCTCGTAGTCGTAGGTGAAGGGCTCGTAGTATTCGTCGATCGCCGGCAGGTTGGGATTGGCGAACAGGTTCGCCAGGATCTTCAGCTTGCCGCCCTGGCGCGGCTCGAGCGTGCCGTCGGCGTTGCGGCGCCAGCCGCCCTGCCACTTGTCCTGGTTCTCCCATTCCTTGGGATAGCCGATGCCGGGCTTGGTCTCGACGTTGTTGAACCACGCGTACTCGACCCCGTCGCGGCTGGTCCAGACGTTCTTGCAGGTGACGGAGCAGGTATGGCAGCCGATGCACTTGTCGAGGTTCAGCACCATGGCTACCTGGGCGCGGATCTTCATGTCAGGCTCCTTCCTTTTCACTCAACTTCGCGTTCTTTTCCACGAGCGGCCCTTCCAGCCAGTCGACCTTCTTCATCTTGCGCAGGATCACGAACTCGTCGCGGTTGCTGCCGACGGTGCCGTAGTAGTTGAAGCCGTAGGCCAGCTGCGCGTAGCCGCCGATCATGTGAGTGGGCTTGGTCACCGCGCGCGTGACCGAGTTATGGATGCCGCCGCGCATGCCGCTGGTCTCGGCACCCGGCACGTTCACGATCTTTTCCTGGGCGTGGTACATCAGGCACATGCCCTTGGGCACGCGCTGCGATACCACCACGCGCGCGGTCAGCGTGCCGTTGACGTTGAACACCTCGACCCAGTCGTTGTCGCGGATGCCGTTGGCCTTGGCCTCGGCTTCCGAGATCCATACGTGCGGGCCGCCGCGCGACAGCGTCAGCATGCGCAGGTTGTCGGAGTAGGTGGAGTGGATGCCCCACTTCTGGTGCGGCGTGATCCAGTTCAGCACCAGCTCCGGGTTGCCGTTGGGCTTCTTGCCCAGCATCGGCGCCACGGTCTTGGTGTCGATGGCCGGCTTGTACACGCACGCGCCCTCGCCGAAGTCCAGCATCCAGCGATGGTCCTGCCAGAACTGCTGGCGGCCGGTCAGCGTGCGCCAGGGGATCAGCTCGTGCACGTTGGTGTAGCCGGCGTTGTAGCTGACTTCTTCCGATTCCAGCCCCGACCACGTCGGCGCGGAGATGATCTTGCGCGGCTGCGCCTGCACGTCGCGGAAGCGGATCTTGTCGTGCTCGCGCCCTTTGGCCAGGTGGGTGTGGTCGCGGCCGGTGATCTTCGACAGCGCTTCCCAGGCCTTGACGGCGACGTGGCCATTGGTTTCCGGCGCGAAGGTCAGGATCATCTCGGCGGCGTCGATTGCCGTTTCCAGCTTCGGGCGGCCCTGGCTCACGCCCGGTTCCGCCACCGTGTGGCTCAGGTCGCCGATTTCCTTGACCTCGTGCCGGGTGTTCCAGTTGATGCCCTTGCCGCCGTTGCCGAGCTTGTCGAGCAGCGGGCCGATCGAGGTGAACTTCTTGTAGATGTCGGCGTAGTTGCGCTCGACCACCGTCATCGACGGGGCGGTCTTGCCGGGGATCAGGTCGCACTCGCCGGCCTTCCAGTCCTTCGGCTCGAACGGCTGGCCCAGTTCGCCCGGGGTGTCGTGCAGCAGCGGTGTGCAGACCAGGTCCTTGCGCGTGCCCAGGTAAGGGCCGGCGATCTCGCTGAACTTCTTCGCGATGGCCTTGTAGATCTCCCAGTCGGTCTTGCTTTCCCACAGCGGCTGCACGGCTTCGGACAGCGGGTGGATGAACGGATGCATGTCGGACGTGTTGAGGTCGTCCTTCTCGTACCACGTTGCCGTCGGCAGCACGATGTCGCCGTACAGGCAGGTGGTGCTCATGCGGAAGTCGAGCACGGTCAGCAGGTCGAGCTTGCCTTCGGCGGCCGGGCGCACGTTGACTTCGCTCGGCGTGATGGCGTCGTTCTCGTCGCCGAACACGGCGTTCTGCGTGCCGAGCAGGTACTTCAGGAAATACTCATGCCCCTTGCCCGAGCTGCCCAGGATGTTGGAGCGCCACACGAACATATTGCGCGGGAAGTTGGCCGGGTTGTCGGGATCGTCGCAGGCAAACTGCAGCGCGCCCGACTTCAGTTGCTCGACGGTGTAGGCCACCGGATCCTTGCCGGCCTGCTCGGCCGCATCGACCACGTCGAGCGGGTTGGCGCCGAGTTGAGGTGCCGACGGCAGCCAGCCCATGCGCTCGGACTTCGCATTCAGGTCCAGCAGCGACAGGCCGTCGTAGCGCTTGCGGTCGGCGGTCGGCGACAGGATCTCGTCGACGGCCAGCTTCTCGTGGCGCCACTGGCTGGTGTGGTTGTAGAAGAACGAGGTGCCGTTCATCTGGCGCGGCGGGCGCGACCAGTCCAGGCCGAAGGCCAGCGGGGCCCAGCCGAACTGCGGGCGCAGCTTTTCCTGGCCGACGTAGTGGGCCCAGCCGCCGCCGCTCTTGCCGATGCAGCCGCACATCATCAGCAGGTTGATGATGCCGCGGTAGATCATGTCGTTGTGGTACCAGTGGTTCAGCGCGGCGCCGACGATCACCATGCTCTTGCCTTGCGTGCGGTCGGCATTGTCGGCAAACTCGCGCGCTACCTGAACCACCAGTCGCGCCGGCACCGAGGTGTGCTTCTCCTGCCAGGCCGGGGTATAGGGCACATCGTCTTCATACGACGCCGCCACGTTGGGGCCGCCCAGGCCCTGGTCGACGCCATAGTTGGCCATCTGCAGGTCATAGACGGTCGCCACCAGTGCGCTGCTGCCGTCGGCCAGCGTGATGCGGCGCGCCGGCACGCGGCGGCGCAGCAGCTCGTCGTGTTCGCCGCCGAAGTAGGGGAAGCCGACCTCGACCACTTCGTCGCCATGGCCGAGCAGCGACAGGCGCGGTTCGACCGCGCGGCCGCTGCCGCCGTCCTTCAGTTCCAGGTTCCAGCGGCCCACCTTCTCACCGCCGTTGTGCGCGGCCTCGCCCCAGCGGAAGCCGATCGAGCCGTTGGGCGCGACGATCGCGCCGGTGGCGTCGTCGACCAGCAGCGTCTTCCATTCCGGATGGTTGGCTTCGCCTAGGTTGTCGGCCAGGTGCGAGGCGCGCAGGAAGTGGTCGGGCACCAGCGTGTCGCCATGCTCGCGCAGCAGCACCAGCATCGGCATGTCGGTGTACTGCTTCACATAGTCGCGGAAGTACGCGGACTTGCCGCTGGCGTGGAATTCCTTGAGCACCACATGGCCCATCGCCATCGCCAGCGCGGCATCGGTGCCTTGCTTCGGCGCCAGCCAGATATCGCCGAACTTGACCATCTCGCCGAAGTCGGACGAGACCGCGACGGTCTTGGTGCCCTTGTAGCGCACCTCGGTGTAGAAGTGCGCGTCGGGCGTGCGCGTCTGCGGCACGTTGGAGCCCCACACCATCAGGTAGGTGGAGTTGTACCAGTCGGCCGATTCGGGCACGTCGGTCTGCTCGCCCCAGATCTGCGGGCTGGCCGGCGGCAGGTCGCAGTACCAGTCGTAGAACGACAGGCAGGCGCCGCCGAGCAGGCTCAGGTAGCGCGCGCCGGCGGCGTACGACACCATCGACATCGCCGGGATCGGCGAGAAGCCGATCACGCGGTCGGGGCCGAACTTCTTCACGGTGAAGGCGTTGGCCGCGGCGATCATCTCGGTGGCGGTGTTCCAGTCGGCGCGCACGAAGCCGCCCTGGCCGCGCACGCTCTTGTAGCGCGCCGCCTTCTGCGGGTCCTGGCTGATCGATTCCCAGGCCGCGATCGGGTCCATGGTCTTGCGCGCCTCGCGCCACATCTCCATCAGCCGTCCGCGGATCATCGGGTACTTGACGCGCTGCGCGGAGTAGACGTACCAGCTGTACGAGGCGCCGCGCGGGCAGCCGCGCGGCTCATGGTTGGGCAGGTCCGGGCGCGTGCGCGGGTAGTCGGTCTGCTGCGTTTCCCAGGTGATCAGGCCGTTCTTGACGTAGACCTTCCAGGAGCACGAACCGGTGCAGTTCACGCCGTGGGTGGAGCGCACGATCTTGTCGTGCTGCCAGCGGCTGCGGTAGCCGTCTTCCCACTTGCGGTCTTCGTTCACCACCGCGCCGTGGCCGTCCGCATAGGTGGACTTGACGCGCGACATGAACTTCAGTCGATCCAGGAAATGACTCATTTGCTTGTTCTCCGCGAGGCTATTCTGCGGGGCTCCGACGGTTGCCCGGGAGCATTTGCAGGGATACCTCGAGCTTATGGGGGAGCGGGGCGGCGGCCAATTCGCTGGTGGAACAGCCGCCGGATGGCGATCGGGGGAGGTGTCCGGCGCGGGCCTAGTCCGGAAGAACTAGGCCGGCCGGCAAGGCGTTCAGCAGGGCATGGGGGCGTTGCGGCGCGCGTAGTACCACCACGTCACCAGCACGCAACTGACGTAGAAGGCGATAAAGCAATACAGCGCGGCGTCGGGGGCGCCGGTCAGTTCCAGCGAGGTGCCGAAGCTCTTGGGGATAAAGAAGCCGCCGTAGGCGCCGATCGCGCCGGAGAAGCCCAGCACCGCGGCCGATTCCTTGCCGGCGTCCTGCAGCGCCTGGCGCTGCGCGGCGTCGCCCTTGCCCTTCGCGGCGCGCTGGCGCTCGGTCAGGAAGATCACCGGGATCATGCGGAAGGTCGAGCCGTTGCCGATGCCGGTCAGCGCAAACAGCGCGATAAAGGCCGCCAGGAACCAGGTGAAGTTGCCGCCGGCGCCGTCGTGCGGCAGCGCCGCCAGCACCGCGAACACCGCCGCGATCATGCCGACGAAGGTCCACAGCGTGACACGCGCGCCGCCGAGCTTGTCGGAGATCCAGCCGCCCACGGGCCGCGTCAGCGCACCGACCAGCGGCCCCAGGAAGGCGTAGGCGGTGGGGTTCACACCCGGGAATTGCGACTTGGTCAGCAGCGCCAGCCCGGCCGAGAAGCCGATGAACGAACCGAAGGTGCCGACGTAGAGCCAGCACATCAGCCAGTTGTGCTTGCGCTTGAAGATCACGGCCTGGTCGGCGAACGAAGCCTTGGCGTCGGCGATGTCATGCATGCCGAACCACGCGGCCAGCGCCGATACCACGATGAACGGCACCCAGATAAAGCCCGCGTTCTGCAGCCACAGGTTATGCATGGCGCCGTTGGCCTGGTATTGCTGCGGCTCGCCGCCGAGCGCGCCGAACACCGCCAGCGATACCACCAGCGGCGTGACGAACTGCACCACCGACACGCCCAGGTTGCCGATGCCGGCATTGAGCCCGGTGGCCAGCCCCTTCTTCGCCTTGGGGAAGAAGAAGCTGATATTGGCCATCGACGAGCTGAAGTTGGCGCCGCCCAGCCCGCACAGCAGCGCCAGCACCAGCAGCGTGGGATAGCCGGTGGACGGGTCGCGCAGCGCGAAGCCCATGCCCAGCGCGGGGATCAGCAGCAGCGCGGTGGAGATCGCGGTGAAGCGGCGCCCGCCGAACACCGGCACCAGGAACGAGTAGAAGATGCGCAGCGTGGCGCCCGACAGTGCCGGCAGCGCGGTCAGCCAGAACAGCTGGTTCTTGGTGAACTGGAAGCCGGCGCGGTCGAGGTTGACCGCGACCACGCTCCACAGCATCCAGACCACGAATGCCAGCATCAGCGCCGGGATCGAGATCCACAGGTTGCGGTAGGCGATGCGCTCGCCCTCGCTTTGCCAGAACGCCGCGTTCTCGGGCTCCCAGCGGGTCAGTACGGATGAAGTCATGATCAGTGTGCCTTGATGAAGAATGCGCGGAGGCGCGCGGGTGGGTCAGGGCCGCATCAGGCCGGCTGGGTCAGGCCGACGGCCTGCTCCTTGCGCCGGCGTTCGGCGCGGTGGCTGTAGTGCATCCACACCAGGCTCACGCACACGGTGCCGTACATCAGCATGAAGCAGCTGCTGCGGATGCCGGTCAGGTCGGCCAGCATGCCGAACAGGATCGGCAGCACGAAACCGCCCAGGCCGCCGGCCAGGCCCACCACGCCGGAAACCGCGCCGATGTTGTGGGTGAAGTCGTTGGAGATGAACTTGAACACCGAGGCCTTGCCGATGGCGAAGGCGATGCCGACCACGAACAGCAGGATGGTGAAGAGCGTGGGCGTCAGCGCGATGCGGAAGGCCTGCGGGCCGCTGGTGGTCTGGATGATGAAATCGGTCTGCGGATAGCTGAGCAGGAAGAAGCCGACCCAGCTCACCCACATCACCCACCAGGTGGTGCGGTGCGCGCCGTAGCGGTCCGAGATCCAGCCGCCGATCGCGCGCAGCACGCCGCCGGGCAGCGAGAAGCAGGCGGCGAGGAAGGCCGCCACCTTGATGTCGAAGCCGTATTCGCCGATGTAGTACTTGGTCATCCACAGCGACAGGCCGACATAGCCGCCGAACACCACCGAGTAGTACTGCGAGTAGCGCCACACGCGCGGGTCGCGCATCACCGCCAGCTGCTCGCGCCAGCCGACGCTGGACTTGACCACGTGCGCGGAATCGCTGCGCGAGAACACCCAGAACAGCAGCGCGGTGGCCAGCATCGCCACCGAATACACGCGCGGCACGATGGACCAGGTGCCGGCCGCCAGGATCAGCGCCGGCGCGACGAACTTGGTCAGCGCCGCGCCCGAGTTGCCGGCGCCGAAGATGCCCATCGCCAGCCCCTGGCGCGAGCGCGGGAACCAGCGCGCGACGTAGGGCGTGCCGACCGAGAACGAGCCGCCCGCCAGGCCGACGAACAGCCCCAGCACCAGCAGCTGCCACAGCGTGGTCGCATACGAGATCAGCCAGATCGGGATCACTGTGGCCAGCATCAGCACGAAGAACACGATGCGGCCGCCGAAGCGGTCGGTCCACAGCCCCAGCGGCACGCGGATCAGCGAGCCGCTCAGCACCGGGGTGGCGGCGAGCAGGCCGAATTCGGTGTCGTTCAGGCCGAGCTGTTGCTTGAGTGGGATGCCGAGGACCGCGAACAGCATCCACACGGCAAAACAGATGGTGAAGGCAAAAGTACTGGACGCCAGTGTCATTGCGGCGCCGGGCGGGATCGGCTCCGGCGCGCGGGATTGGGTGGCCATGGCCATGCTCCTGTGTCAACTTTGGCGGGGGTGATGCCAGAGTAGGGGCGGGCGCTGGTGCTGCCTATTCGCCGGCAGCACAGCGCAGGCGCGGGCGCTGACTGCCTTTGGAAGTAGTTCTACCGGGGGAGGTCGCCGGCGCGGCGGCGGTGCTATCGTGGGGACGACATGCGGCGCAGCGTCAGGCGCCGTCGCGGCGCACCCCGCGCCGCATCCTCATTTCCGTTCCAGACATGGACACCATTCCCATCCTTCCCGCGCGGCGCATGCCGCCCTCCGGCAAAGCCCCAGCGGGGCCGCCGCCACGTGGCTTTGCCCTGTTCGCGCTGGGCTTCCGGCCGTTCTATCTGGGCGGCGCGGTGTTTGCCGCGCTGTCGATCGCGGCGTGGTCGGCCATGCTGGCAGGCGTGCACGCGCTGGCGCCGGCTCCGGTGCTGCCGGCAATGTTCTGGCATGCGCACGAGATGGTGTTCGGCTTTGCCGCGGCCATCGTGGTGGGATTCCTGTTCACGGCGGGACGTGCCTGGACCGGGCAGCCCACGCCGACCGGCGCGGCGCTGGCCGTGCTGTTCGGGCTGTGGCTGGCCGGACGCGTGGGCCTGTGGGTGGTGCCCGGTACTACGGCCTTTGTGGTCGAAGCCGCGTTCCTGCCGCTGGCGGCGCTGGCCTTCACCCGCACCCTGGTGCGCGGCGGCAATCGCCGCAACTATCCGCTGGCGCTCGCGCTATGGCTGCTGGCGCTGGCCGATATCGCCAGCCTGTGGCTGCAGGCGCGCGGCCATGACGCCGGCGCGCTGCTGGCCTGCCGCGCCGGCGTGGCGCTGGTGACGCTGTTCGTGGTGGTGATCGGCGGACGCGTGATTCCGATGTTCACCACCAATGCGATTCCCGGCTTCCGGCTGCGCCAGTACCGGCAGGTGGATCGGCTGGTGATTCCCGCTGCGGTGCTCGGGCTGGCTGCCGGGCTGCTGCCCGTGCCCGCATGGCTGGTGGCGGCGTTGTCGCTGCTGGCCGCGCTGGTGCTGGGCGCGCGCGTGGCGGGGTGGCGCGGTTATGCGGTCGGCAACCGGCCGATCCTGTGGGTGCTGCACCTGGCCTACGCGTGGCTGCCGCTGGCGTTGCTGCTGCAGGCGCTCGGTGCGCTGGGACTGGTGATGTCCGGGCTGGCGACGCACGCATTCACCGTGGGTGTGCTCGGCGTCGCGATCATCGCCATGATCACCCGCACCGCGCTGGGCCACACCGGCCGCATGCTGGTGGCCGGCCGCGCCGAGACCGCGGCGTACTGGCTGGTGGCCGCGGCGGCGCTGTTGCGCGTGTTCGGGCCGATGGCCTGGCCCGCCGGCTACCTGCACTGGGTGTGGGGCGCGGGCGCGTGCTGGGTGACGGGCTTCGGGCTCTATGCGCTGGCGTATGCGCCGCGGCTGGCGCGTCCGCGGGTGGACGGCAAGCCGGGCTGAAGCGCGCCGGGTGCGAGGAATAATCGCGCGGGCGCTCAGGGGCAGGCCTGCGCCATCGGCGCGCGGGCGCGCGTGCCTTGCTCCAGCTTCACGCTCAGCCACGCCACCGCCAGCGCCGCCATCGGCGCCAGTGCCGCCACCCAGGGCAGTGCCGTCAGCCCCGGGCCGTGATCGACCACCACGCCGCCCATCCATGCGCCCAGGCCATTGCCCAGGTTGAACGCGGCGATATTGAAGCTCGAGGCCAGGTTCTCGCCGGCGCCGTGGGCGTGGCGCAGTACGCGCAACTGCAGCGGCGACACCGTGGCAAAGGCCGCGACGCCGAGGATGCCGACGAAGGCCACCACCAGCACCTGGCTGTGGATGGCCAGCGTCATCGCCGCCAGCACCAGCGTCAGCGCCGCGAGCGTAGCCAGCACGGCGCGCGTCGGGGCGCGGTCGGCAAAGCGGCCGCCCAGCACGTTGCCGACGATCATGCCGGCGCCGAACAGCAGCAGGATCGGCGATACCGCCGCCTCGCCATAGCCGGACACGCGCGTCAGCAGCGGCTGCACGTAGGTGATCACGGCGAAGATCCCCATCGACTGCAGCACCGTCATCAATAGCCCCAGCAGCACCTGCGGGCGGCCGATGGTGGCCAGCTCGTCGCGCAGCGCCACGCGCGCGCCGTGGTCCTGGCTCTTCTGCACCAGCAGCGCAATCACCGCCAGCGACAGCAGCCCGACCAGCGTCATGGCCCAGAAGGTCGAGCGCCAGCCCAGGTGCAGGCCCAGCCAGGCGCCCGCGGGCATGCCCAGCAGCGTGGCCAGGGTCAGGCCCGAGAACATCACCGAAATCGCCGAGGCGCGGCGGTCTTCCGGCACCAGCCCGGTCGCGACCACGGCGCCGACGCCGAAGAAGGTGCCATGCGTGAGCGAGGTCAGCACGCGCGCGATCATCAGCGTGGTGTAGTCGGGCGCCATCGCGCAGGCGGCGTTGCCGACGGTATAGATCACCATCAGCGCCAGCAGCACTGCCTTGCGCGGCATGCGGCGCGTCAGCAGCGTCAGTACCGGCGCGCCGGCGAACACGCCGAGCGCGTAGCCGGACACCAGCATACCGGCGGCGGCGATGGTCACCTGCAGGTCGGCGGCGACCTGCAGCAGCAGGCCCATGATCACGAATTCGGCGCAGCCGATGCCGAACGAGCCGGCCGTCAGCGCGTACAACGCCATCGGCAGCCGGGCCCGGGCGGGCGCGGCAAGGGTGGAAGGGGAGGAAGCCATGGTCGGAAAGGGGCGCAAGGGAGGACGAAGCCCGCAGTCTGGCCCTTTGCGGCTTCACTAAAAACCGGCATGATCCATAATCAGTTTCAACAAAATATTGAGAATCATGGACCGGATCGGTGATATCGGCCTGTTTCTGCGCGTGCTCGACCTTGGCTCGATCAGCGCGGCGGCGCGCAGCCTGGATCTGTCGGTTGCGGTGGCCAGCCAGCGCCTGCAGCGGCTGGAACGCGAGCTGGGCGTGCGCCTGCTGCATCGCACCACGCGGCGGCTGCACGCTACTCCGGAGGGCGCGGTGCTGGCCGAGCAGGGGCGCGCGCTGGTGGACGACCTGGAGGCGCTGGGGGCGTCGCTGCGGCAGGCCGGCTCCGGCATCACGGGGACCTTGCGGGTGACGACGTCGTCGTCGTTCGGGCGGCTTTACGTCTCGCCGCTGCTGCCGGAATTCCTGGTGCGGCATCCGGGGGTATCGCTCAGCGTCAACCTGAGCGACCACGTGCTGGACCTGGTCAGCGCGGGCTTCGACCTGGCGATCCGGATCGGCGCGCTCGACGACTCGGCGCTGGTCGCGCGCCGGCTCGCCAACAACCGGCGGCTGCTGTGCGCATCGCCCGACTACCTGCGCCGGCGCGGCACGCCGCGCACGCCGCAGGACCTGGCGCGGCACGATTGCCTGGTGCTGGTCGGCAGCCAGGGGCGGCAGGATGTATGGCGGCTGGGCGATGGTGCCGGCGGCGAGATTGCCGTGCGCGTGCGCGGCCGGATCGAGGCCAATACCGGCGAGCTGCTGTCCGACGCCGCGCTGGCCGGCTTCGGCATCGCGCTGCATTCGGCCTGGCATGTCTGCGCCGACCTGCGGGCCGGCCGGCTGGTGCAGGTGCTGCCCGATTACCCGCTGGCCGACACCGGCATCTACGCAGTGATGCCGCAGCGGCGGCTGGTGCCGCCGCGGGTGCGCGCCTTCGTCGATTTTCTGGCCGAGCGCTTTGGCGACAACCCGCCGTGGGAGCAATTCCGCGGCGGGTGAGCCTGGCCCCCGGCTATGCCGGCGGCTGCGGCTGCGGCGCGGGCGCGGCGTGGCGCCGGTAGTCGCCCGGCGTCATGCCGGTCCAGCGGCGGAACGCGCGGAAGAACGAGTTGGCATCGTCGAAGCCGAGCCGGAACGCGATCTCGCCCAGCGACAGCGCGCCTTCGCTCAGGTAGTGGCCGGCCAGCTCGCGCCGCGCGTCTTCGCACAGCGTGCGGAAGCTGGTGCCGGCCGCCATCAGCCGGCGCTGCAGCGTGCGCTCGCTGATGTCGAGGTGGCGCGCCACCGCGGCCAGGCTCAGGGCGCGGTCGCCGGCAAGCTGCTGCAGGGCGCTGCGCACATCGTAGAGCGAGGCCGCGGCCGGCCGCAGGTCGCGGCTGGCGGGCGGCGCCGCGGGGCTGGAGCGGTCGCGCGCCATCAGCCGCAGCGCCAGGTCGCGGCGGCCGAACACGATCGCGTCTTCGGGCTCGCCAAAGCGCACCGGGCAGTCGAAGGCCTCGGTATAGCGCAAGTGCCAGGCGGGCCGGCCGATGCGCAGCGAGACCCGCAGCGGATGCAGCGGCTTGCGCGTGAAGCGCCGGCCGAAGGCCAGCAGCGAGCACAGCTCCATGTCGATGCGCGGCCGGCTGTCGGGCGCCTCGGGATCGCTCGGGCGGATGCAGACCCAGGCCTCGTCGCCCTGGCGGCGCAGCTCGACGCGGTCGCCGGCGAGCAGCTTCTGGTAGCGCGCGATGCGCCGCAACGCCGTGCCCAATGACGGGCCGGCCATGGCCGGCAGGCCGGCCAGGCCGAGCAGGTCGGGCGGCATCCGGCTGCCAAGCCACAAGCCGATGGCGGGGTCGCCGGTGGCGTGATAGACGGCCAGCAGCAGGTGGATGGCCTGTTGCGGGTCGGCCGCATGCGCGGCGGGTTGATGGTCGAACGGGTCGGAGTCGGTATCGGATTCCGGGGCAGGCGCAAGTGCCGATACGTCGTAACCGCCTTCACGCAGCGCGTGCAGCAGGTCACGAGGCAACGGCCCGGCCTGGATAGGCTCTTGTTGTGGCATCGTCGTTTTCTGGCTGGCAAGGTGGCGCAAGTGCGCCAGTGCAGCCCCCGGTACGAAAGAGATTACGCGGTGACGATGGCCCCTTCAAGGGCGCGGGGCGGCCGGAAATGTGTGCCAGGCAGCTTAACGGACGCTCGCGGAGGCTTCCCTGGATGCCAGGCGACGGGGAGGCCCGCGCCGCTGCTGGCCTGGCGGGCCGCTGCAACCCGTTGCCTAAATTTTGGGCAGTCCGGTGCGGTGGCGCACAGACCGGGGTTTTCGGACAGGGCACGCCAGGATATCCACAGATTCTGTGGATATCACGTCGGAGTTTTCAACATGGGTTTGTGCGGCTGCCGGCAGGCGTCGGAAGCGGGTATGCTGGGCCGGTTCGACGGCATGGCGGGGCGCTTGTCCGGCGCCTGTCCGGCACCATCCCTGCCTCATCTTGCGTCATCCTGCCGTCAACGCTCGCTAAACCCGGCATACCCCTTCACGACTCAACCTGCCCGCCGCCATGCGCCATGACCGGTCGTCCGCCTTTCCGCCCCGCCTTGCCGTGTTGCCGATGCTTGCTGCCGCCGTGGCGCTGTCGGGATGCGTGGCGCAATACCGGGTGCCTGCCGGTGCGCCGTCCGCCAGCGTGCGGCTGGTGACCAGCACCGATGAAAACACCTCGTTCACCGTCGTCGATCCGGCCAGATGCCCGGACCCGGCCCGGCCGCTGGTGCTGGCGGGGATGGGCAGGCAGTTGTCGGCGATGGGAAGGGAGCGCAGCCTCGACATGGCCGGGCGTTCGCCCGAGCCGGCCGCGCGCACGCGTGAACGGTTGGTGGAGGCGGGCCGGCGCCTCTATGTGGCGGTGACTTCGGCGGCCGCGCCGCCGCTGCCCGAGATGCGCTGCGCCGCCGGCGTGTCGTTCGTGCCGGTGGCCGGCGCCCAGTATGAGATCCGCTACCAGCGCGACGAGACCGCCAGCCAGTGTTCGGCGCGGATCCTGCGCCTGCAGCCGCTGGCCGACGGCGGCGCGCGCCTGACGGCCGAGCCAACGCAGCAGGGGTTCAGGGCGCTGCGCAAGGATTATGTCTGCCAGGCGTTGTAAGACCCGTCCGGGCCCCCCGGCTGCGGACGGGTTTGCGGGGCAGCGGGCAACCGGATCGGCCCGCTGAGCCCCGGCGGCAGGACTGGCTTACTGCTCGATCAGGAAGCGCTCCGGGCGCTTGCCCAGCCAGGCCGGCGCACGGCCGCGGCCCGACCAGGTCTTGCCGGTCTTGGGGTCCATGTACTTCGGGGGCAGGGCGGCGGCAGGCTTGCGCGCGCTGCTGCCGGCGGGGCGGCCACGCTTGCGCCGGGGCAGGATGTCTTCCGCGGTCAGGCCATATTCGGTCATCAGTTCACGGATTTTTTCGATCACGCCCGCGACTTCGGTTGCGCGCACTTCATTGAGCTTGGCTTCCAGCGCTTCCTTCTCAGCCAGGAGTTGCTTGTATGTCGCCATTTATATCCCCTTTCTGCAATTAGGCCGCTGCATGGTACTAGAAATTCAGGTGACCGGGCACCTGAAAAAATTTTACAAAAAATAACGCAGATTGCACGGACAGATTGTCGCGGCCTTTGTCGGCATCATTGCCATGCCCAATACGGGCACCATTGCCGCAACCATGGCTTCGGCATTGCCCCGGCCAATGATGGTTTTGCTGTGCCGGATTTCCATTTTCTTGCCCCCATTCAGGGCCGATCGAAATGCGCGCGGTGCCCGGCTTTAGCGCCTAGACTGTTTGTCTGCGCCCCGCGCAGTGCCACCTCACGACTACCGGAGCCCCCTATGAGTCAGCAGATCTTTGTCAATTTGCCTGTGCGCGACCTGCAAAAGTCGATTGCCTTCTTTACCCAGCTGGGTTTTTCCTTCAATCCGCAATTTACCGACGATACCGGCACCTGCATGATCGTCGGCGAGAACATTTTTGTGATGCTGCTCACAGAAGCCAAGTTCCGCACGTTCTCGCCCAATGACATCTGCGATGCGCGCAAAGCCACCGAAGTGCTGGTTTGCCTGTCGATGGAAAGCCGGGCCCGCGTCGATGAAATGGTCAATGCCGCGGTGCTGGCGGGCGGCAATACCTACAAGCCGCCAATGGACCTGGGCTTTATGTACGGCCATGGCTTCCAGGACCTGGATGGCCATGTCTGGGAACTCGCGTACATGGATATGGCGGCGCTGCAGGCATCGCAGTAAAGGCGCCAAAAAAAACAGCCCGGGAAAGCAGGAAGCCCGGGCTTGAAATCCACCTGGATCGCGGTGGAGGAGACATCAGGTTGTCAGCGTCCGGGCAGGGTCCGGGACGCGGTCATGCAGGGTGGCGTCAGATCGCCCAGCCGCCGGCGTAGAACGCCGCCAGCACCACCGCGATCGCCACGGTGCCGAGATTGAGCTTGCGCCATTCGCCGGCGACGATGCGGCCGACCACCAGCGTGCAGAAGCCGAGCATGATGCCGGTGACGATATTGCAGGTCAGCACGATGAACACGGCGCAGACCAGGCCGGCCAGTGCATCGACCAGGTCGTCCATATGCAGGCGGCTGACGCTCGACAGCATCAGCAGGCCGACGTACATCAGCGCGGGCGCGGTGGCGTACGACGGCACCAGCGCGGCCAGCGGCGAGAAGAACATCACCGCCACGAACAGCAGGCCTACCACCACCGCGGTCAGGCCGGTCTTGGCGCCGGCGGCGACGCCGACGGTCGACTCGATATAGGCCGCGGCCGGGGCGCCGCCGAACATACCCGAGAAGATCGAGCTGACCGAGTCCGCGGTCAGCGCGCGCCCGCCGTTGTGGATATGGCCGGCGGCATTGAGCTGCCCGGCCTGTCCGGCGACGGCGCGGATGGTGCCGGTGGCGTCGAACACCGCGGTCATCACCAGTGCCAGCACGCTCGGCAGCACCGCGGCGGTCAGCGCGCCGCGCACGTCCATGGCGCCGATCAGCGACTCGTGGCCCGGTGCGCTCAGCGACGGCAGCGCAAACACGCCGGTGAACTTCACCGCCGGATCGAAGGCCAGGCCCAGCGCCGAGATCGCGATGATCACCAGCAGGATCCCGCCCGGCACCTTGCGGCGCTCGAGCCCGAAGATCGCGGCCAGGCCCAGCACCGACATCACCACCGGGAACGAAGTGATCTTGCCCAGCGCCACCGGCAGGCCGGCATGCGTGTTCTTGACCACCAGCCCGACCTCATTCGAGGCGATCAGCAGCAGGAACAGGCCGATGCCGATGCCGGTCCCGTGCGCGACGCCGGCGGGCAGGTTGCGCAGGATCCAGCTGCGCACGCCGGTGACCGAGATCGCGGTGAAGATCAGGCCCATCAGGAACACCGCGCCAAGCGCGACCGCCGGCGACAGGCCCTGGCCCAGCACCAGGCCGAAGGCCATGAACGCGGTCAGCGAGATGGCGCAGCCGATAGCGATCGGCAGCTTGGCCCACAGGCCCATCAGCAGCGAGCCGAAGGCCGTGGTCAGGCACACCGCGACAAAGACCGCGCTGGTGTCGAAGCCGGCCTTGCCCAGCATGCCGGGCACGACGAAGACGGCGTAGACCATCGCCATGAAGGTGGTGACGCCGGCCACCACTTCCTGGCGCTGGGTGCTGCCGCGCGCGGTGATCTCGAAGAACGCGTCGAGCCGGCCTTTGACTTCCGGAACATGGGCGGCTGGGTGGGCTTGCGGGCGTGCGGGATCGGCCTCCGCCGCGGACGACGGATACGGTTGTTCGATCATGATGGCTGTCTCCTTGCGGGCGCTGCAACGTCCGTCGTGCGGAACGTCGTCAGGCGGTCTCACGTGGTTCTGGTCTGGGCTGGAGGCGGAATCCTGGCCAACCCCGCTGTTATCGGTGTGCCGCTTGTCGGTGCCTTCTGTGGGCGTGATCCGGGCAAGGCTGAAGGCTAGGTGAGGCGGCGCCGGCCATCATCACCGGCGCTCAATGCGCGGCATGTGCGACGGAGAATATCGAATGTGATCTCTGATTATCTCTGGAGCGCGAGGCCGCTCCAGGTGGCGTTTTCGGCGGCTACCGTTATCAGGCGATCCATATACGGCCTATAGGGAATGACCCGGATGCCTGGCGGTCGACTTCTCTATACTAGGGATAACCCTGAATCGTCTCGCGATCCGGGCCGAATCCCGGCTAGAAGTGCTTCGCGAGACACCAGACCTGTTTCCCACCGGAAAGGAAGAATCGCCATGCAAGCTCTCGCCGACACCCTTTATCGCCAGCCCGTCCAGTCCAAGGCTGCCAGGCCCGCCGCGGCCGAGCCGGCGCGCGATGTCGCCTGTTACGCCCGCATGGGCAACGGCCAGTCGCTGGCCGCGCGCGTGCGCGCCTACTTCGCGCAAGGCTGGACGCTGTACGCGGCCAATGCCCGCGAGGCCGCGCCGATCCAATGGCTGTAACGCCAGCGCGCTGCGTCAGTACATGCCGGTGCGGGCCATGAACGCCTCCAGCGTCCAGCCGCGCCCGAGCAGCAGCATGCGCGTATGCAACCCGTCGCGCGTGGCGGCATCGACGGCATCGCCCAGCCACGTCAGCGTCTTGCTGCGCAAATCCACATAGCCCATGGCGTAGTCGGGGGCCAGCGCCTGCCATAGCGCGTGGGCCCCCGCGGACTGCCGCGCGCCGCTCAGCAGGCATAGCCCGCCGTCCAGCGCCCAGCGATAGAGCGCCCGCGCCAGGCCGCGGCGCTGGTAAGCGGGCGCAAACTTGCTATGCGGCGCCCGCACCCACGGATCGGCCCGCCGGCCGACCTCGATCAGCCGGTTGAAGACGGTATAACCGGCCAGCCGGCGCTGCATCACGTCCTCCACATACACGTAGTACTCGCCGTCCGCCTCGCGGTAGCGCAGGCGCAGGCCGGGCGCACCCGCCGGCAGCGCGGGCATCGCATGGAGGCGGTCGCCGGGCCGGCCGATGCGGCCGTGCAGGTCGTCGAGTTCGCGCTCGATCTCGGCGGGGGCCAGTTCAACGTCGATGCGCAGTCCGAGCGCGCGCGGCAGCGCCGGCGCCGGCAGGCGCAGGGCATGGAAATTCGCCATGGCAGTCTCCCACCGGCTCAGGAATTGAGGAGCAGGTAGAGGGCGGCGAGCGCCACCATGGCGCAAAAGGTGTGGCGGTAGAGCGGTGTCATGTCTGGCTTTCTCCTGGCTGCATGATCGAGCGGGTGCCGGATGGCATCCGCGACATGGGCCGTGCGGGAAAGCTCAGGGCTGGAGGGTGGCGCCCCGAGCTGCCCGCACGGCCAGGAAAAGCACGGCGCGGCGGACCGGGTTGCAGGCGGGGAAGTGCCTGGCCAGGTCAGGGGCAATGCCATGCTGCGCCCCGCGTACGCGCACGCCTGCCGCCGGCTGGGCCGGGCGGTTCAGGGTGGCGAAACGGGCGAAACAAGGCATGGGGGCTGGGGGACGCAAGGGTGCGGAGGAACATTGCTTATGCCACACTTCGTCGGGAATGTCCAGCCAAGTTGCCGGCTTCCGCGTTGAACTTCGTTTTACTTGCGGCGCGCCCGAGTGGCGGCGAACGGACCCGCACGGGCCGTCGTCATCGTTCATTGTGAACACTGTCTACATGTACTAGACTCGGAAACATCGTTCACCCGGCCTTCTTGCAGGAGCCAAGATGACGACTTCCCCCACCCCCGAAACGGATACCGGCCCGGTCCGGCTGCTGGTCGCCACCACCAAGGGTGCCTGGTTCCTGACCAGCGACGCCGCGCGCCGCAGCTGGCAGATCGACGGCCCGACCTTCCTCGGCCATACCATCCACCATATCGTGCAGGACCCGCGCGAGCCGTCGCGCGTGCTGATGGCGGCCCGCACCGGCCATCTGGGCCCGACCGTGTTCCGCTCCACCGACGGCGGCCGCAACTGGACCGAGGCGGCGCGCCCGCCCGCGTTCGACAAGGTGCCCGAAGGCGAGACCGGCCGCGTGGTCGACCACGTGTTCTGGCTCACCCCCGGCCATGCCAGCGAACCCGGCACCTGGTACGCCGGCACCTCGCCGCAGGGCCTGTTCCGCAGTGCCGACCATGGCGCGACCTGGGAGCCGGTGCGCGGCTTCAACGACCATCCGATGTGGCGCACCTGGACCGGCGGCGAGCAGGACGGCACCCCCGACGGTCCCAAGCTGCATTCCGTGCTGGTCGATCCGCGCGATGCGCGCCACCTGTATATCGGCATGTCCAGCGGCGGCGTGTTCGAAAGCACCGACGCCGGCGCCGACTGGAAGCCGCTGAACCGCGGCAGCATCGCCAACTTCCTGCCCGACCCCAACCCGGAATACGGCCAGGACCCGCACTGCATGCTGCAGCATCCCGCCAACCCGGACATCCTGTACCAGCAAAACCATTGCGGCATCTACCGGATGGACCGCCGCGAGAGCGTGTGGAAGCGGATCGGCGAGGCGATGCCGGCGGAAGTCGGCGACATCGGCTTCCCGATCGTCGCCCACCGCCGCGACCCGCGCACGGTATGGGTGTTCCCGATGGATGGCAGCGATGTGTGGCCCCGCGTCAGCCCGGGCGGCCGGCCCGCCGCCTATGTCACGCGCGACGGCGGCGAGACCTGGCAGCGGCAGGACCGCGGCCTGCCCGCCGAGCAAGGCTGGTTCACGGTCAAGCGGCAGGCCATGGCCACCGACGGCCATGATCCGGTGGGCGTGTACTTCGGCACCACCGGCGGCGAGCTGTGGGCCAGCGCCGATGAAGGCGAGGCCTGGCAATGCATTGCCCGCAATCTGCCGCAGATCTACGCGGTCAGCGTGGCGCGTCCGGCCTGAAGGCCAGCCACCGCGCCTGCCACCGCGCCGGAGGA
The DNA here is from genome assembly GCF_001598055.1 of Cupriavidus nantongensis. Lineage (NCBI taxonomy): Bacteria > Pseudomonadati > Pseudomonadota > Betaproteobacteria > Burkholderiales > Burkholderiaceae > Cupriavidus > Cupriavidus nantongensis. Next base: position 1,903,306 of record NZ_CP014845.1, on the reverse strand, counting down.
CTCACCATGCAGGTCCGTATCGCCACGCCGCTGTTCTCCTATACCGGACAGCGCGAATATGTCGAGGCCCGCGGCGCCAGCATTGCCGAGCTGCTCGACGACCTCGAGCGCCAGTTTCCCGGCATGCGTTTTCGCATCGTCGACGAGCAGGGCAAGCTGCGGCCGTATATCCGCATCTTCGTCAACCGCACCCAGCTGATGCGGCTCGATGCGCCGCTGCAGGAGACCGACGAGGTCCATATCCTGCAGGCGCTGGCCGGGGGCTAGCCCCCCGGCCGCGGCGCCGCTCAACTCCCCGTGCCCCTGGCCGATATCCAGTCATGAACCCTGCCGTGCGCCATCCGCCGCGGCCGCAGGCAGATGACAACGATGGCGGCAACACACCACACGCACGGCACGGGAGCGACGCATGAGCAGTTCCATGAGGGACATCGACGAACGGACTAACCTCACCAACAACAACCAGTTCGAGCTGCTGCTGTTCCGGCTCGGCGAGGCGGAACATTCCGGCCAGTCTGAGCTGTTCGGCATCAACGTCTTCAAGGTGCGCGAGATCCTGGTGATGCCGCCGGTGACGACCGTGGTCGGCGCCGACCCGTCGATCCTGGGCATGGCGGATATCCGCGGCCAGGTGATCCCGGTGATCGACCTGCCGCGGCTGGTAGGCTGCAAGCCGCGCAGCGGCCTGGGCATCCTGCTGGTGACGGAATACGCGCGCTCGACCCAGGGCTTCGCGGTCGAAGCCGTCGAAGAGATCGTGCGGCTGGAATGGAACCAGGTGCATTCGGCCGAGGCCAGCGTGCGCACCGGCCATGTGACCAGCATCGCCAAGCTCGAAGGCGGCGCGGATGGGGGCGAGAACGGTGCCGAAGGGGCGCGCCTGGTGCAGGTGCTCGACGTCGAGCAGATCCTGCGCGACGTGCTGCCGACGCGCCAGCCTGACGTCGATCCGGGCGAGGTCGGGCCGCAGCTGCAGCTGCGCCCCGGCGCCAAAGTGATCGCCGCCGACGACTCCGCGCTGGCGCGCGGCCTGATCGAGCAGGGCCTGAAGGCGCTGGGCGCGCCGGTGGTGATGACCAAGTCGGGCAAGGAGGCGTGGGAACTGCTGGACCGCATCGCGGCCGAGGCCGCCAGCCAGGGCCGAGCGCTCCAGGACGACGTCGCGCTGGTGCTGACCGACCTGGAGATGCCCGAGATGGACGGCTTTACGCTGACGCGCAAGATCAAGGCCGACAGCCGGCTGAAGTCGCTGCCGGTGGTGATTCACTCGTCACTGTCGGGCGAGGCCAGCGAAGAGCATGTGCGCAAGGTGGGGGCCGACGCCTACGTGGCCAAGTTTGTCGCCAAGGAACTGGCCGACACCATCCGCGCGGTGCTGACCCCGCGGTGCTGACCCATTAGGCACGACGCCACGGGGCTGGAGCGGGAGGCACAAAATGCAAGCGCCCGCAACCATTCCCGTACGCCGGCTGGTTGCCTATAAAACGGGCACTCCAGCGCGTTCCAAGGCGGGCGCGCCCTTCGCGGTTGTCAAGAGGGGGGATATCCACTGTTCCTGTGGATATTTTTTGTGGACATGTCGGGGCCGCCGGTGCGCTCCCGGCCGGCATCACGCGATGCCGGCCGGGATGCCCCGACCGCGGCCTGGCGCGGGCTCCCGCGCCGCCGCGCTCCCTGGTGCCGCCGCTCCTCGCTCCCCCTGTTCTCGCCTGTCCTTTGCCGCTGCGCTACTTGGGTTGTGCCACCGTGCGCAGGTAGGGCTTGAGCGTCTTGAAGCCTTGCGGGTATTTCTTGCTGGCTTCCTCGTCCGAGACCGAGGTCGGGATGATGACGTCCTCACCCGGCTTCCAGTTCACCGGCGTGGCCACGGTGTGCTTGGCGTTGAGCTGCAGCGAATCCAGCAGCCGCAGCACCTCGTCGAAATTGCGTCCCGCGCTCATCGGGTACACCAGCATCGCCTTCACCTTCTTGTCCGGGCCGATGATGAACACCGAGCGGATGGTGGCGTTGTCCACTGCTGTGCGCGGGCCGCTGCCGCTGGCCTCGGGGTGGATCATGTCGTAGAGCTTGGCAACCTTCAGGTCGGCATCGCCGATCATCGGGTAGTTGACGGTACAGCCCTGCGTTTCCTCGATGTCCTTGACCCAGCGCTGGTGGTCGCCCACCGGATCGATGCTCAGTCCGATGATCTTGGTATTGCGCTTGTCGAACTCGGGCTTGAGCCGGGCCATATAGCCCAGCTCGGTGGTGCACACCGGCGTGAAGTCCTTGGGATGCGAGAACAGGATGGCCCAGCCGTCGCCGATCCACTCATGGAAGCTGATCTGGCCTTCCGTGGTGTCTGCGGTGAAATCAGGGGCTTGCTCGCCCAGTCGAATCGCCATGGTTGCGCTCCTTGCAGTTGGCTTGGTTTGGAATCGCGCGTTGCCGCGCACGGTTGCCCGCTAATGTCCGCTATCCCGCCATCGCTCCGCCGCTAGCGGAACACCAGCACCGGGATCGTGCTGTGGGTCAGCACCTTGTGTGTCTCGCTGCCGATCAGCAGGGCCTGCAGCCCGCGCTTGCCATGCGACGACATCACGATCAGGTCGCACTCGCGCTGCTGCGCGCACGCGATGATGGCCTGCCACGGATGGTCGTCGGTGGCGGTGACGGTGTCGCAAGGCACGCCGGCCTGCGCCGCGGTCTGACTGAGCGCGGCCAGGAAGGTGTCGGCGTGGCGCGCGGCCTCGGCCGTGAAGTTGCCCTTGGTGTCTTGCAGGCTGGTGAGCCGGTAGGTCAGCACGTGGTACTCGGGAAGCACATGCAGCCCGGTCACGCGGGCGCCGATGCGGCTGGCGAATGCCATCGCGCGGCCCACCATGGCATCGGCGCGCGCGGAGCCGTCGGTCGGTACTAGCAGGTGCCTGTACATGATGAGCCTCCGCTTGCAGAGAGATACCGCGCCAGCCTGGCGCTGTCCGCGCACCGGCGGGCGAGCCAATCCAGTATAGGAATTGCGCGGCATAAGGAACAGGGCACCGGGCGATCCCGACGCCGCCGCGAAGCTGGGCCGGCGGCGCGGCCAAACATTAACATCCTGTTATCATCCGATGCACCTGTACTCACGCATCGATGGAAGAGACCGACCCATGATTGCGCTGCGCGAAGCTTGGCTGGCCGGATTGTTCCGCCGCGGCAACTGGCTGCCGAACCTGGTGTCGGGCGCGATCGTCGGAGTGGTGGCGCTGCCGCTGGCGATGGCGTTCGCGATTGCCTCGGGCGCCAAGCCGGAGCAGGGCCTGTACACGGCCATCGTCGCGGGCCTGGCGGTGTCGCTGTTCGGCGGCAGCCGCGTGCAGATTGCCGGGCCCACCGGCGCCTTTATCGTGGTGCTGTCCGCGGTGACCGCGCGCCACGGCATCGACGGGCTGCAGATCGCCACGCTGATGGCGGGCCTGATCCTGCTGGCGATGGGCCTGACCCGGCTGGGCAGCGTGATCCGCTACATCCCCGCGCCGGTGATCGTCGGCTTTACCGCCGGCATCGGCGTGATCATCTTTGTCGGCCAGTGGCGCGATTTCTTCGGGCTGCCGCCGGTGGCCGGCGCGCATTTCCATGAAAAGCTCTGGCACCTGCTGCAGGCGCTGCCGCAATGGCACCCGGCTACCACCGCGCTGGCGCTGGGCAGCCTGGCGCTGGTAGTGGGCGCGCCGCGCGTGCGCTGGCTGCGGCGCGTGCCGGGGCCGCTGGTGGCGCTGGTGGTGGCCACCGCGGTGCAGGCGCTGTTCCGCTTCGACGGCGTCGCCACCATCGGCACGGCCTTCGGCGGGCTGCCGCGTGGCCTGCCGGTGCCGGCGTTGCCGGACATCACGCTGGCGCGCGTGCTGGAGCTGGCCGGCCCGGCCTTCACCATTGCCATGCTCGGCGCGATCGAGTCCTTGCTGTCGGCGGTGGTGGCCGACGGCATGGCCGGCACCCGGCATGATTCCAACCAGGAGCTGGTAGGCCAGGGCATCGCCAATGTGCTGGCGCCGCTGTGTGGCGGATTTGCCGCCACCGGCGCGATCGCGCGCACCGCCACCAATATCCGCAACGGCGGCAACAGCCCGCTGGCCGGCGTGGTGCATGCGCTCACGCTGGTGCTGGTGCTGCTGTTCCTGGCGCCGCTCGCGGCCAGCGTGCCGCTGGCCGCGCTGGCCGCGATCCTGTTCGTGGTGGCCTACAACATGAGCGAGATGCGCCAGTTCGCCCGCATGGTCCGGCGCGCGCCGCGGGCCGATGTCGCGATACTGCTGATCACCTTTACGCTGACGGTGCTGACCGACCTGGTGGTGGCGGTCAATATCGGCGTGATCCTGGCCATGCTGCAGTTCCTGCGGCGCATGTCGGCAGCGGTGGAGGTGGCACCCCAGCCTGCTGAAGCCGTCGCGCGCGAACTGGGCGATGCGGGCACCGGCGCGGTGGCGCCGATGCCGCCGGGTGTGCTGGTCTATGTCATCGACGGCCCGTTCTTCTTCGGCGCGGTCGAAGCGTGCGAGCGCGCGCTGGTGCAGACCCATACCGAGCCGCGCGTGCTGCTGATCCGCCTGGGCCGCGTGCCCTTCATGGACATGACCGGCCTGCAGACGCTCGAGGCGGTGATCGTCACGCTGCAGAAGCGCGGCGTCGCGGTGGTGCTGGCCGAAGCCAACGCAAGGGTCAGGGAAAAACTGGCGCGCGCCGGCGTGCTGGCTGCGCTGGGCGAGGGCAACTACGCGGAGTCGCTGGCGCAGGCGGCGCAGCGCTGCGCCGTGCTGACAGGAGACAAGCAAGGCGAGGGCATCGCCCCGCACTGAGTCACTTCTTCTGGCGCGTGCTGCCCGCCGGCTTGGGCTTGGTGGCGTAATCCACGCCATGCTGCGCCAGGTAATCGCGGATCAGCTGGCGCACCACCTGCGACGGCGTCAGGTCCTGCGCAGCGCACAGCGTTTCGAAGGCCTTCTTCTTGACCGGGTCGATCAGGATGGTCAGGCGGGCGGTCTTGGATTCCATGAGGGTGTGCGGCGGTCCGGGCCGGCGATGGCGGCGGCGATGGGAAGGGCATTATATACAGCGCTGCCGCAGGGCTTCGATAGACCGACGGTTTGCTCCCCTCTCCCGCCTGCGGGAGAGGGGCCGGGGGTGAGGGCAGGCCGCGGCATACCACCGGTCTGACTTCGTGGAGAAGCCTGGCCCTCACCCCAACCCTCTCCCGCAAGCGGGAGAAGGAGCACACAGTTAGTGCTGACAAAGCCGGTAGTCTTCCCTATTCCGCCATCTCCAGATCCGCAATCACCGCCGCCAGAAAGCGCGCGGCTTCCCCGCCCGTGACCACGCGATGGTCGAAGGTCAGGCTCAGCGGCATCACCCGGTGCACCGCGGGCGCGCCGGCGGCCGCGACCACTTCGTCGCGCACGCGGCCGGCGCCCAGAATCGCGACGGTGGGCGGCACCACGATGGGCGCGGCATAGCGCCCCGCGATCATGCCGAAGTTGGACAGCGTGATGGTGTTGCCGCGCATCTCCTCGGGGGCGATGGTGCGCGCGCGGATGTCGGCGCGCATGCGGTCGAGGCCGTGGCGCAGGTCGGCCGCGTCGCGGTTGCCGACATCGCGCAGCACCGGCACGAACAGGCCCTCGGGCAGGTCCGCGGCAATGCCGACGTCGATCTTCTTCAGCACGTGGCGGCGCCCGGTCTGGCCTTCATACCAGGCATTGAGGCCGGGCTCGGCGCGGCAGCCGGCCACCAGCGCGCGCACCAGCCGGATGGTGACGTCGGCGCCGGCTTGCCACGCATGGATGTCCGCGTCGTCCATCACGGTGGCGGCGGCCACTTCGGCCTGCGCGCGCGCCATGTTCTGCGCCATCGCGCGGCGCACGCCGCGCAGTTCCTCGGGTGCGCCCAGCTCGGCCAGCGTGCTGGCGACGCGTTCCACGTCGGCGGCGGTGACCACCCCTTCCGGCCCGGAGGCGGTGGCCATCGCCAGGTCCACGCCCAGCCGGCGCGCCAGCGCACGCACCGCGGGCGTGGCCTTGACGCGCGCGGCCATGCCCGCCGCGGGCGCCGCGCTGCCGGGCGGCGCGGCTTCGCTGGCCACGTGCGTGCCGACCTGGACCGAGCCCACCACGGTGCCGGCATCGGCATCCTCGCCGGCGCCCTCGAAGCCGACCAGCGGCGCACCCAGGTGCACGATGTCGCCGGGCTGCGCGAACAGCTTGCCGATGCTGCCGGCATAGGGCGACGGGATTTCGACGATCGCCTTGGCGGTCTCGACCGACAGCAGCGGCTGGTCCGCCGCCACGGTATCGCCGGTCTTGACGTGCCAGGCCACGATCTCGGCCTCCTGCAGGCCTTCGCCCAGGTCGGGCAGCTTGAAGACTCTCATCGGTCCTCCTTGGCGGGCTTGAACATTGCGCGCACTGGCTGGCGCCTACGCCGCCAGCGCCCTGCGCGCGGCATCGACGATGCGCGCGACGCCGGGCAGGTAGGTGTATTCCAGCCGCGCCAGCGGCACCACGGTATCGAAGCCGGTCACGCGCTGCACCGGCGCGGCCAGCGAATACAGCCCCGCATCGGCCAGCTGCGCGGCGATCTCGGCGCCGAAGCCGGCGGTGCGCGGGGCCTCGTGCACGATCACGCAGCGGCCGGTGCGCGTGACCGCGTCGAGGATGGTCTGCATGTCCAGCGGCTTGAGCGTGGCCACGTCGATAACGGTCGCGGTGATGCCTTCCACGGCCAGCGCGTCGGCGGCGGCCAGTGTCTCCTGCACCATCGCGCCCCAGCTGACCAGCGTCAGGTCGCTGCCTTCGCGCAGCGTGAAGCAGGTATCGAGCGGCAGCGCCGCGCCGTCGTCGGCCACTTCCTGGCGGAACAGCCGGTACAGCCGCGTGGGCTCGAGGAAGATCACCGGGTCCGGGTCGGCGATCGCCGCCAGCAGCAGCCCGTAGGCGCGCGCCGGCGACGACGGCACCACCACGCGGATGCCCGGCATATGCGCGAACATCGCCTCCGGGCTTTCGGAATGGTGCTCGGGCGCGTGGATACCCGCGCCGCACGGCGAGCGCACCACCAGCGGGCAGGCCAGGCGCCCGCGGGTGCGGTGCCGCATGCGCCCGGCGTGGTTGATGATGTGGTCGACCGCCGGGTAGATAAAGCCGGTGAACTGGATCTCGGCCACGGGTTTGAGCCCCATCGCCGCCATGCCGATTGCCGCGCCGACGATGCCGCCTTCGGCCAGCGGCGTATCCATGACGCGCGCGGCGCCGAAGCGCGCCTGCAGGCCTACGGTGGCGCGGAACACGCCGCCGTTGACGCCGATGTCCTCGCCCAGCAGCAGCACGTCGGGATCGTGCTCCAGCGCATGGGCCAGCGCCAGGTTGACTGCTTCGACCAGATTGATTTCCGCCATGGTTCGCTCGCTGTGGGCCGGGTCGATGGAGGAGTGCGCGCGCCGCGCCGGCAGCACCGCCAGGTGCGGCTAGCCGTGCTGCGCCGGGAAGCGCCGCGCGATCTCCAGCTGCGCCTGCAGTTCGGCCGGCATGGCCGCGTACAGGCAGTCGAACATCGCGGCCGGGTCCGGCGGCGGCATCGCCAGGTAGGTCTCGACCGCCTGCGCCACCTGCTGCGAACAGGCCCTGACCAGCGCCTCTTCGCGCGCCGCATCCCAGGCGTGCAGGGCCAGCAGGTGGGTGCGCAGCCGCAGCAGCGGCTCGTGCTGCCAGTGCGCCTTGACGCTGGCCTCGTCGCGGTAGCGCGAGGCATCGTCGGCGGTAGTGTGGTCGCCCAGCCGGTAGGTGATGGCCTCGATCAGCGCGGGACCGCCGCCGTCGCGCGCGCGCTCGATCGCCTCACCGACGCGATGGCGCACCGCGACCACGTCGTTGCCGTCGACCTGCTCGCCCGGGATGCCCGCGGCAATGGCCTTCTGCGCCAGCGTCTGCGCCGCGGTCTGGCCGCTGCGCGGCATCGAGATCGCCCACTGGTTGTTGTTGATCACGATCACCAGCGGCGCGCGCCAGGCGCCGGCCATGTTCATGCCTTCATAGAAGTCGCCCTTGGAGGTGCCGCCGTCGCCAAGCAGGCAGACCGCCACGCGCGGCTCGCCGCGCAGCTGAAAGGCGTAGGCGGCGCCGGCCGCGTGGCACACCTGGGTGCCGATCGGCACGCAGTTGGCAAAGTCATGCGGCGCCGCGGCAAAGCCGCTGCCGCGCTCGTCGCCGCCCCAGTAGAGCAGGCTCTCGGTCATCGTGACGCCGCGCACAAACTGCGCCGCATGGTCGCGGTACGAGGGCACCAGCACATCTTCCGGCCGCATCGCGTAGGCCACGCCCACGCCGATCGCCTCCTGGCCCAGCGCCGACGCGAAGGTGCCAATCTTGCCGGTGCGCTGCAGCGCGATCGCCTTCAGGTCGAACTGGCGCGTCAGCACCATCGCCTGGTACAGCGGCACCAGCGCGTCGGGATCGCTGGCAAACGGTGGAGGGGAAGCAGTGGTGGGAGTGGTGTCGCCCGGCGGGGCAAGGTAGCGGGTATAGCCGATCTCAAAGCGCGCAACCGTGGACATGGCAGGTCTCTCGATGCGGTTGTCTCGACAGGATCCGCGCGGAACGGGGCGAGGATCTTCGCAGCCCTCCGCGGCAATGATCGCGTTGTGATCCCTGCCGTGCTTTTTGGGCGCGGGGGACTTGAGCTTGAGTGTAGGGCATTTGCGCGGCCGGCGCGGCGCAAAATCGTCTTGCTGCGCACAAATGCGCGATGTCCGCGCGGGCCGCCGCTCAGGCTTCGAGGTGCGGCTGCATCAGCGCGCGGAACCACTCCAGGAATACCGCAAGCCGTGCCGAGCGCTGGCGGCGGTGCGGATAGAGCAGCGACACCGGCATGCTCGCCGGACGCCAGTCGGGCATGACTTCCAGCAGCTGCCCGGTGTCGAGCAGGTGCTGCACGTCGAAGCGCGGGATCTGGATCAGCCCGATGCCGGCGAGGCAGCAGGCGATATAGCTCTCGGCATTGTTGACCGAGACACGGGTTGCCACCTCGGCCTCGCGCGCGCTGCCATCGGCATCGAGGAATTCCCATGGCAGGTCGCGGCCGGTGCGCGGGCTGGCGTAGCCCACCGCAAGGTGGCCGCGGCGCAGGTCGGACGGATGCCGGGGTTCGCCATGTTCGCGCAGATAGGAGGGGCTGGCGCAGTTGACCAGCGCGATCCGGCCCAGCGGCCTTACCACCAGGCTGCTGTCGGCCAGCACTCCGAAACGCACCGCGCAGTCCACGCCCTCCTGCACCAGGTCGATGGCGCGGTCGCTGGAACCGAGCGACAGCTGCAGCCGCGGATGGCGCCGCAGCAGGGCGGGTAGCGCAGGTGCCACCAGCCGGCGCGCGATGCGGCTCGGCATATCGACGTTAAGACGGCCGCTGGCCTGGCGCTGGCCGGCCTGGAACAGCTGGTCGATATCCTCGACCTCGGCCAGCAGCGGGCGCAATCGCTCCAGCAATTGCGCGCCGTCGGCGCTCAGCCGCACCTGCCGCGTGGTCCGGTGCAGCAGCCGCGTGCCGACCTGGGCCTCGAGGCCCTGCACCGCCGCCGACACCGACGCGCGCGGCAGCCCGAGCGCATGCGCGGCCTTGATGAAGCTGCCCATCTCGGCCACCTGCAGGAATACGCGGTACTGGTCGAATCTGTCCATATGCCTCGCTCGTCGATGGCGCAAGCATACCTGCAATGCGTGCGCACATCGGAGCGGGGGCCTGCGTGGTGGCTTGCTTCTTACTTGGTGGTGTAGCCGCCGTTGATCAGGATGGTCTGGCCGGTGATCCACCAGCCGTCGCTGACCAGATGGCGGATAAAGGGCACCACATCCTCGATATGCGTCAGTCCCGTCGGCGAGAACGGCGACAGCGCGGCCGCGCTCTTGTGATAGGCCACGGCGTCGTCGCCTTCCTGGCCGTAGAAGAACGGCGTGTCCATCGGGCCGGGTCCTACCGCGGTCACCGAGATGCCGCGCGCGCCGAACTCCTTGGCCGCGGCGCGGGTAAAGTGTTCGACCGGCGCCTTGGTGCCGGCATAGGCGGCATAGAAGGGCGTGAACGCGCCCAGCAGCGAGGTCACCAGCGTCACGATCTTGCCGTGGTCGTTGACGTGGCGGCCGGCTTCCTTCAGGAAGAAGAAGGCGCTCTTGGCGTTGACGGCCGACATCTCGTCGTACTCGGCCTCGCTGATCTCGGCGAACGGTTTCTTCAGCACCTTGCCCACCGTGTTGATGGCGATATCGGGACGGCCCACCGCGGCCACGGCATCGGCAAACAAGCGCTCGACCGCGCCCGCGCTGGTCAGGTCGGCCTGCAGCGCCACCGCCTGGGCGCCGCTTGCCTGCAGTGCCCGCACCGTGGCCTCGGCATCGGCACGCGAGGCCGCGCTGTTGTAGTGGATGGCGATGGCCCGCGCGCCCTGGGTGGCCAGGTCGCGCGCGATCAGCCCGCCCAGGTTCTTGGCGCCGCCGGTGATCAGCGCGACCTTGCCGCGGATGGAATGGTCAGCCATGGAAACTCTCCTGTGGATGCGTCGAAGGAGGCTTCAGCTTAGGCGGCCGCAACTGCGGAATAAATCGGCGGCGACTGGATAGATCATCCAGGAAACCAGAACAATGCGGGGCCGGGCCTCAGCGCTGGTACGGCGGCGGCACGAAGCCGGCAAAGCGCTGTTGCGTCACCGCCTTGAACTGGGCGGACTGGTAGGCCTCGCGGATGTCCCTGACGAAGGGCTTGTTCAGGTCGGCGGTCTTCACCGCGACCAGGTTCATGTAGTAATCCGGAATCTTCTCCAGCGCCAGCGCCGAGGTCAGCTTCAGGCCCGAGGCCAGCGCATAGTTGCCGTTGACGAAAGCATAGTCGACATCGTCGAGCGAACGCGGCAGCTGCGCGGCTTCGAGCTGGACCAGCTTGAGCTTGTGCGGGTTGGTATCGATATCGCGCTCGCTGGCGCGGATCGGGTCGGTGCCGGGCTTGAGCGTGACCCAGCCGATTTGCTGCAGGATGGCGATGGCGCGCGCCAGGTTGGTCGGATCGTTCGGCAGCGACACGGTGTTGCCCGGCTTCACCTCGGCCAGCGCCTTGTGCTTGCGGCTGTAGATGCCGATCGGCGCGGTCGGTACCTGGATCACGTCGCTCAGCGCCAGCTTGCGGTCGGCCGAGAACTTCTTCAGGTAGGCCACGTGCTGGAAGGCGTTGGCGTCGATGGCGCCGTCGGCCAGCGCCAGGTTGGGCTGCACGTAGTCGCTGAACTCGACGATGGTGACCTTGTAGCCGCGCTGTTCCAGCACCGGCTTGACGCCATAGCGGATCTGGTCGGCATACGGGCCGGCGGTGGCGCCGAAGCGGATTTCCTTCTTGTCCGGATCGGCCGCGCCTGCGCCTTGCATCACGCCCAGCGCCAGCACGGCTGCCGCCAGCCGCGCGGCCAGGCCGAATTTCCCGTATTGCATCGGATGCTCCCCTTTGATGTGGTGGTGTGGCCGCGGCGTCGCGCCGTGGCGTCGGGCCATTGTATGGAAAAGCGGCCAATAGACGAACGAGCGTTTACGCATGGCGATATGCCCGCGCGGAATAAGGCCTACGCTGTAGGAACGCGTCACGCGTCATCCGTTTGCAAGCGCTGGGAGGCCGCCATGCCCGAACAACTGACCAAGCATCCCGACGTCACCATCCAGGTGCTGCGCAGCGCCGGCGCCCGCTGCGGCGAGGGCGAGACCCAGGCCATCCTGCGCAGCTGTCCGCCGGCGCGCTTTTGCAAGCTGCCGGGCGGCGAGGTCTGCGTGTACGGCCTGGATGGCGCGCCCGCGATGACCCAGTTCACCGCCGCCGACTGGCAGTCGCTCGCGCCGCTGGCGCGCGGCGGCGCCGACGATGCTGGCGGGGGCGCATGGAGTGGCATGGCGGTGGCGATCTTCATCGCGGGGCTGGTTGCTGGTGCGCTGGCCGCCGCAGTGCTGGCGCGCTGGCGGCGCGGCCGTCGCCGGGTTTAGCTGCGGCTGGCGTGGGGTTTTCGCTGGCATGGTGTTTGCGGCGATTCGCCGGCCATGACACCGCTGCTTTCTGCTTCCGACCACTTCCGCCTGCTGGAGAACGGCGAGGAGTATTTTCCGTGCGTGTTCGACGCCATTGCGCGCGCGCGCCAAAGCGTACTGCTGGAAACTTTTATCCTGTTTGAAGACGAGGTAGGCCACAAATTGCACGCGGCCCTGCTCGCGGCCGCACGCCGCGGCGTGCGCGTGGCGCTGACGGTGGACGGCTTCGGCTCGCATGACCTGTCGCCGGCCTTTATCGCGGGGCTGGTCGACGCAGGCGTGCAGTTCTGCACATTCTCGCCGCGGCCGCGGCTGTTCGGTGTGCGCACGCATATCTTCCGGCGCATGCACCGCAAGCTGATCGCCGTCGATGCCGAGGTGGCGTTCGTCGGCGGCCTCAATTTCTCGGCGCAGCACCTGTACCAGTACGGGCCGCTCGCCAAGCAGGACTATGCGGTGGAAATCCGCGGACCCTGCGCGCGCCAGGTGCACGACTTTCTGGTGCGCGCGATGCCAGGCGCCTGCTCGCCGACGCCGCCCATGCCCGGGCCTGTGGCCGAAGGCGACGAGCCGAAACCGCGCATGCAAAGCGCACGCGCGAGCCTGGTCACGCGCGACAACCACCGCCACCGCAACGACATCGAGTTTGCCTACCTGGACGCGATCCGCGCGGCGCGGCGCGAGGTCATCATTGCCAACGCGTACTTCCTGCCGGGCTACCGGCTGCTGCATGCGCTGTGCGAGGCCGCCGCGCGCGGCGTGCGGGTGCGGCTGCTATTGCAGGGCAAGCCCGACATGCCGTGGGTGGCGCGCGCCGGCGGCCTGCTCTACGCACACCTGCAGGACGCCGGCGTACAGATCCTCGAATACGTCGAGCGGCCCTTCCACGGCAAGGTCGCAGTGGTCGACGACAACTGGGCCACGGTCGGCTCCAGCAATCTCGATCCGCTGAGCCTGTCGCTGAACCTCGAGGCCAATCTGGTGATCCACGATCAAGCCTTTGCACGCCACCTGCGCGGCCAGCTGGAAGCGCTGATCGGCGCGCGCTGCCGCGCGGTGCCGCCGGGTCTGAAGTCGCCGCGCAACCGCCTCGATGCGCTGGGCGCGACGCTGATGTTCCACTTCCTGCGGCGCTTCCCGGCGTGGGCGGGCTGGCTGCCGGCGCATGCGCCGCGGCTGGTGCAGCCGATGCCGGGCGGGCGGCGCAACGCGCGGCGCGTGGTGGTGTTGCGCGGAGGCGCGGAATGACGGGCGCCGAAGCCCTGACCGCCATCCGCCAGCATGCGCACTGGCCGGCCTGGCGCCGTGCCATCGGCATCCTGTTCATTGCCGCCGTGTTGGCGCTGATCGCGCGCAAGCTGGGCACCATCGACTGGGACGCGGTGCTGGAAGCGCTGCGCGGCTTCAACGCGCGCACGCTGCTGCCGGCGGCCGGCTTCGTGGCACTGAGCGGGCTGCTGTACAGCCAGTTCGACGTGCTCGGCTGCCGCTATGCCGGGCACCCGCTGCCGCTGCGCCGCGTGATGGCGATCTCCTATGTCAGCTACACGCTCAGCCTCAACCTTGGCGCCACGCTGGGCGGCGCGGGCGTGCGCTACCGGTTGTACTCGCGCGCGGGGCTGAGCGCGCCGCAGATCTGGAGCCTGTTCGTGGTGGTGGTGACGACCAACTGGCTCGGCTATGCGGTGCTGGCGGGCGCCATCCTCGCCGGCGAACTGGTAGTGCTGCCGCTGGAGTGGGGCATTCCCGCGGCGCTGACGCGGGTGCTGGGCATGCTGATGCTGGCGATCCCGGCCGCCTACCTGGCCGCATGCGCGCTCTGGCACGGCCGCCACCGCACCGTGCGCGACCACGACATCTATGTGCCCACGGTGCGCTTCGCGGCGTTGCAATGCGCGCTGTCGGCGGCCCACTGGATGTCGATGGGCGCGATCCTGTACGCGCTGCTGCATACGCATGCGACCTACTTCACGGTGCTGGGCGTGCTGCTGGCGTCGGGGCTGGCGGGCGTGGTGGTGCGCATCCCCGGCGGGTTGGGCGTGATCGAGACCGTGTTCCTGACCATGCTGGGCGACCAGGTGCCGCACGGCCTGCTGCTCGCTGCGCTGATCGCGTATCGGGCGTTGTATTACCTGATTCCGTTGATGATCGGGGCGGTGAGCTATTTCGTGCTGGAGGCGCGGGGCAAGCGGCATGGCGGGGATGAGGTGAGGTGATGGGGTAGTGCGAGCGCCTGCCCTCTCCCCCGGCCCCTCTCCCGCGGGCTGTATAGACCGGGGACATAGGTAACAGGTGTGCCAGGACATGGGTAACACTTTTCCCGCTTAGTCAGCGGGAGGATAACGTTGCCCTGGAGCCAAACCACCGTGAAGCAGCAAAGAGAAGAGTTCGTCCGCCTGGCACGCCAGGCGGACGCCAACATTGCGGAGCTTTGCCGCCGCTTCTGCATCAGTCGCAAGACCGGTTACAAGTGGTTGAATCGAGAGGATCTGGACGACCGAACTCGGCGTCCACATAGCTCTCCCGGTCGAACTCCAGCTGCCGTCGAAGAGCGCGTGCTAGCGATTCGAGCCGAACATTCGGCCTGGGGCGCCCGCAAGATCGCACACGTGCTGGAGCGCGACCACCGCCTCCAGATCGCCCCGAGTACAGTCAATTGGGTGCTGCGCCGCCATGGCTTGATCGATCCGGCCGCCAGCGCGGCCGCGACAGCATGGCAGCGCTTCGAGCACGACCGGCCCAATGCACTATGGCAAATTGACTTCAAAGGTCACTTCGCGACCGACACGCAGAGGTGCCACCCGCTCACGGTCTTGGACGATCACTCCCGGTTCAATGTGCTGCTCAGGGCCTTGGGCAACGAACAGTTTGAATCCGTACAAGAAGCGTTAGCGAAGGCTTTTGCGCGCTATGGGCTGCCCGAGCGGATCAATGCAGACAACGGCCCGCCCTGGGGTTCTCCAGTGCCTCGTGCGTTAACCACGCTGGGCGCCTGGCTGATTCGCCTGGGCGTGCGGCTCAGTCATAGCCGACCTGGCCATCCTCAGACCAACGGCAAGGACGAGCGCTTCCATCGAACCATGCAGGCAGAGCTGCTGGCCAACCAGCGCTTCCGGGATCTGGATGATGCGCAGCATCACTTCAGCCATTGGCGCCACGTGTACAACTTCAAGCGCCCACACCACGCGCTGGATATGGAGACACCCGCAAGCCGCTATGCGCCTAGTCCACGGGCGATGCCGCGCGAACTCCCGCCTATCGAGTACGACAGCGATGACATCGTGCGAAAGGTAGGCGACGGTGGGCGCATCTGCTTCCGGGGAAAGACGTTCCGGGTCGGACGAGCCTTGATCGGAACGCCCGTAGCATTGCGCCCTCGCGTGGACCTGGACGGCACCTTTGACGTCTACTTCTGCCATCAAAAGGTGGCCACAATAGACCTACAGCAGGTCTATTAAACTGGAGACTGGACTGTTACCCATGTCCCGGCACATGTGTTACCCATGTCCCCGGTCCATACAGCGGGCGGGAGAGGGGAGCAAACCGGCGGTATCGGATGGGCTGGGGCGGGAGGTCAGGCCGCGGCCAGCGCGCGGTTCAGGTCTTCGATCAGGTCGTCGATATGCTCGATGCCGATCGACAGCCGCACCATGTCTTCGCTGACGCCGGCGGCCTGCAGTTCTTCGGCGTTGAGCTGGCGGTGCGTGGTCGACGCCGGGTGGGTGGCCAGCGACTTGGCATCGCCGATATTGACCAGCCGCGTGAACAGCTGCAGCGCATCGAGGAAGCGCGCGCCGCCTTCACGACCGCCCTCGCCGCCCTGCTTCAGCCCGAACGACAGGATGCCGGGCCCGCGGCCGCCCAGGTATTGCTGCACCAGCGCGTGGTCGGGGTGGTCCGGCAGGCCGGCAAAATTGACCCATGCCACCTTGGCGTGCTGCTGCAGGTGGCGCGCGATCGCCAGCGCGTTGTCGGTGATGCGGTCCAGCCGCAGTGCCAGGGTCTCGATGCCCTGCAGGATCAGGAAGGCGTTGAACGGCGACAGCGCCGCGCCGGTATTGCGCAGCGGCACCACGCGCGCGCGCCCGATATAGGCGGCCGGCCCCAGCGCTTCGGTATAGACCACGCCGTGGTACGACACGTCCGGCTCGTTCAGGCGGCGGAAGCGCTCCTTGTGCTGCGCCCACGGGAACTTGCCGCTGTCGACGATGGCGCCGCCGACGCTGTTGCCGTGGCCGCCCAGGTACTTCGTCAGCGAATGCACGACGATGTCGGCGCCATGCTCGAATGGCCGGCACAGGTAGGGCGAGGGCACCGTGTTATCGACGATCAGCGGCACGCCGTGGTTGTGCGCGACGCGCGCGATCGCCGCGATATCGACCACGTTGCCAAGCGGATTGCCCACTGACTCGACAAACACGGCCTTGGTGCGCGCATCGATCAGGTCGCCGAAGCTGGCCGGATTGCGGCCATCGGCAAAGCGGGTCTCGATGCCGGACTGCGGCAGCGTGTGCGCCAGCAGGTTGTAGGTGCCGCCGTAAAGCTGGCTCGACGAGACGATGTTGTCGCCGGCCTCGGCAATGGTCTGGATCGCATAGGTGATCGCCGCCATGCCGGATGCCAGCGCCAGCGCGCCCACGCCGCCCTCGAGCGCGGCCAGGCGCTGCTCGAGCACGTCGTTGGTCGGGTTCATGATGCGGCTGTAGATGTTGCCGGCCACCTTCAGGTCGAACAGGTCGGCGCCATGCTGCGCGTTATCGAAGGCGTAGGCCACGGTCTGGTAGATCGGCACGGCCACCGCGCGCGTGGTGGGGTCTGGCGAATAGCCGCCATGGACGGCAAGGGTTTCAAGTCTCATCGTGTTCTCTCTTCTTCTCGCTGTTGGGTGCCGGACCGGCGCGCGGGGGCAGTGCCTGCCATGGCGCCGGGCATGCCGAGCAGTGCGCCGCACGGGCGCACCAGGCCGTGCGATGGTACCAGCCGGCCCGCGCACGCCCCTGCGGCGTGGCCGCTATGGTTGCCGACGGCGCTCGCGCGAGGCAAGGAAACTTATTGCATTTGGATATGCGCGGCGCCGCTGCTCGAGAGCGTCATGCCCCGACCGCGAGCGGCGGTTCGGCCTGCTGACAGCGCAGGTTCTCCGGCCGGCGCAGCCCCAGGTGCTCGCGCAGCGTGGTGCCCGTATAGCGCTCGCGGAACAGCCCGCGCCGGCGCAGCTCCGGCAGCACCAGTTCGATGAAATCATCGAGCCCGCCCGGCAGCCAGGGCGGCATGACATTGAAGCCATCGGCGGCCTCGCCTTCGAACCACGCCTGCAGCTGGTCGGCGATGGACTGCGGTGTGCCGTGGATCGACCAGTGGCCGCGCGCGGTGGCCACGCGCAGACATAGCTGGCGGATGGTGAGCCCTTCGCGCCGGGCCAGGCCGGTAACCAGCTGGAAGCGGCTCTTGGCGCCGTTCGGCTCGGCCAGGTCGTCGGGCAACGGTCCGTCCAGCGGATAGCCGCTCAGGTCGATCCCGCCCAGGTGCTGCGACAGCAGGGCCAGCCCCACCGACGGATGGATCAGGTTTTGCAGCGCTTCGAATTTCTCCTGTGCCTCGGCCTCGCTGCGGCCCACCACCGGGAACACGCCCGGCAGGATCTTGAGCTGGTCGGCCGTGCGGCCATAGCGCGCGAGCCGCGCTTTCAGGCCGCGATAGAAGGCCTGCGCATCCGCCAGCGACTGCTGCGCGGTGAAGATGACCTCGGCGGTGCGTGCGGCCAGCTCCTGCCCGGCCTCGGACGAGCCGGCCTGCACGATCACCGGATGGCCCTGCGGCGGGCGCGCGACGTTGAGCGGCCCGCGCACCTGGAAATGCGCGCCGCGATGGTCCAGCGTGTGCAGCTTGTCCGCATCGAAATGCCGGCCGCTGTCCTTGTCGTAAAGGAAGGCATCATCCTCCCAGCTGTCCCACAGCCCGGTAACCACGTCGACGAACTCCTCGGCACGGGCGTAGCGGTCAGCGTGCGCGGGATGACGCTCGAGGCTGAAGTTGCGCGCCTCGGCATCCGACCACGACGTCACCACGTTCCAGCCCGCGCGGCCGCCGCTGAGATGGTCGAGCGAGGCGAACTTGCGCGCCACATGAAAGGGCTCGTTGTAGGTGGTGGAGACGGTCGCCACCAGGCCGATGCGCTGCGTTACCGCCGCCAGTGCCGACAGCAGCGTCAGCGGCTCGAAGGTGGCGGCGCGCGCGGTGCGCGGCAGGGTGGCATCGTCCATGCCGCGGATCGCGACGCCGTCCGCCAGGAACAGCGCATCGAACCCCGCGGCCTCGGCGCGCTGCGCCAGCCCGATGTAGTGCGCCAGGTTGCGGCCGGCATCGGCCTGCGCGCCGGGATGGCGCCACCCGGCGACATGGTGCCCGGTGGCCTGGAGAAAGGCGCCCAGATGCAGCTGGCGCGGCGGCTTTTGCGATGACATCGATCGTGCTCTCCGGAAGAAGCTGGCTGGATCAGGCCGCTTGCCGTTGCGCGGCACCGGCGGACTGGTTGGCCGGCGCCGCGCCCTCGCCGCGCACGCCCGCCTTCACCGCCTTGCTGCGGCGGCCATCTACACCGACCGGAATGTCGCCGGCCACGGTGGCGCGGCGCACCACGCGGTGCGCGTCGCCATAGTCGTTGATGGCGTAGTGCTGGGTGGCGCGGTTGTCCCAGATCGCGACGTCGCCCGCGCGCCAGCGCCAGCGCACGGTGTTCTCCAGCCGGTGCACATGGCCCTGCAGCACGGCAATCAGGTGCGCCGAATCGGCCGACGCGTAGTCCAGCAGCTTCTTGACGAAGTGCCCCAGCACCAGCGTGCGCTCACCGGTTTCCGGGTGCACGCGCACCACCGGGTGCTCGGTCTCGTAGAGCGCCGAGGTGAATACCTCGCGGTAGCGCTTCAGTCCTTCGTCGCTCGGATTGACGCGCGTGGCCGCGTAGTCGTAGTCGTTGGTGTGCAGCGCCCACAGCTTGTCGGCCAGTCCGCGCAGCGGCTCGGGCAGGTCCTGGTAAGCGGCGGCGGTGTTGGCCCACACCGTATCGCCACCGGCGGCGGGAACGGTCACGGCGCGCAGCACCGAGACCGCGGGATAGGCCAGGTCGAAGGTCACGTCGGTATGCCAGGAGTTCGCGCGGCCGCCGTGCTGCGAGTCGAGCTCAAGCAGCTGCGTGCCGTCGCGCGAGGGCACGGTCGGGTGCGGCACGGTGTCGCCGAACAGGCGCGCAAAGGCCTGCTGTGCGGCATCGTCCAGATGCACCTGGTCGCGGAAGAACAGGACCTTGTGCCTGAGCAAGGCTGCGCGGATGGCGGCGAAGGTGGCGGGCGGCAGGTCGCCGTGCAGCGCGACGCCGCGGATCTCGGCGCCGATGCGGCCGGCAACCGGGTGGAGGTCGAGCTGGACGGTCTGGTCTGGCGTGGCGTTGGCTTGGGTCATCACGAAGCTCCGGGGATAGGGATGGGTCAGGCAAGTTCAGGTTGGGGGGCCCGCTGCACGACGGGCTCCTGCCCGGCGAATTCGCGCAGCACGGCATCGCGCGCCCGCGCGAAGGGAAGTCCGGCGCGTTCGCGCGGATGCGGCAGGTCCACCGGCAGGATGCGGCGGATGCGGCCGGGCCGGGGTTCCATCACCACCACACGGTCGCCCAGGAAGACGGCTTCTTCGACGTCGTGGGTGACAAGGATCATGGTGATGCCCTCGGCCTGCCAGATGCGCTGCAGCTCCTGCTGCAGGTAGGCACGCGTCATCGCATCGAGCGCGCCGAAGGGCTCGTCGAGCAGCAGGATCTCCGGCCGCGTCACCAGTGCCCGAGCAATCGCCACGCGCTGCGACATGCCGCCGGAGAGCTGGTGCGGATAGGCCTGTTCGAAGCCGCGCAGGCCTACCAGCGCGATATGCTCGGCAACGTTGCGGTCTTTCTCCGCGTCGCTGCCTGGGGTGTTGAGCAGCGCCAGCCGGATGTTCTGCTCGACTGTCAGCCACGGGAACAAACGATGCTCCTGGAACACGATGCCGCGCTGCAGGCTGGTGCCCGATACGCGCTTGCCGTCCAGCAGGATCTCGCCGCGATAATCCTGTTCCAGCCCCACCACCAGCCGCAGCAGGGTGGACTTGCCGCAGCCGCTGGCGCCGACGATGCTGACGAACTCCCCCGGGGCGATGGTCAGCGTGATGTCCTCGAGCACGGGCAGCGCCCGGCCCTCGACTTCGTACTGCTTGTGCAGGTGCGCGATGCTTAGCGTGCCGGCATGTGGCATTTGTGGTCTCCGTTCAATAAGGGGCAGCGCCGCTCAGCCCGCCGCCACCGAGCGCCCGCGCCAGGCGAGCAGGCGGGATTCGATGCGGCTGGCGATCCAGTTCAGCGTGAAGCCGACCAGGCCGACCACGATCACGCCGAAGATCACCAGGTCCATCCAGAAGTTTTCGCGGCCGTCGGTCATGGTGTTGCCGATGCCGTTGCCGGATACCAGCAGGTACTCCGCGCCGAGCGTCGCCAGCCACGCATAGATCAGCCCCAGGTGGATGCCGGCGAAGATCGACGGAGCCGCCGACGGCAGCACCACGCGCCACAGCACCTGGGTGCGGTTGAAGCGCAGGACACGCGCCACCTCGAGCAGGTCGGCCGGCACGGCGCGGATGCCTTCGAAGGAGTTCAGCACCACCGGGAAGAATGCGGCCAGCGACAGGAACACCACCTTGGCGGCATCGCCCAGCCCGAACCAGACCGAGATCAGCGGGATCCATGCAAACAGCGAGATCTGCTTGACCGTGTGAAAGCTCGGACCGACCATGCGTTCGAACAGGCGCGACAGGCCCAGCGCCGTGCCGAACACCAGCCCGGCGCTGGCGCCGATGGCAAAGCCGGCTAGGTCGCGCCACAGGCTGGCGGCCAATGCCGTGGCCAGCGCGCCGCTTTGCAGCTGGCGCACCGCGGTGTCCCAGACGCTGGATACCGGCACCAGCAGCGGCGAAGTGGTCCAGCCAAAGCGCACGGCGGCCCACCACAGCGCGAGCAGCGCGAGCGGCAGCACCCAGCCGCGCAAGGCGCGGGGCAGGCGAATACGGGGGCGGATAGCGGAAGTGGTCATCGCGGCCTCGCCTCAGAAGCCCGGCTTGCGCCAGCGCAGCACCGCGCCTTCGGCCAGCGCCAGGGTCTTGTCCAGCGCAAAGCCAACCACGCCCACCACCACCACGGCGGCCAGCACCATGTCGAGCTGGAACAGCTGGCGCCCGTAGACGATCATGTAGCCCAGCCCCTCGGACGAGGCCAGCAGCTCCACCACCACCAGCGCCAGCCACGCGTGCGTCAGGCCGTAGCGCACGCCGTTCCACACCGGCGCGGCCGCGGCGGGCAGCACCACGCGCGACAGCGTCTGCCAGCGCGTGAGCTGCAGCACCCGCGCCACTTCCAGATAGCGGGTCGGCACGCTGCCGATGCCCTTGTACGTGTTCAGCGCCACCGGCACGAAGGCGGCCTTGGCGATCAGGATCACCTTGAGCGCTTCGTCGATGCCGACCAGCAGCATCAGCAGCGGCAGCCAGCCCAGCACCGGCACCTGGCTGAAGGCCTTGAAGGTCGGGTAGACGTAGTCGCACAACGTCCGTGACAGGCCCATGGCCGCGCCTAGCGCCAGGCCGCCGGCCAGCCCCACGGCGAAGCCGCCGGCCACGCGCAGCGCGCTGATGGCCAGGTTGGCCTGCAGTTCCCCGCTTTGCCAGAGGTCGGCCAGCGTGCGTGCTACGTCTTCGGGTGCGGGAAGCACCTGCGGCGGAATCCAGGCATTGCGGGCGGCCACGTACCAGACCAGCAGCAGCGCCAGCGGCACCGGCCAGGCCAGCAGCCAGCGTGTGGCATCCTGCCAGCGCAGTGGCTTGCGCGGGGAAGGCGCGCGCGGCGCTGCTGCGGCGGGCAGTGAAAGCGAATCGGCGACGGACATGATGTCAGGCTCCCAGGATCTTGCCGTTGGGTTGGTAGACGGGCCAGTAGCTCTGCAGGCTAAGTTCGTTGAGCGCAGCCTTCAGGAAACGCTGGTCGATCCACTGGTCCACGTCAAAGCGCGCACGGCTCAGCTTGAAGCGATAGGCCTGCTCGACCGCGTCCTTGTAGCGGCTGACCAGGAAGGGATCGAAATTCGGGTTCAGCCGCACCCGCAGCGGCTCGCCGTCGAAGTCCTCCTTCCAGTGGTCATAAGGCGTACCCGCGCGCGCCCAGGTGCGCAGCACCTCCTCGCGATGGCTCTCGTCCGAGGCCCACCGCGCCGCCTCGACCGCGGCCTTCACCAGGTGCTGCGTGGCCTCCGGATAGCGCCCGGCGAATTCGTCGCTCACCAGTACGTGGCTTTGCCGTGTGTAGATCGGCGACTGGTTCTTGCTGGAGTAAAGGATGCGCACCGCGCCCTTGTCGCGCAGGCGCAGGATGTCCATGGCACCGATGGCGGCGTCGATGTCGCGCGTGGACAGCGCCGCCAGGTAGCCGGCCGTGTCCAGGTTCAGCAGGCGCAGGTCCTTGTCCGACAGCCCGTTCGCTTCCAGCAGGCGCAGCGCGGGCAGATGCATGTTGGTGCCCTTGAACAGCGACACGCGCTTGCCGCGCAGGTCGCTGACCGTCTTCAGCGGCGAATCGGGCGGCACTCCCACGTAGATGTTGGCGCGCACGCCGGTGGCCAGCACCAGCCGCGTCTTCAGGCCAGCGGAGCGTGCCACGATGGATGGCAGGTCTCCTTGCAGCGCAACGTCGAGCTGGCGGTTGGCCAGCGCCTCGTTGACGGCGGGGCCGGCGCCCTTGAAGAAGAACCACTCCACGCGCGTGCCGGTCGGCTTGAACGACTCCTCCAGCCAGCCGCGTGCATGGGCAATCGCCAGCGAGCTGCCGGCAAAGCTGGGCGGAGTGCCGGTGGCTGGCTGGGCCACGCCGACGCGGATCACGTCAGGCCGCGCGGCCGGGCTGGCGCTGAACGCGGACAGCGGCGACAGCGAAGCCGCCATGCCCAGTCCGGACCAGGCCGCGCAGCGCAGCAGCTCGCGGCGGGTCAGCGTGGGTGCAGCGGTGGCATCGGGGCGCGGGGTGGTCATCGTGCAGACCTTCTTGAAGTGGAGGACGGCTCCACGATAAGCGGCGCTGCGCGCGGACCAGAACGAATGATTCCGGCTTTGGTTATCGGCCCCGCGCATATGGCGTGCAGCGCGGCGTTGGCATATCGGCATACATTCTTCTTCGTTGGCCAAGTGCCGGTGCTGTCCTACAGTCTGCGCATTTTGATCGCTACCAGACTGACCACGCCCTCACGATGAGCAATGACCTGACTTCCGGCCGCCGGCGCTTCCTGCAGCGCGGGGCGTTGCTGGGCGCCGCCGCGGCCGGCGCCGCCACTGCGGCGCGCGCCGAACCCCTGACGGTTGCGCCGTGGACGCGCGCGCCGGGCGAGCCCGTGCTGTGGCATGCCTACGGCCAGCCGTCCCCGTTCGAGAAAGACGTGGTGCGGCGCAGCCGCAGCGCGGCGCCGCTGCCCGGCGCCAACTCGTCGATGACGCCGCTGCAGGACCTGCGCGGCATCATCACGCCGACCGGGCTGGTGTTCGAGCGCCATCACGCCGGCATCCCGCTGATCGACCCGGCGCAGCACCGGCTGGCGGTGCACGGGCTGGTGGCGCGCCCGCGCATCTTCACCATGGACGACCTGGTGCGCCTGCCGTCGGTGTCGCGCATCCATTTCCTGGAGTGCTCGGGCAACACCGGGCGCGAGTGGAAGGCGCCCGGTGCGAAGTCGGTGCAGATCAGCCATGGCCTGCTGTCTTGCTGTGAGTGGACCGGCGTGCCGTTGTCCGTGGTGCTGGACGAAGTCGGCGTGGCGCCCGATGCGGCCTGGGTGCTGGCCGAGGGCGCCGATGGCGCAGCCATGACGCGCAGCGTGCCGCTGGCCAAGGCGCTGGAAGACGCGCTGCTGGTCTATGCGCAGAACGGCGAGATGCTGCGGCCCGAGCATGGCTATCCGCTGCGGCTGTTCCTGCCGGGCTATGAGGGCAACATGTCCATCAAGTGGCTGCGGCGCCTGAAGCTGGGGCGCGCACCGTTCATGTCGCGCGAAGAGACGTCGAAGTACACGGACTCCTTGCCCGACGGCAGCGCGCGGCAGTTCACCTTCCTGATGGACGTGAAGTCCGTGATCACCTTTCCCGCGCCGGATCACAAGCTGCGTGAGCGCGGGTTCTATGAGATCTCGGGCCTGGCGTGGTCGGGCCACGGGCGCATCCGCCGCGTCGAGGTGTCGGTCGATGGCGGCCGCAGCTGGCGCGAGGCGCAGCTGCAGGAGCCGGTGCTGGACCGCGCCCTGGTGCGTTTCCGCCTGCCGTGGCGCTGGGATGGCGCCCCGGCTGCGCTGGAGAGCCGCGCCATCGACGAAGCCGGCAACGTCCAGCCCACGCCGGACCAACTGGTGGCCGCGCGCGGCGTGGCTTCCACCTATCACTACAACGCGATCCAGCGCTGGCGCGTGGCCGCGGACGGGAGCATTGCCAATGCGCGCGCTTGAACGAATCAGTGGTGCCGCCGCCGTGCTGGCGCTGGCTTGCGCTGCCCAAACGGTCCTTGCGCAGACCTACGGCATAGGCCGCCCCGCCAGCGAGCGCGACCTTGCCGCGTGGAATATCGACGTGACCCCGGACGGCACGGGCCTGCCGCCGGGCAGCGGCACGGTCGCGCGGGGCCAGCAGGTCTATGCGCAGCACTGTGCCGCATGTCACGGCGTCAATGGCGAAGGCAAGCCGGCCGATGCGCTGGTGGGCGGGCAGGGCACGCTGAAGGACGCCGCCAGGGGCAAGGATCCGGTCAAGACCATCGGCAGCTTCTGGCCCTACGCGACCACGGTATTCGACTTCATCAACCGTGCCATGCCCTACAACGCGCCGCAGAGCCTGGCGCCGGACGAGGTCTATGCCGTGACCGCGTGGCTGCTGCACAAGAACGGCATCCTGCCCGCGGATGCGGTGCTGGACGCGCACACGCTGCCGCAGGTGAAGATGCCGAACCGCGATGGCTTTGTCGCCGACGCGCGCCCGGATACGGCCAACGTGCCATGCCGCAGCGGTTGCCCCGGCAAGCCCTGAGGGCCCGCCAATGTCGAGACATGGATATGCGATAAGCGGATAAGCGCCAGCGATATGATTCGTTGACCGTGCAGTAGCCGGCTCTCTACAGTGCAAGCTTGTATGCGGCATCCCGGATGCCGCATCGGCTTCCCCCGTATGCCAGAGCTTGCCATGACGACCGCAACCGCCCATGCCAGTGTTTCGCGCCAGCAGAGAGCGCCGCATTCCACCGCATCTTCCGCAGACGCAGGCAACTTCGAGGTCCGCCCGCTGGACGCGCCGCTGGGCGCGGAAGTGATCGGGCTCGACTTGTCGCAGCCGCTGTCCGACGCGAATTTTGCACGCATCCATCGCGCCCACCTCGACCACCACGTGCTGGTGTTCCGCGACCAGCGCATCACGCCCGCGCAGCAGATCGCTTTCAGCCGCCGCTTCGGCCCGCTGCAGATCCACGTGCTGCACCAGTTCCAGCTGCCTGGCCATCCGGAAGTGCTGGTGGTCTCCAACGTGGTCGAGAACGGCAAGCCGATCGGGCTCGGCGATGCCGGCCACTTCTGGCATTCGGACCTGTCGTACAAGGAAAAGCCCAGCCTTGGTTCGCTGCTGCATGCGCGCGAACTGCCCGCCGAGGGAGGCGACACGCTTTTCGCCAACATGCACCTGGCCTGGGACACGCTGCCGGCGGCGCTGCAAAGCGCCGTCGATGGGCTGCAGGCCGAGCACACCTACCTGGCGCGCTACGCCGAGCTCCAGCAGCGCAGCCCGTGGCGGCCCAACCTGACGCCGGAGCAGATCGCGCAGGTCAGGCCGGTGCTGCAGCCGGTGGTGCGCACCCATCCGGAAACGGGACGCAAGGCGCTCTTTGTCAGCGAGCACTTCACCACCCGCATCGTCGGCCTGCCCGAGCAGGAAAGCCGCGACCTGCTGGACCAGTTGTTCGCGCACAGCGTCAAGCCCGCCCATATCTACCGCCACCAGTGGCAGCCACATGACCTGGTGTTCTGGGACAACCGCTCGCTGCTGCATCTTGCCGCGGGCTGTCCGCCAGAGCTGCGGCGCGTGATGTACCGCACCACCATCGAAGGCGACGTGCCGCGCTGAAGGCGGCAGCGGTAGCGCAAGTCACCCCAGGGCGCTCGCAGCGGCGAGCGCCAATCCACCGTATCCTCCGGAGTCCTGATCATGTTTTCTCGTTTTTCCCGCAAGCTCGGCCTGCTGGCGCTGAGTGCCGGCCTGGCCATCACCGGCAGCGCGCACGCCGAAGGCAAGCTGCGCATCGCCGAGCAGTTCGGCGTGGTCTACCTGTTGCTCAACGTGGCGCGCGACCAGCAGCTGATTGAAAAGCACGGCAAGCAGCAGGGTGTCGACATCAAGGTCGAATGGACGCAACTGTCGGGCGGCGCCGCGGTCAATGACGCGCTGCTGTCGGGTGCCATCGATATCGCCGGCGCCGGCGTGGGCCCGCTGCTGACGCTGTGGGACCGCACCCACGGCAAGCAGAACGTGCGCGGCGTGGCATCGCTGGGCAACTTCCCGTACTACCTGGTCAGCAACAACCCCAAGGTCCGCACCATTGCAGATTTCACCGACAAGGACCGCATCGCGCTGCCGGCGGTCGGCGTCTCGGTGCAGTCGCGCGTGCTGCAGCTTGCCGCAGCCAGGCAGTGGGGCGACAAGGAGTACAACCGCCTCGACAAGTGGACCGTGGCGGTGCCGCATCCGGACGCGGCCGCGGCCATCATTGCCGGCGGCACCGAGATCACCGGCCACTTCGGCAACCCGCCGTTCCAGGAGCAGGAACTGGCCGGCAACCCGAACGCGCGCATCGTGTTGAACTCATACGACGTGCTGGGCGGACCGAGCTCGTCCACGGTGCTGTACGCCACCGAGAAGTTCCGCAACGACAACCCGAAGACCTATCGCGCCTTTGTCGATGCGCTGGCCGAGGCCGCCGCCTTTGCCACCGCCAATCCCGAGGGGGCGGCCGATATCTACCTGCGCCAGAGCAAGGCCCGCACCGACCGTGCGCTGCTGCTGCGCGTGCTGAAGAACCCGCAGGTCCAGTTCCGCGTCGCGCCGCAGAACACCTTCGCGCTGGCGTCGTTCATGCATCGCGTCGGCGCGATCCGCAACCAGCCCAAGTCCTGGCAGGACTATTTCTTCCCGGACCCGGTCACCGCGCAAGGGAGCTGAGCATGGCCAGCCACAACCTGCGCGTGGTCTCGGACCGCGCCGCGCCGCTGCTGCAGGTCGACGGCGTGTCGCTGGAGTACCGCACCCCCGAGCGCATCGTGCGCGCCACGCACCGCGTCAGCTTCGACGTGCACGCGGGCGACCGCTTCGTGCTGCTGGGCCCTTCTGGCTGTGGCAAATCCACGCTGCTGAAGGCGGTGGCTGGCTTCGTCGCGCCCAGCGAGGGCGAGATCCGGCTCGAGGGCCGGCGCGTGCAGCAGCCTGGCCCGGACCGCATCGTGGTGTTCCAGGAGTTCGACCAGCTGCCGCCGTGGAAGACCGTGCTGCAGAACGTGATGTTCCCGCTGCGGCACGCGCGCGGCCTGTCGCGCGCGGCCGCGCGCGAGCTGGCGCAGGACAGCCTGCACAAGGTGGGCCTGGCCGAGTTTGCCGGCGCCTATCCGCACACCCTGTCCGGCGGCATGAAGCAGCGCGTGGCAATCGCACGCGCGCTGGCGATGCGGCCCAAGGTGCTGCTGATGGACGAACCCTTTGCCGCGCTCGACGCACTGACGCGCCGGCGCATGCAGGAGGAACTGCTGGCGCTGTGCGATGACGCCGCGCTGACGCTGCTGTTCGTGACCCATTCGATCGAAGAGGCGCTGGTGGTGGGCAGCCGCATCCTGCTGCTGTCGCCGCATCCGGGGCGCGTGCGCGCGGAGCTCGACAGCCACGAGTTCAGCCTCGCCAGCCAGGGCAGCGCCGAATTCCAGGCCGCGGCGCAGCGCATCCATGGCCTGCTGTTCGACACACCCGCCGCCGTGACGCCGCCGCCGGCGCGCAGTGCGGCAGCGCGCTGAAACCCGACATTGCACATGACCCAACCCTCCCTCAACCTGGCCGGCCCGCTGAGGCCCGAATACGAGCGCGAGCCCGAGCCCTTCACCGAAGCCCCGCTGGCGCGCGCACTGCCGTGGCACCAGCGCGCGTGGCAGCAGGACTGGCTGCGCAAGGCGCTGATCCTGCTGGCGCTGGGACTGATCTGGGAAGCGGTGGCGCGCATCCAGGACAACGACCTGCTGCTGCCCTCCTGCCTGGCCACGCTGCGCGCCTTCGGCGCGGCAGTGGCCAGCGGCGAGCTGCCGGGCAAGGCGGCGATCTCGCTGTCGGTGCTGCTGCGCGGCTATGCCGCCGGCATCGTGCTGGCGTTCGTGCTGACCTCGCTGGCGGTATCGACGCGCCTGGGGCGCGACCTGCTGGACACCCTTACCGCCATGTTCAACCCGTTGCCGGCGATTGCGCTGTTGCCGCTGGCGCTGCTGTGGTTCGGGCTTGGCACCGGCAGCCTGGTGTTCGTGCTGATCCATTCGGTGCTGTGGCCGCTCGCGCTGAACATGTACGCCGGCTTCCGCGCGGTACCGCCCACGCTGCGCATGGCCGGGCGCAACTACGGGCTGCGCGGCCTGCGCTATGTCGCGCTGGTGCTGGTGCCGGCGGCGCTGCCGGCGATCCTGTCGGGCCTGAAGATCGGCTGGGCCTTTGCCTGGCGCACGCTGATCGCCGCCGAACTGGTGTTCGGCGCGTCGTCGGGGCAGGGCGGGCTGGGCTGGTTCATCTTCCAGAACCGCAATGAGCTCTATACCGACCGCGTATTCGCGGGGCTGGCCGCGGTGATTCTGATCGGGCTGCTGGTCGAGGGCCTGGTGTTCACCACGCTGGAGCGGCTGACGGTGCGCCGCTGGGGCATGCAGCAATAGCCTTGCCCGATGCCGCGCAGGCGCGTAGGCTACGGCTCCGGTAACGCACCGGAGCCTGCCCATGACCGCCATCCATCAAGCCGCCGCCCAGGGATTCGCCAGCCAGGCCGATACCTACGCGCGCGGACGCCCCGACTACCCCGCCGGGATCGACACCTGGCTGCGCGATGCGCTGGAATTGCGTGCCGGCCGTGTCGTGCTCGATCTCGGGGCTGGCACCGGCAAGTTCACGCGCCGGCTGGTGCAGACCGGCGCCACGGTGATCGCGGTAGAACCGGTGGCGCAGATGCGTGCGCAGCTGGCGGCCGCGGTGGCGCCGGTGCAGGTACTGGAGGGCAGCGCCGAGGCGATCCCGCTGGCAGATGCCAGCGTCGACGCCGTGGTCTGCGCGCAGGCGTTCCACTGGTTTGCCAACGCGCGTGCGCTGGCGGAGATTCGCCGCGTGCTGCGTCCCGGCGGCCGGCTCGGACTGGTATGGAACGTCCGGGATGAAAGCGTGGACTGGGTGGCGCAGCTGACTGCGATCATGGCGCCGTACGAAGGCGACGCGCCGCGCTTCCACAAGGGTGACTGGAAGCGGGTGTTTCCCGCCGAGGGCTTCGGGCCGCTGGCGCTGCAGGGCCTGCCCTACGCGCATGTGGGGCCGCCGCAGCAGGTGATCGTGGACCGCGTGATGTCGGTCAGCTTCATTGCGTCGCTGCCCGGGCCGGAGCAGGCGCAGGTGCGCGCGCGCCTGCACGCGCTTATCGAGCAGCATCCGGCGCTGTCGGCCCGTGCCGAGGTCGCCTTCCCGTACCGCACCGAGGCTTATCACTGCGAACGGCTCGCCTGAGCCTACATGGTCGCCTGCCGCACCCAGAATGCCGCGCCGACGCGCACCGCGCAGCGCTCGCGCGGCCGCTCCGCTTCCGCACGGCGGCGCGCGCGGGTACTGGCCTGAACCTGATCCCAGATCTCGAGCATGGCGCGGATCTTGGGCAAGGCATTGAACCCGGCCGCGGTCGGCATCCAGCCGGTGCCGCCGGATTGGAACAGCGGCATGCCGAGCGCGGCCTCGAGCTGGCGGATCTGGTAATGGAGCCGTTGCGGCTGGATGCCGAGCGCCTGCGCGGCGCGGCCGGCATCGCGATGCTGCATCAGCGCGACAAAGACACGCAACGAGAGAAAGGAGACGCGCCGGTTGATGAGTCGGTAAGCCATGCCCATGTCATGGCCGGGGGGGCGGTGTCGCGCTCGTGCGCTGCTACGGGTCCCCGGCGGATCGAAGTGGATCGATCGTAGCGGGGTGGCGCGGCGCAGGTGGGCAGCCAGATTCAGAAATGCAGCGCGGAATTTTCCGGCGAGGTGTGCGGCAGCGACTCAGTCAGTGCATCGGCAACTGGCCGATCGCGGTCAGTGCCAGCACCACGTCCGGCGACAGCCGGCGTTCGCTGCACGGTACGCCCGCGGTTTCGAGCGTGGTCCACAGGTCTGCGTCGCCGGTGACGATGCGTTGCCGCAGCTGGGCCAGGTATGCATATTCCGCCGACGTCAGCGGCCGCGGGGTGCTGCGCAGGTCGTCCAGGATGGCACCAAGCGAGAGTGCGGGAACGGTCATACCAAGGTCGGGAATAGCACGGCGATGAGACATTGCGGCGGAAACAGCAGGATGGTGCGGAGTTGAGCAACGCATGATTCTATCCATCCGGTGCAGCGGCCGCTAAAGCAAAAGCCAGCGGTGTTTTGGCCGCTGATTCCGCTTGCAAAGCCAGGAGTGGCGAATAGGCTAAGCGCGAACGTCGCAATGTGGCGGATGCGATGGCCCAGGGGGCGCAGACGCCGCTTGCACGAATGCGCGGTCGGGGCAGGGACCGGGTATGGGTGTTGCAGAAAAACGCCACCATGCGATCGCGCATGCGTCGGCGCCGCGGCACTTCGGTTCCACCAGGCACGCGGATTGACAACCCCCGGAGCGTTCTATACGGTGGCGCATCGTTTCGACCCAACGCCATCAGGGTTCATTACCCGCCGCCCGCCATGCCACGCAAAGCCGCACAGGTTTCCGAAGCCGACAAGCATGCCGCCGCCGGCGGTGCCATCGCCGTGGACCGGGCCCTGTTCGTGCTGTCGGTGTTCCGCCTGGGCGATGGCGCGCTGGCGCTGGCCGAACTGGCGCAGCGCAGCGGCCTTTATAAAAGCACGCTGCTGCGCCTGCTGGCATCGCTCGAACACGCCGGGCTGGTTCAGCGCCACGCCGACGGCCGCTATGGCCTGGGGCCGGAGGTGGCGCGGCTGCACGCGGTCTATGCGGCGTCGTTCTCGCTCGAGGCGGTGGTGATGCCGGCGTTGCGCGAACTGGTCAACGTGACGCGCGAGAGCGCGGCCTTCCATGTCGAGCAGGGCGAGCACCGGCTGTGTTTGTACCGCGTCGATTCGCCGCAGCCGGTACGCGACCACGTGCGCGCGGGCGAGCTGCTGCCGCGCGACCGCGGCGCCGGCGCGCGCGTGCTGCGCGCCTTCGCCGGCGAGCCCGGCGAGCTCTATGACCGGATCCGGCAAGACGGCGTGGCCGCGCTGGTGGGCGACCGCAGCCCCGATCTTGCCGGCGTTTCGGCGCCGGTGTTCGGCCCCGGCGGCGTACTGGCCGGCGCGCTGACGCTGACCTGCCCGGCGGCACGCTACCGCGACGGTTTCCGCGACGATGTGCTGCAGGCGGCGCGCTCGCTGACGCGCGCGCTCGGCGGCACGGCGCCGCACGGCACGCCGGGAGCGGCCGTTCCGGACTGACCGAAAAACCCGGCAAGGTGAAGCGCACCCGACCCGGCTTGCAGGGGGTGCCAACTTGCCGCCGGCGCGGGCTATCATGCGGCTGGCATGAAAAACAGCGCACGTCACATCTGGTGAACTCAGCGCGCGCATGCCTTGCGTCGCGCCCCGTGGCCTGATGCCTGCCGATCGATTGACGGCAGGACGGACGGCATCCTTGAGGAAATCCCTTGCACCTGGACCAGCAGACCATTGCGGTGGTGATGATGGTGTTTTTCTGCGGCACGCTGATCATTGCGGCGGGGCTTGTGTTCGCGCTGCGCGCGAGCACGGCGGGGCGGCTGTGGGCCTTCGGCCATGTGCTGGTGTCGGCCGCGGGGCTGGCGCTGGCGCTCAGCGCGGCCAGCGGCACCGGCCAGCTCGGCACGCTGGGCGCGTTCGCCTTCGTCGCCGGCTGGCTGCTGATCTACCGCGGCGTGCGGGTCTACTACGGCGTGCCGGCGCATCCCGGCGCGCTGCTCGGGGCGGGCGCGATCGTGCTCGGCCTGATGGTGGCCTCGAGCGGACTGCACGAAGGCCCGCAGCTGGTGCTGCGCATCGTCTATGGCGTGCTGGCGCTGGTGTCGCTGGCCACCTTCGCCACGCTGGCGCGCGCCGGGCGCGGGCGCCGCAGCATCGGGGCGCCGCTGGTGCTGGTGGCCAGCCTGGTGCAGCTGGCCACGCAGCTGGCGGGCTTCAGCCATGCCATGAACCTGCCGCCGGGCGGTGCTGCCGCGCCGCTGACGCTATTCTTCGCCGGCCCGGCCGGTTCGGCCTGGGCGCTGGCGCCGCTGATCGCCACGCTGCTGGGGCTGTTCGGCTTTACCGTGATGGCGATGGAGCAGATCGTCGCGCACAACGAAAGCGGCGCGCGCATCGACGCCCTGACCGGGCTGCTCAACCGCGGCGCGCTCGAGATGTCGGCGCTGTCGCTGGTGGCGCGCTGGCAGCGCGACGGCCAGCCGCTGTCGTGCCTGGTGATCGATATCGACTACTTCAAGCAGGTCAACGACAGCTGCGGCCACCACGCCGGCGATGCGGTGCTGCGCGAAGTGGCGCAGGCGCTGGACAACTCGCGCCGCGCCTCGGACGTGGCCGGGCGCTATGGCGGCGAAGAATTCTGCGTGCTGTGCCCGCATACCGACGAGCAGCAGGCCTCGGCTCTGGCCAACCGCGTGCTGCGCAAGGTGCATGCGATCGCCCTGCCCGCCGGGCGCGGCCATGCCAGCGTCAGCATCGGCGTGGCGCAGCTGCGTGGCGGCGCGGGCAGCCGGGAGGCGCTGTGGCGGACCCTGTTCGCCGATGCCGACCGCGCGCTCTACCACGCCAAGGCGCATGGTCGCGACCGCTATGTGCTGGCATCGTCGATGGCCGAGCCCGCCGCCGGCGCGGCGGCTTCGCCGCTGCTGGAGCCGCATCCCGACCTGGCCAGCTGAGCGCGCGATCCGGTCTGCCGGCGGGTCTTGGCGCTTATGCGGGCTTATGCGCGGGCTTATGCACGGGCTTATGCTTCTCCGGCACGTCGCGCGGCGGCGCACCGTCATAGGTCCACAAAAACTGCCGCGGCATCGGGCCCTTGTTGCGCCCGCCCTCGCACTGCTGCTCCCAAGCGTGCGCAAGGATGCCGACCGAGCGCGACAGGCAGAACAACCCGCGCGCCAGCGGCGCGGCGAAGCCCAGTTCGGCGTAGATCACCGCGGTGGCGCCATCGATGTTCATCGGGATCGGCTTGCCGCGCCCGGCGCCGAGGGCTGCCTCGACCGCGCGCGCGATGGCCGCGTAGCGGCCGCTCACCACGCCGTCTTCCGCCGCCTGCGCGACCAGCGCCAGCAGCGCCGGCGCACGCGGATCGACCGGATGGAAGCGGTGGCCGAAGCCGGCCACATACTTGCCGTGCAGGTCGCGGTAGTGCCGCAGCGCATCTCCGACGGCGAGTTCCATGGTGCTGCCGGCATCCAGCCGCTGCGCCACGTCCTGGTACAACGCCACCGCCTGCTCGCCCGCGCCGCCATGCACGTCGCCCAGCACGTTGACGGCCGACGCCATGGCATTGTTCAGCCCCACGCCGCAGGTCGCGGCCATGCGCGCGATGGCGATGCTGGGTGCCTGCGGCCCGTGGTCGACGGCGGCCATCAGCGCCGCGTCCAGCAGTTCGCCCTGGCCCGGCCCGGGCAGCTCGCCGCGCAGCATCAGCCAGATCATCTGCGCGAACGACACCCGCCCGATCAGCTGCTCGATCGGGTAGCCACGGTAGCGGATCTCGCCCGGGCGCATGTCGATGATGCCGGTGCGCCACCAGTCCTGCGACTGGCGCTGGCCGGCATCCATGCCGTCGTCTTGTGTCTGGCTGAAGCTCATATCGCACCCTCGCGGTTCAGTTGATCGATGTCCGCATCGCTGTAGCCCAGGCTGCCCAGCACCTGGCGCGTATGCTGGCCCAGCTGCGGCGGCGGCGTGTCGACCGCCGGCGCTTCGCGGTTGAGCTTGAAGCCGGTGCGCACCACGCGGATTTCGCGGCCCACGCCGGGGGCATCGGCAAACTCGCCGATCATGCCGCGCTCGCTGACCTGCGGATGGGCCAGCGTCTGCGGCACGTCCAGCACCGGCCCCGCCGGCACGCCGGCCGCGGTCAGCAGCGGCCACCATTCGGCGGCCGGCCGGGTCGCCAGTTCGGCTTCCAGCGCCTGCGTCAGCGCGGCCCGGTTGGCCAGCCGCGCCTGCCGCTGCGCGAAGCGCGCATCGCCAGCCAGCGCCGGGCGACCCACCACGCGGCACAACGCTTCGAACTGTTCCTGCTTGTTGGCGGCGATATTGAGCAGGCCGTCGGCGGTGCGGAAGGTGCCGGACGGGCTCGCGGTCATGTTCTCGTTGCCCATCGGCGTGGGCGCCCGGCCGGCGATCAGGTGGTTGGACACTGCCCAGCCCATCGTGGCCAGCGTCGCTTCCAGCATCGATACGTCGATGAAATAGCCCTCGGTGCGCCCGGTATCGGCCAGCGCCGCCGACACCGCCAGCGCCGCCGTCAGCCCGCCGATGGTGTCGGACACCGGATAGCCCACCCGCAGCGGCGCGCTGTGCGCGTCGCCGGTGATCTGCATCACGCCGGCCATGCCCTGGATGATCTGGTCATAGGCCGGCAGCCCCGCGAGCGGCCCGTCCTGGCCGAAGCCCGAGATCGCGCAGTAGATCAGCCGCGGGTTGTCCTGCTTCAGGGTGTCATAGCCCAGTCCCAGGCGATCCATCACGCCGGGCCGGAAGTTCTCGACCACCACGTCGGCGCTTTGCACCAGCTTGCGGAACACCGCCTTGCCGCTGGCGTGCTTCAGGTTCAGGGTGACTGACTGCTTGCCGGGGTTCTGCGCCAGGAACGACACGCCCATCAGGCGCTGATTCAGCTCCGGGTCGGCGCCCAGCTGGCGCGCCAGGTCGCCGCTGCCAGGGGTTTCGACCTTGATCACTTCGGCGCCCAGGTGGGCCAGCTGGTGGCAGCAGAACGGCCCGGCCAGCACATTGGTGAGGTCGAGCACGCGAACATGGCGTAATGGTTTTTGCATGGCGAGGGTCAGATCTCCGTCGCACAGTGTATTCTGTACAACAGAACAACGATCTTTTATAAAGAACAGACGCAGCATAGGAGCCGCCCCGCATCCATGTCAAGGTTGGCTTCGGGCCCGCCTCCGGCACGGCAGGTGGAGCCGGCAGGCACGGACCCGGTCGCTGCCCTACAATAGCGCCCCCGCCCGCAACGGCCTTGCGCCGCGCGGGCCACTTTGCTGGCAGGAAAATGGAATCGAAGATGTCAAACGCATGCGGCCTGGATTTCGGCACATCCAACTCGACGGTGGGCTGGAGCCGCCCCGGCAGCGCGGCCGCGCTGCTGCCGCTGGAGGATGGCAAGGCGACGCTGCCGTCGGTGATCTTCTTCCATGCCGAGGATCCGCTGGTCAGCTACGGCCGCGCCGCGCTGGGCGACTACCTGGCGGGCTACGAGGGCCGGCTGATGCGCTCGCTCAAGAGCCTGCTGGGCACCTCGATGATGGACGACAGCACCGAGGTGATGGGCCAGGCCATGCCGTTCCGCAAGCTGCTGGCGCATTTCATCGGCGAGCTGAAGTCGCGCGCCGAGCA
Organism: Cupriavidus nantongensis; assembly: GCF_001598055.1. Lineage (NCBI taxonomy): Bacteria > Pseudomonadati > Pseudomonadota > Betaproteobacteria > Burkholderiales > Burkholderiaceae > Cupriavidus > Cupriavidus nantongensis. Next base: position 1,867,299 of record NZ_CP014845.1, on the reverse strand, counting down.
GGCCGCCGGCACCGGCTTCTCGCGCGCGGTGCTGGGGCGTCCGGTGTTCTTTATCGACGAGGACCCGGTGGCCGACCAGCTGGCCGAAGACACGCTTGCCGGGATCGCGCGCGACGCGGGCTTCAGCGAGATCGCGTTCCAGTATGAGCCGATCGCGGCGGCCTTCGACTACGAGGCTGGCATCGCGCGCGAGGAGCTGGTGCTGGTCGCCGATATCGGCGGCGGCACCTCGGATTTCTCGCTGGTGCGGCTGTCGCCCGAGCGCGCCGCGCGCAGCGACCGGCGCGACGACATCCTGGCCAACGGCGGCGTGCACATCGGCGGCACCGACTTCGACCGCGCGCTCAGCCTGGCGCGCGCAATGCCGCTGCTGGGCCTGGGCAGCGCGCTGCGCAACGGCAAGGCGATGCCGTCGAGCCAGTATTTCGACCTGGCCAGCTGGCACACCATCAACCTGCTCTATACGCGCAAGGCGTGGTCGCTGGTGATGGACAACTATCGCGACGCCGCCGACACGGTCAAGCTGGACCGCCTGGTGCGGCTGATCCGCGAGCGCGCCGGACACTGGCTGGCGATCCAGGTCGAAGCCGCCAAGATTGCGCTGTCGGACACGGACAGCACCGAGGTCGACCTGCACCGGCTGGAGCCGGACCTGTCGCTGACCATCACGCGCGACGAGTTCGATGCGTCGATCGACAAGCTGGTGGCGAAGACCGAGCAGACCGTGCACAAGCTGCTGGCCGACGCCGGCGTGCGCGGCAGCGCGGTCGATACCATCTTCTTTACCGGCGGCTCCAGCAGCGTGCCGCTGCTGCGCCAGCGGCTGGCGGCGTTGCTGCCCGAGGCGCGCTGCGTCGAAGGCGACCGGTTCGGCAGCATCGGCAGCGGGCTGGCGCTGGATGCGGTGAGGAAGTTTGGGTGAGGGGAGTACCCCTGTCAGAAGTCTGCTTGCTGTGAGCGCATGTCGCGCAAGCCAAACGCATCGCCCAGCGCCAGCCTTGCCGCCCGCAGCGCCCCGCGCGCGGCAGCGGCATCGCCGGTCAGGCGCAGCAGCGCCGGCAGTTCCTGCGGCGCGCGCAGCAACCCGCCCAGCACGGCGGTCACATCGGTCTTGCCGCCGTCGCCCATGCCAGCCGCGGCGGCTGCCGGCACCGCACGAGAAGCCGGATCGATCACCACCCGGCAAGCCGCGAACGGCAGCCGGCACGCCGATGCCATGCGCGCGGCCAGGTGCGATTCCATGTCGACGCACAGCGCGCCCGTGGCGCGGTGCAGCGAGGCCTTGGCGGCCACCGTCAACACCGGCTGGTCGGCGCCGGCCGCGGTGCCGATGCGCGCGTGCGGCAGCGCCGCGTGCATGGCGCGCATCCAGGTGGTGTCGGTGTCGTAATGCTCGCCGGGCGCGCACACCGCATCGGCCAGCACCACATCGCCGGGCGCCAGCGTTAGCTCCAGCCCGCCGGCCACGCCGAAGCTGAGGATGCCCATGCAGTGCCGGCTGGCCATCGCCGACACCTCCTGCTCCAGCGCCAGGCCGCGCACGCCGTGCACCACGCGGCAGTGCGGTCCGGCCGCGATGCGGGCCTCGAATGCCATGCCGGTGACGACCAGCACGAACGGCGCCGTCACAGGCCCCATGACACCTGGCCGCTGTGGCTGCTCTCTTCCATCTGCCCGCGCTGCAGGTTGCGGTAGCGTGCCAGCGCCCACAGCGGAAAGTAGCGCGCATAGCCGTGATAGCGCAGGTAGAACACGCGCGGAAATCCCACCGCGGTAAAGCGGGACTCATGCCACAGCCCGCCGGGCTGCTGCGTGCGCAGCAGGTAGTCGATGCCGCGCGCCACCGCCGGATGCTGCGCGGCACCCGCCGCCATCAGCGCCAGCAGCGCCCACGCGGTCTGCGAGGCCGCGCTGGGCGCGGGCTCGTAGCCGCGGTAGTCGAGCCGGTAGCTGCTGCCGTCCTCGCCCCAGCCGCCGTCGGCGTTCTGGATCCGCGCCAGCCATGCCACCGCGCGCTGCAGCTCGGGCGCGGCAGGGGGCAGGCCGGCGGCGTTGAGCGCGCACAGCGCGCTCCAGGTGCCGTAGATGTAGTTGGTGCCCCAGCGGCCGAACCAGCTGCCATCCGGCATCTGCTCGGCCAGCAGGTAGCGCAGCGCGCGCGCGGCGGGCTCGCTCGTGCCGGGGGTGGCGCCGGTCTGGCACAGCATCGACAGGCAGCGCGCCGACACGTCCGCGGTGGGCGGGTCCAGCAGCGCGCCGTGGTCGGCAAAGGGGATGTTGTTCAGGTACAGGTGCGTGTTCTCGGGCTCGAATGCGCCCCAGCCGCCGTTGCCGCTCTGCATGCCGACGATCCACTCGGTGGCGCGCGCCACCGCCTCGCCGTAACGCCCCGGCGCATGGTGCGCGCGCATGAAGCGGTCCATGGCGGCGGCCACCACCGCGGTATCGTCGACGTCGGGGTAGTAGGCGTTGGCGTACTGGAAGGCCCAGCCGCCGGGGCGTACCAGCGGGCGGCGCACCGCCCAGTCGCCGCGCAGGTCCAGCACCTGCAAGGGCCTGAGCCAGTCCAGCGCGCGCCCGGCAGCCTGCGCCGCGCGCGCTTCGCCGGTTTCCAGCAGCGCGTGCGTGGCCAGCGCGGTGTCCCACACCGGCGACAGGCAGGGCTGGCAATACGCCTCGTCGCCGTGCTCGACCAGCAGGCGCTCGAGCGAACGCCGCGCCAGCGCGCGCGCCGGATCGTCGGGCGGTACGCCCAGCACGTCGAACATCATCACGCTGTTGGCCATCGCCGGGAAGATCGCGCCCAGGCCGTCCTCGCCGTTAAGGCGCTCGCGCACGAAGCGCTGTGCCGCGGCAATGGCGCGCCGGCGCAGCGTGCGCGGAAACAGCGGCTCGGCCACGCGCAGCAGCGCATCCAGGCCCCGGAACAGCGTGTACCAGCCGGCATGCTGGTGGGGCGCGCGCGGCGGCAGGCCCACCGTGTGGCAGTTGCCGACGAAGAGTTCGTTGATGCCGACGCCGCGCGGGTTGCGCGCCTGCGGGCGCAGGCTGTTGAGCACCAGCAGCGGCACGATTACCGTGCGGGCCCAGTACGAGACCTTGGACAGGTGGAACGGGAACCAGCGCGGCAGCAGCATGATCTCGACCGGCATCATCGGCACCGCTTTCCATGGCAGCACGCCGTACAGCGCCAGCAGCGTGCGCGTGAACACGTTGCTGGCCTCGGCGCCGCCCATGGCGTGGATGGCCTCGCGCGCGCGCTGCATCGGCGCGGACTGCGGATCGTCGCCCGCCATCTTCAGTGCGAAATACGCCTTGACGCTGGCGCTGACGTCCGAGCGGCCCTGATGGAACAGCGGCCAGCCGCCGTCCGGGTTCTGGATGCGGCGCAGGTAGCGGGCCATGCGCGCTTCCAGGTCGAGGTCGGGCGCTTCGCCGAGGTAGTGCACCATCAGCACGTATTCGGCGGGGATGGTGGCGTCGGCCTCGAGTTCGTAGATCCAGTGGCCGTCGGGGCGCTGCTGGTGCAGCAGCGCGTCGAGCGCGCGGTCGATGCCATGGTCGAGCGCCGGCGCTTGCTGCGGGCCGGCCGGCTGACGCCGCGCGGCATCGGCCGCCTGCGGCGCGGCGTTGGCAAAGGCAGTCTCGTTCATCGACATGCAGCCTCCTTGTGCCGGCGCCCGGCGTGGCCGGCTCCGGCTGGCATGGGCACGCCGCGCTCAGCCAATGGCGTGGCGCAGCACGATCCAGAGCAATTGCGCGCGCGGCAGGCGCACGCGCTGGCGCGGCGCCCGCCAGCCCTGCGCGCACAGCCGCGTCAGGATGCGGTGGTAGACCTCGGCCATGATGCGCGGCGAACGCACCTGGCGTGCCGGGCAGCGCGCCATGATGGCCCCGGCCTGGTCGTAGTGGGCCTGGGCCTCGCGCGCCACGGCGGCGCACGCCTGGCCCAGCGCCGGGTGCGCGGCCACCGCCGCCGGTGTGGCCGACCCGAGGTCGGCCGCAATGCCGGCCGCCGCCAGCGCCTCGGCCGGCAGGTAGAGCCGGCCGATGGCGGCATCCTCGTCGATATCGCGCAGGATATTGGTCAGTTGCAGCGCGCGGCCCAGGTGGTGCGCCAGCGCAATGCCGCAATCCGTCTCCAGCCCGAACACGCGCACCGCCAGCCGGCCCACCGCGCTGGCCACGCGGTCGCAGTACAGGTCGAGGGTGGCGGCGTCGGGCGCGCGGATATCCTGCACCACATCCATGGTCATGCCGTCGATCACGGCGAGGAAGTCGGCCTGCTGCAGGCCGAAGGCGCGGATCTGAGCGCACAGCGGCTGCAGCGGCGCGGGCGGGTTGCCGGCGTAGCAGGCGGCAATGTCGCGGCGCCAGGCGTCGAGCGCGGCCAGGCGCCCGGCATGCGGCGCGTCGCCGTCGGCGATATCGTCGACGGCGCGGCAGAACGCGTAGATCTCGAACATGGCCTGGCGCTGGGCCGCCGGCAGGATGCGCAGCGCGGCATGGAAGGAACTGCCCGACGAGGCGGCAGGACCAGCCTGTGCGCCGATGGCGGCACGGCTGCCTGAAGCTGCGATCTGAGTACCGGCCACGTAACTCCTCGACACGCTGCTTACCATCCCGCGCCGGCCGCGCGGCACTGGCGCGCAACCCGCCCGGGAGGTGGTTGTGGGTCGGGCGATTATAGCAATTTCACCTGCAACGGCGCGGCCGCAACCGTGCTGCAGCAGGGGGCGCCAAAACAAAAGCCCCGCAATCCTGCGGGGCTTGGTGGCGCTTTCACGCCGGCTGGTCCGTCGGACCAGCGCGAGGGCTCACCGGTATCAGATGGCCTGGATCTTGGTGGCCTGCTCGCCCTTCTGGCCCATGGCCTTGACGTAGCGCACCTTCTGGCCTTCCTTCAACGACTTGAAGCCCGAGCCTTCGATGGCGGAGAAGTGCGCGAACAGGTCATTGCCGCCTTCGTCCGGCGTGATGAAGCCGAAGCCCTTGGCGTCGTTGAACCACTTAACGGTACCGGTTTCCATATCTATCTCAACCTTGAATTTCAAAATGAGCGAAAACGCTCGTTATACACCGTGTGCAACGCACCCGCGGATCTGTTTTATCGTCCCCGCCAGCGCATTCCATATGACTTCGATATGTCGCTGTCGTGACAACCGAAACCGTCACGGAACGACAACACCAAATGACACACCGAATGGGCGCTGCACAAGTGGGAATCATTCTGCCGAATTTTCCCGGTGTGTCAATCAGGCTAAGCGCCTAATCATGATGAGAGGTTCCGACAGGAGATATTAGCGTTTTCTACTTCAGTACCGGTTCAGTGAATTCCCTGATTTTTTATTGTCGCGTTTGGCTGTGCGTGCACCGCGGTCGGGCGGCGTGCCATGCTGTCGTGCATAATGGGCTGCCGTCCGCCGCAAGCTGGTGCTATCTTTTTTACAAATTTTTACGGCACCCATCCTACCGCGTTCGGGTGAGGTCAGTCCGGCGCGGATATAACATTATGCGGATAAACCACAATACCCGTGACAGCAGGCAGGTTATCCATGTCAATACATGAGTCAATGGTCTGCATGCGCGTCGATCCATAAGAGAATGAACGCAAAGAATTCATGCGGTGGCAAACCGGCTGTCCGGAAATCCGGTAACGGACAGTGACGGCCGGGCCTGGCGAGGATCAATCTTCCCAAGGCTGGCTGGCAACCCGGTGTCCCGGGCACCGGCCCACGCCGGCAGCAGTTAACGCGCAAGCCGGCTCCATGTCTCCTTTTCGGGACAATTGTTGACAATACTGGCCCGCTGCCTGCTCTAGCATGCGGATGCCGGATACCATCGGACTTTTCCGAATTGACGGTCAGAACCAGGCGCCACGCGGTCGCGAACCGACTCTAAAATGTCTGGCACCGTGCACTTCGGGTGCGCAAAAATAAAGGAAGCACGTTGTGAATCGACTGGGGGAAGCGCAAGGCGGCCGGCGCGGCCGGGGTGGGCGCACGCCATGCCGGCCGGGGTGGTTGGCCTGGCTTGGGCATCTGGCGCAGTGCGCTGCGCTGGCGCTTGCCCTCGGAACGGCCGGGGTCGCCGCGGACCAGCCGACGGGCGGCGCTGCGGCATCCGCTCCGGCAATGCCGTCGATCGCGCTCCACTACGGCGCCAAGCCGCCGGTCGACGCGCTGCAGGCCTTCGATATCGCCGTGGTCGAACCCGACAGCGGCTTCGACCCGCGCCAGGTCGCCACCCCCGCGACCGCCTGGTTTGCCTATGTCAGCGTGGGCGAGGTGCTGGAAGGCCGCCCGTACTTCAAGGACATCCCCAAAAACTGGTTCGTCGGCCGCAACGACGCCTGGAACGCGCCGGTGATCGACCAGGCGGCCGACGGCTGGCCCGCCTTCTATGTCGACAAGGTGATCGCGCCGCTGTGGGCGCGCGGCTTCCGCGGCTTCTTTCTCGATACCCTGGACTCGTACCAGCTCGCCGCCAAAACCGACGCCGAGCGCGCGCGCCAGGAAGCCGGCCTGGTGCGCGTGGTGCGCGCGATCAAGGCGCGCTATCCCGATGCCCGGCTGATCTTCAACCGCGGCTTCGAGATCCTGCCGCAGGTGCACGGCCTGGCGTATGCCGTTGCCTTCGAGTCGCTGTTCCGCGGCTGGAACCAGGCCCAGGGCCGCTATGTCGAGGTGCCGCAGGCCGACCGCGACTGGCTGCTGGCGCAGGCGCGCACCATCCGCGAGCAATACCGGCTGCCGGTGGTGTCGATCGACTACTGCCCGCCGGCGGACCGCCGCTGCGCGCGCGACACCGCGCGCCGCATCCGCGCGCTGGGCATCACCCCCTATGTGGCCGATCCCGGCCTGCAGACCATCGGCATCGGCAAGATCGAAGTGCTGCCGCGGCGCGTGCTGGTGGTGCAGGAGCGCGCCCCGGGCGTGGCGATCGACCAGTCCGAGGGCGTGCGCTTTGTCTCGATGCCGCTCAACTACCTGGGCTACCGGGTCGAGTTTGCCGACACCAGCGAGGACCTGCCCGAGATCGGGCCGGACCGCTATGCCGGCGTGGTGATGTACCTGACGGGCAAGGTCACGGCGCAGCCGGGCCGCTTCCACACCTGGCTGCAAGCGCGCATGGCGCAGGGGATGCCGGTGGTGTTCCTGAACGACTTCGGCACCAGCGTCACCGGCGCGGTGGCGCGCGGCTTCGGCCTGAAGACGGTCAGGGGGCGCGTGTCGGGGCCGGTCGAGGTGCTGGCCAAGGACCCGATGATGGGATTCGAGATGCCGGTGGCGCCCGACCGCAACCAGGCCGAGGCGATCCAGGTGCCCGATGGCGACGGCTTCCGCTCGCTGCTGCGCCTGCGCTCCGGCACGCTGACCTATGACGCCGCCGCGATCACGCCGTGGGGCGGCTACGTGCTGGGACCGTATGCGGTGCACGAGAGCGGCATCGGCACCGCCGACAGCCGCTGGGTGGTGCAGCCGCTGGACTTCCTGCGCGAGGCGCTGCGGCTGCCCGCGATGCCGGTGCCCGACGTCACCACCGAGAACGGCCGGCGCCTGCTGACCATCCATATCGATGGCGACGGCTTTGCCTCGCGCGCCGAGATTCCCGGCGGCGGCTTCTCCGGCGAGGTGCTGTTGCGCGAGATCTTCGACCGCTACCGGCTGCCGATGACCATGTCGGTGATCCAGGGCGAGGTCAGCCGCGACGGCATGTACCCGAAGCTCAGCGCCGAGCTCGAGCCGATCGCGCGCAAGATTTTCGCCCGGCCCTATGTCGAGGTGGCCAGCCATACCTTCTCGCACCCGTTCGAGTGGGGGCGCACGGTGCCGGCCCAGCCGGCGCAGCCGGCACAAGGCGGCAAGGCCGCGGCGGGCGCGGGCGACGAGGCCTACCACCTGAACATCCCCGGCTACACCATGGACCTGAAGCGCGAGATCGGCGGGTCCATCGACTACATCAACCGCACCCTGGCGCCCGCCGGCAAGCCGGTCAGCCTGCTGCTGTGGTCGGGCGACTGCCAGCCGCCGGCCGAGGCCCTGCGCCTGACCGACCAGGCGCGCGTGTTCAATATGAACGGCGGCGACACGCTGATCACGCGCAGCAATCCCAGCTGGACTGCGATCGCGCCGCTGGGCATCCACAAGCCCGGCGGCACCTTCCAGGTGTTCGCGCCCAACCAGAACGAGAACGTCTACACCAACCTGTGGCACGGCCCGTTCTACGGCTTCGAACGCGTGATCGAGACCTTCGAGCTGACCGACCGGCCGTACCGCTTCAAGCCCGTCAACATCTACTACCACAGCTACTCCGGCACCAAGGCGGCGTCGCTGAAGGCGCTGCGCAAGGTCTACGACTACGTGCTGGCGCAGCCGCTGCTGCCGCTGCATTCGACCGACTACGTGCGCAAGGTGCTCGACTGGCAGGAGATGGCGGTGGCGCGCGAGGTGGCCGATGGCAGTGCCGGCAGTGACAGCAGTGCCGGCACGCAATGGATCGTGCGCGGCGACGGCAACCTGCGCAACCTGCGCTGGAGCGGTGCGGGCCTGCCCGACGTGGCCGCGGCGAAGGGCGTGACCGGGACCTCGCCGGCGCCCGGCGGCGGCGTCTACCTGCACCTGGACGGTGGCGACGCACGCTTTGCCGTGCGCAACGCAGCAGCCCCGGCGCCGGCCACGCCGCAGCTGGCGGAAGCCAGCGGCATCGTGCGCGACTGGTCGCAGCGCGACGGCGTCACCCGTTTTGCCTTCAGCGGCTACTTCAAGCCGTTCTTTCGCCTGGCCAACGCCGGCCAGTGCCGCGTCAGCGTCGATGGCAAGCCCGTGGCGGCCGTGCGCGAGCGCAACACGCTGCGTGTCGATACCGCACCCGTGACCGACCCCAATCATGTCAGGCAACAAGTCGAAGTCCGCTGCGCCGGTTGAGCGCGAGCGGCTGCTGCCGCCGACGCTGGTGCTGACCTTTACCGCGATCGTGGGCATCGGCCTGGCGCTGATGTTCCCGCGCGAAACCCTGCGCGAACGGCTGCTGGGGCAGGGCCGCACCATCGACGGGCTGACCATGGCCTACCTGGAAGCCTGGTGGAAGGTCACGCCCGACGATCCCGCTTTCATGGGCGTGCTGGCCGAGCAGTACGCGCGCACCGGCCGCCTGGAAGAGGCGCAGGCGATGCTGGAGCGGATGCAGGCGGTGCAGGGCACCGACCTGTCGGGGCAGGTACTGCGCACGCGCATCGAGATCGCGCAGCAGCGCGCCTGGGCCGCGCTGCCGGAAACCGCCGAGCGCGCACAGAACCTGGTGCAGCTGCGCCGGCTGCTGGACCAGGCCGCCGGCCGCCGCTGGAGCGTGGCCGACCTGCAGGCGCTGGCAACGCAGGCGCGCCAGGCCGGCGCGGACGCGGCGATGCGCCGGTTCTATACCGCGCTGGCGAACCAGGACCGCAACAACGCGGCCTTCTGGAACCGCCAGCTGGCGGAGATGGCGATTACCGGCGGCGACTACCGCGACGCCGCCAACGCGCTGTTCGCGCAGCAGGCGGCCGCGACCACGCTGGCCGAGCGGCGCGCGCTGTTCCTGAGGGCGGTGCAGACGCTGCAGTCAGGCAACCTGCTGGACGAGGCGCTGGCGCAGGCCGAGCGCCACGCCGGCACGCTGCTCGACGATCCCGAGGTGCTGCGCTACCTGACCCGGCTGGCGCTGGCGGCCAACAAGCCGGAGCAGGCCAGCCGCTATGTCGAGCGCTTGCTGAAGGTGTCGGCGCGGCTGCGCGATGCCGCGCGTACGAGCCTGGCCGCGCTGGAATCGCAGCAGGCCGAGGCGCGGCGCATCGCCGCCAGCCAGCCGTGGCATGAGCGCGGCGTGGTGTTTCTAGACGGGCCGCGCGGGCTGGCGCTGCGCGAGGCGCTGGCCGCTTCCGGCCAGCTCGGCGTGCGCAGGATCGCGGCACAGGAAGCCGCGCCCGCGCAGCCGGCTGATACGAAGTTCAATGCCGACGACTACGAGCTGGCCTATCGCGTGTTTCTGGCAGCTGGCAAGCTCGACCAGGCTCAGCGCGTGGCCGAGACCGCCGTGCGCCGGCTGCCTGGCGAGCCGGTCTGGCGCGAGCGGCTGGCGCAGGTGGCGGAATGGAATCGCCAGCCGGCGGTAGCGCTGAAGAGCTGGCTCGACTATGCGCGCGCCACCAACGACGAGCGCGCGTGGGACGCGGTGATGCGGCTGGCGCCGGGGCTGTCCGACGATCGCGCCTACCTGGCCGCGCTGCGCCACCGCGCGGGCGGCTCGGACCTGAACACGGTGGACCAGGTGGTGGCCGCCTACGAACGCCTGGGCGAGCCGGAAGAGGCCATGCGCTTCCTCGCAGGCCTGAGCGGCGGCCCGAAGGCGCGCGAGATCATGGAACGCCATGCCGCGCTGGCCGAACGCGCCGGCCAGGACGAGCGCGCCTTCCAGCTCTATACGCAGCTGCAGCAGCGCTTTGGCCCGCGCCCCGCCTACGCGCTCAAGCTGGCCAACCTGCTCTATATGCGCGGCCGGCTGCCCCAGGCGCTGGACGCGATGCTGCCGGCGCGCGCCGCCGCGGGTCCGCGCGACCTGCTGTTCTGGCGCACCTTCACCCAGCTGGCGCAGCTAAACCAGCGCGACGACCTGCTGCAGGACGGCTACCGGCACCTGATGATGGCGGCCGCGCAGACCCGCGACACGCACTGCCAGCAGCTGCCGGAGGGCCCGGCGCGCAATGACTGCATGGACGAGGTCCGTGCCCGGCACGAAGCGGACTTCTCCAACCTGATCGCCTACTACGACAAGACCCCGATCGACGCCGGCCGCATCGCCGAGGCCGACTGGCGCCGCGGCGCCAGCCCGGCCTCGCTGGAACTGGCGCTGTACTACTACACGCGCGCCCACGCCTACCGCCGCATCGAGCGGCTGCTGCAGGACATGAGCGCGGAGCAGCGCCGCGCCGCCTGGCAGTCGAGCCGCTTCCTGATGCGGCGCGCCGAGTACTACCGCGTCACGGGCCAGCGCGAGCAGGCGCTGGCCGACCTGCGCCATGCCGCGGGCCTGCCGGACGCCGACAGCGAAACGCTGGCGGCGCTGCTGTGGACGCTGGTCGACCAGGGGACAGATACCGAGGTGCGCGCGGTGATGCGCCGCCTGCAGGACCAGGCCGAGGACAATCCCGACCTGTGGGGCGCCTTCGCCGCCGGCCATATGCGCTTCCACGACGGGCGCGCGGCGCTGCATTACCTGCGCAAGCTCAACGATGGCAAGAGCGCCGATCCGCTCTGGCTCAGCCTGCTGGCCGACGCCTATGAAGCCGTCGGCCAGACCGACATGGCCTGGCGCGTGCGCCGCCAGGCGTGGATCGACCTGCAGCGTGGCTGGGCCCGGCGCGGCACGGGCGCTGCGCGCATGCGCCCGGACAACAATGATGGCGACGAGGAGCGCGAGAACGTCTCGGGCGCGCCGTCGCGCGCGGACCTGCGCCGCCAGACCGTGGCGCTGGGGCAGATCTTTGCCTCGGGCGAGGTCTCGCGCGCGCTGGTGATCCAGATGCTGCGCGCCGACCGCGCTTCCACGGCGGCGCGCGAACTGAGTTCGCCGGGCGCGGACGCGCCGTCGCAGCTGGGCGAGGTCGAAGGACTGCCGCCGCTGCGCGATCCCGTCCCCGCCGAGGTCGTGCGCGACGCGGCGCGGCGCGAGGCCGCCTTGTCGGCCGCCGGCCGCGATGCCGCGCTGGCGTGGGCGATGTCGGCCGAATCGAATGAACTGGCGCGCGGCTGGCTGGCGCGCCAGTACGCCAACCGGCTGCAGCGCCCGGCGTATGCCGAGGTGGCGATCGCGCTGGACCGGCAGGACCTGAACAGCCTTGACCGCATCCTCGAGCGCCAGGCCGGCCGCGTGCCGGTGGCGAGCCAGATCGAGGCCAACCAGCGGCTGGACCGCCTGGGCGCGGCGCAGACGCTCGCTTTCGAGACCCAGGAGCGGTCCCGCTCCGACGACGCGCTGCAGGAAACCCTGCGCGACACGCTGCTGTTCAACGCCCAGGCGATCGAGCCGCGCGTGCGCTTCATGCACCAGAAGCCGCTCGAGTTCACCGAAGGCAGCCTGGCCGGCGGCGTGCGGCTGTGGGATGGCTATGACCTGAACCTGCGCGGCACTTGGCGCGACCAGCGCAGTACCGATCCGCGGCAGCTCGCCAACGTGCCGTCGTCGGACCGGCGCGCCGACCTGTCGCTGGGCTACCGCGACAACAACCAGCGCTGGCGCGCCACCGCGGGCTACCGCGAGGGCCTCGACACCATGGCCACGGCGCGCTTCTTCGGCGAGTGGAACCAGCAGGGACGGCTGCAGTTCAGCACGCTGGCCGGGCTCAACCAGCCCGCCGACGAGTCCGCGCCGCTGCGCGTGGGCGGCGCCAAGGACGTGCTGGGGCTGGGTGCGACGTGGCGCTTCAGCCTGCGCGAGTTCGTCGGCGCGCGCATCGAGTACAGCCGCTTCCGCGGCCAGGACCGCAGCACGCTGGGCCACGGCATGGTCTATGACGTCGAGGCCGGCTACAGGATCCGCACTGCGTATCCGGACTACACCGTGCGCGTGGTCGCGACGCACGCCAGCTACAGCACGCAGGGCGGCAGCCTGACGCCGCGCCAGGCCGCGCTGGTGCCGGCGGGCGACGCCGCGACGCCGGCGTTCTACATGCCGCAGGCCTTCACGCAGGCTGGCGTACTGTTCGGCTTCGGCACCGAACTGCTGGACGAATACACGCGCAAGTGGCGGCCGTTCGGCGAGATCGGGCTGCTGCACGACACCCGCGCGCGGCAGAACTTCCGCGTGCAGGGCGGCGTGGCGGGCTCGGTGTTCGGCAACGACCACCTGGCGCTCTATGTCTCGCACGAGACCGCGGCGCGCAACGGCGGGCGGCCGATGACCGAACTGGGATTGCGCTACCGCTGGCTGTACTGAGCGCGGCAGGTCAGGCCGCGGCAGGGCAACGACAGGGGCATCGACAGGACATGGCAATACGGAAAAAGGGGATGAACATGAACAAGCAAACGGGCGTGAAAGGCAGGACGGGCAGGACGGCAGCAGCGCGGCTGGCCGCGTGGTGCGGCGCGCTGGGCGCGGCGTTGTGGCTGGCGGGCTGCGCGGTGACCGACGTCGGCCGCGCGCCGGCGCTGGCGCGCGGCGAGACCATCGCGGTGCTGCCGATCGTCAACTACACCGAGACGCCGCAGGCCGGCCTGCGCGCCGAAGCCATCGCCGAGAGCCTGCTCAAGACCGGCGGCGTGGCCAGCCTGAAGCGCTATCCGGCCGCGCTGAACCCGGAAACGCTGTTCGAGCCGGCCGAGCGCGAGGCGGTGGGCAAGGCGCTGGAATGGGCGCGCGCCGAGAAGGCCCGCTATGCGCTGACCGGCGCGGTGCAGGAATGGCGCTACAAGGTCGGCGTGGACGGCGAGCCGGCGGTCGGCATCTCGCTGCAACTGCTCGACGTGAACAGCGGCGAAGTGGTGTGGTCGGCCACCGGCAGCGACAGCGGCTGGAGCCGCGCCTCGCTGTCGGGCACCGCGCAGAAACTGCTGCGCCGGCTGCTGGCGCCGCTGATGCAGGGCTGAAGCGTGGCAGTCATCGGCACGACGCTGCGCATGCGCGGCGATGGATGGTTGAAGCAAGGGGATGAGCGTGGCCAAGACGGCTGACAACACCTATCGCGCGCGGCAAGGGCAGGGCATCGGCCTGGGCGGGCGCTATGCGCGCCTGCTCGCGCCCGCGGTCACCGGACCCGCCGCCGTGGTGGAACTGGTAGTGGCGATGCTGGCCGCGCTCGGGCTGGCCTGGCTGGTGCTGCCGCAGAACCCGTTGCTGCTGGGCATGGGCTTTCCGTGGGCCTGGCTGCTGCCGGTGATCCTGGCGCTGCGCTACGGCACGCTGATCGGCGTGGGCAGCGTGCTGATGCTGCTGGTCGCGTGGTACGTCTACCACGAGACCGGCGTGATGCCCGGACCATTCCCGCGCCTGTTTTTCCTTGGCGGCCTGCTGCTGGTGCTGGTGGCCGGGCAGTTCGGCGATATCTGGGGCACGCGCCTGGCGCGCGCCCGCGCCGTCAACCGCTACCTGGACGAGCGCCTGGCGGCGCTGACCAAGAACCACTACCTGCTGCGCATCTCGCACTCGCGGCTGGAGAACGACCTGCTGGCGCGGCCCACCACGCTGCGCGACACGCTGTCGCAACTGCGCGGCGTGGCGCTGGAACAGGCCGCCCGCGGCGGCCACGTGCTGGCCGGCGCGCAGCCGGTGCTGCAGGTGGTGGCGCAGGCCTGCCAGGTCGAGGCGGCGGCGCTCTACGCCTGCGATGGCGAGCGCGTCGACACCGAGGCCGCGGCCAGCATCGGCCCGGCCTTCACGCTGGATACCACCGATCCGCTGGTGCGCCACTGCCTGGACACGCGCCAGCTTGCCCACCTGCGCGCCGACGGCCTGCAGCACGATGCGCGCACCCGCTACGTGGCGGTGGCGCCGGTGCTGGCGGGCTCCGACCACCTGATCGGCCTGCTGGTGGTGGAACGCATGCCGTTCCTGTCGCTGAACTATGAAAACCTGCAGATGCTGATGGTGCTGCTGGGCTACTACGCCGACGGCGTCGAGCATGCCGGCGCCACCCGCAACCTGCTGGCGGCGCTGCCGGGGTGTCCGTATCCGTTTGCGCTGGACTATGCGCGCCTGTCGCGGCTGCAGCGCGAGACCGGCATCGACAGCTCGGTGGTGGCGCTGGTGTTCGACACCGATCCGGAGCGCGATGCGCTGTTCGAGCAGGTGGTGCGCAGCCGGCGCGCGCTCGACGTGGCCTGGCCGCTGGTCAATCCCCACCACCGCGCCATGCTGACGCTGATGCCGCTGTCCGATGCGCAGGCCGTGGCGGCCTACCTGGTGCGCATCGAAGACATGCTGCGCGCGCAGTTCGGCACCGATTTCACCCGCGCCGGCATCGGCGTCTACTCGCTGGCGGTGCCCGCGACCGGTGCCGAAGAGGCGCTGGTCAAGCTGCTGCGCCGGGCCCAGGTGGACGGCACCACGGCGCGGCCGGCACCGGCAGCCGGGAAAGCGCCCCATGTTTAAGCTCGGCGCCGGCGGCCTGGCCGCACAGATCGCCGCGCTGGCGCTGCTGGCGCGCGCCGGCAACAGCACCGCGCTGCTGCTGGCGTTTTTCGGCATGCAGGCCGTGGCCGCGGCGCTGACGGCGTTGCTGCTGTGGCGCCTGCTGCCACGGCGTTTCCGCGTGCCGTTCGCGTGGAGCTACGGCTTCCTGGCGCTGTTCTGCTTCTTCGTGCCGCTCGGCGGCGCGCTGGTGTGCGTGGGCAGCTACCTGCTGTCGAAGCTGTTCCCGCGCCGCGTCGATACCAGCGGCATCGGCACGGTTGGCCTGCCGGAATTTGTCACGCACCTGATGTCGCGCGTCACGCATGGCGGCGGCGCGCGGCTGCGGGCGCAGCTGGGCAATGCGCGCGCGCCGCTGCCGGAGCGCATGACCGCGCTGGTGGCGATGCAGTCGATGCCGGCGCGCACCGTCAGCCCGGTGCTGCGCGAACTGCTGGCCGACAGCGCCGACGATATCCGGCTGCTGGCCTACGGCATGCTGGATGGCGCCGAGAAGCAGCTGACCCAGCAGATCCTGGCCGAGCTGCCGCGCCTGGAAACCGCCTACAGCCCGGGCGAGCGCGCCGAGATCAGCAAGCGCCTGGCCGACCTGTACTGGGAGCTGATCTACCAGAACCTGGTGCAGGGCGACGTTTATCGCTACACCGCCAGCCAGGTCGAGCGCTACGCCAGCGCGGCGCTGTCGCACGACGACAGCATTGCCTCGCTGTGGTACATGCGCGGACGCCTGGCGCTGGCGCGCAACGCCCCGCGCGAGGCGCGCGCCTGGCTGCAGCGCGCCGAGGCGCTGGGCTTCGCGCGCGAGCGCGTGCTGCCGCACCTGGCCGAAGCCGCCTACCTGGAACGCGACTACGCCGCGGTGCGCCAGCTGATGGCATCGTTTGACAGCCCCTCGCCGCTCCCGCTGGTGCGGCCCCTGCTGCGGTACTGGCAATCATGAGCGAGATCCTGTTGAAAGGGGCGTCGGCCGACGTCATGCTGCTGCTCGAAGGCACCTTCCCGTACGTAAGCGGCGGCGTGTCGAGCTGGGTCAACCAGATGATCCGCGCGTTCCCCGAGCTGCGCTTCGGCATCGTCTTTATCGGCAGCCGGCGCGAGGACTATGGCGACATGGCCTACCAGCTGCCGGCCAACGTGGTGCACCTGGAAACGCACTATCTCTATGACTTCCCGCCGCCGCCGCTGGCGCAGGGCCGCGGCGGCGACGCGAAGGCGTTCGACGCCGCCGATCGCCTGCACGACCTGCTGCGCGAGCCCGGCCGCGAGGCCGAGGCCGGGGCGATGATCCGCGAACTGATGCCGGCTCTGCGCGAGGGCGGCGCGCTGGGCGAGGACGCGTTCCTGTACAGCCGCCGCGCCTGGCAGACCATCACCGACCAATACCGGCGCTTCTGCACCGACCCGTCGTTCACCGATTACTTCTGGACCGTGCGCATCATGCACAAGCCGCTGTGGCAGCTGGTGCGGATTGCCGACGGGCTGATCCCGGCGCGCGTCTATCACACGGTCTCGACCGGCTACGCGGGCTTTCTCGGCGCGCTGCTGCGCCACCGCAACCAGCGCCCGCTGCTGGTGTCGGAGCACGGCATCTATACCAAGGAACGCAAGATCGACCTGTTCCAGAGCCAGTGGATCCGCGACAACCGCAATGTGTTCGAGCGCGACATCTCCCAGATCAGCTATTTCCGCGAGCTGTGGGTGCGCTTTTTCGAAACCCTGGGCCGGGTCTGCTATGACGCCGGCGACGACATCGTCGCGCTGTACGAAGGCAACCGCCGCCGCCAGGTGCAGGACGGCGCGCCCGAGGCGCGCACGCGCAGCATCCCCAACGGCATCGACCTGCCGCGCCTGGCGCCGCTGCGCGCGCAGCGCCAGCCGGGGGTGCCGCCGGTGCTGTGCCTGATCGGCCGGGTGGTGCCGATCAAGGACGTCAAGACCTTTATCCGCGCGATGCTGACGGTGGTGCGCGAATACCCCGAGGCCGAAGGCTGGATCGCCGGCCCGGAGGACGAAGACCCCGAATACGCGCGCGAATGCCGCAGCCTGGCCGAAAGCCTGGGGCTGGGCAAGAAGGTGAAGTTCCTCGGCTTCCAGCGCATCGACGCGCTGCTGCCGCAGGTGGGCGTGCTGGTGCTCAGCTCGATCAGCGAAGCGCTGCCCCTGGTGGTGCTGGAAGGCTTTGCCGCCGGCGTGCCGTGCGTGACCACCGACGTGGGCTCGTGCCGCGAGCTGCTGTTCGGCCTGCCCGGCGACGACGCCGCGCTGGGTCCGGCGGGCGAGGTGGTGCGCATTGCCGACCCCGCCGCGCTGGCCGCGGCCGCGCTCGGGCTGCTGCGCGAGCCGGCGCGCTGGCAGGCGGCGCAGGCCGCGGGGGTGGCGCGCGTGGAGCGCTACTACACCCAGGAGCGCATGGTGGGCAGCTACCGCGAACTGTATCAACGGCTGATGGCGCAGGCCGATGGCACCGCGCCCGACGCAGCCCGGCACGGCGGCAATCCCGCGCGCTGCCCGGTCCACGGAGGAGTCTGAGCATGGCCGGGATTGGATTCGAGCTGCGCAAGATGCTGCGGCGGGACAACCTGTCCGGCATGCTGAGCGCCTACGCGTATGCCGGCATCATCAGCTCGGGGCCGTGGATCCTGTCGATCGTCGGCATCCTGCTGATCGGCATGCTGAGCCTGCCGTTCGTGGTGCCGGGCACGCTGATCACGCAGTTCCAGGTCTCGGTGACCTACCTGATCGCGGGCAGCCTGATCCTGACCGGGCCGATGCAGCTGTCGTTCACGCGCTTTACCTCGGACCGGCTGTTCGAGAAGCGCGACCACCTGATCCTCAGCAACTACCACGCGGTGGCGCTGCTGGCCACGGTGCTGTCGGGCGGCATCGGCGTGGCGTGCGCGGTGTTCAGCTTCGGCGAGCAGTCGGTGCTGTACCGGCTGCTGATGGTGGCGGGCTTCGTGGTGCTGAGCAATATCTGGATCGCGGCGATCTTCCTGTCGAGCATGAAGCAGTACAAGGCCATCGTCTGGACCTTTTTGCTGGGCTACGCGGTCTCGGTGGCGGCCGCGCTGGGGCTGCGCGGCTACGGCATGGAAGGGCTGCTGGGCGGGTTCGTCGCGGGCCAGCTGTGCCTGCTGACCGGCATGGTGACGCTGATCTACCGCAACTACACCAGCCGCCAGTTCATCTCGTTCGAGGTGTTCCGGCGCCGCTATGCCTACCCCAGCCTGGTGGCGATCGGGCTGCTCTACAACTTGGGCATCTGGATCGACAAGTTCATGTTCTGGTACGCGCCGTCCACCGGCCACCAGGTGATCGGGCCGCTGCGCGCGTCGATCATCTACGACATCCCGGTGTTCCTGGCCTACCTCGCCATCATTCCCGGCATGGCGGTGTTCCTGGTGCGGATCGAGACCGATTTCGTCGAGTATTACGACGCGTTCTACGATGCGGTGCGCGGCGGCAGCTCGCTCGAGCATATCGAGGACATGCGCAACACCATGGTCCAGACCATCCGGCTGGGCCTGTACGAGATCGTCAAGGTGCAGGCCATTGCCGCGCTGCTGCTGTTCGCGGTGGGCACGTGGGTGCTGCGGCTGCTGGGCATTTCCGAGCTGTACCTGCCGCTGCTGTACGTCGACGTGATCGGCGCCAGCCTGCAGGTGGTGCTGCTGGGCGTGCTCAACATCTACTTCTACCTGGACCGGCGCCGCGAGGTGCTGCTGCTGACCGCGCTGTTCGTGGTGCTGAACTGCGCGCTGACGCTGGTGACGCTGCAGCTGGGCCCGGCCTGGTATGGCTACGGCTTTGCGGTGTCGCTGCTGGTGGTGGTGGCGCTGGCGCTGGCGATGCTGGACCACAAGCTGGAGCGGCTGGAGTACGAGACCTACATGCTGCAATAGCCGGTGGGCAGGCCCGCGCACCCCACGTCGGGGCGTCTCGACGGAACAGGCCGCGATTGGGTAACATTGCGGCAGCCGGCGGCCTTCGGCCTGGCCCGCCGGTTCAGATCGACGGCCGCGCCCCCTTGCCAGGGTGAATGACAAAGAATGACTTGCCGGCCGAGCCGTCGACACGCCGTGGCAGAGACCGCAGTTGCAGTCGGAAGCTGGCAGAAGGGTGTAGAGGTATGCGAATTGCATCCGTGGAGGATGATCCGGATCAGGCCGAACTGATCCGGCAGATTTTGGGCGAAGCCGGTTTCGAATGCGAATCGTTCGCCAACGGGGCCGACTTGCTGCGCGCGCTGCGCGAGCGCGCCTACGACCTGCTGCTGGTCGACTGGCAACTGCCGGGCACCAGCGGTTATGAGCTGGTCAGCTGGGTGCGGCAGAAGTCCGGCAACATGCCGCCAATCCTGTTCGTCACCAGCCGTACCGCCGAAGCCGATATCGTCGACGGCCTGACGGTGGGCGCCGACGACTACATGCTCAAGCCCATCCGCGCCGGCGAGCTGGTCGCGCGCGTGCGCTCGCTGCTGCGCCGCGCCTACCCGGAGGCCGCGCAGGAAGTCGAGCTGATCCGGCGCGGCAACTACACCGTCGATACCCACGCGCGCACCATCACCGTCGGCGGCGAAGCCGCGGTGCTGTCGCCGCGCGAATATGAGCTGGCCCTGTTCCTGTTCCGCAATACCGGGCGCCTGCTGGCGCGCGAGGTGATGGAGCAGGCGGTATGGGGCCGCGCCATGGGCGCGGGCTCGCGCACGCTCGACACGCATATTTCCCGCTTGCGCCTGAAGCTGGCACTGCGCCCCGAGAACGGCGTGCGGCTGACCTCGGTGTATTCGCACGGCTATCGTTTCGAAGAGATCTCCGCGGCCGAAGCGCAGGCGGACGAGGGCCGCGATGCTTAGGGGCGTGCATAGGGGCGTGCATAGGGTCGCGCTGGCCGCGCTGGCTGTATTGGCCGGTGCAGCAGCGCCGGCGCATGCCGGGCCAGCGGGCGCGCAGGGCGCCGACTTTATCTACGTGGTGGAACCGGGCGATACGCTGATCGGGCTGGCGTCGCGCTACATGGCATCGGAGCAGGGCTGGCGCACGCTGCAGCGCCTGAACGGCGTGGCCGATCCGTACCGGCTGGTGCCGGGATCGCGCGTGCGTATCCCGCTCAGCCAGATCCCCGAGCAGGCGGCGTCGGCGCGCGTGGTCTACGTCAGCGGCGCGGTGCGCGCCAACGGCCGCCCAGTGCAGGTCGGCATGACCCTGGACGAGGCCGCGCGCATCGAGACCCCGGCCGGCGCTTCGGCCACGCTCGAGCTGCCCGACCGTACCCGCGTCACGCTGCCGCCTGGCACCACCGTGGCGGTGAACCGGCTGCGCACCTTCACGCGCAGCGGCCTGGTCGACACCGTGATCCGCATCGACACAGGGGCTGCCGAGACCCGCGTGGCGCCCGAGGGCGGCGGCGTCGGCCGCTTCGAGATGCATACGCCGATGATGGTGACCGGCGTGCGCGGCACCCGTTACCGCGTTTCGGCCGATGCCGGCGGCAGCCGCAGCGAGGTGCTGCAAGGCCGTGTCGGTGTCAGCGCCGCGCGCACCCGGTCCACCGCGGCACCGGAGCGCGCCATGACCGCGGCGGCGTCGCTCGAGGCCGGCTATGGCATCGGCGTGTCGGCGGGCGGCAAGCTGTCGCAAGCGGTGGCGCTGCTGCCGGCGCCGGCCCTGCTGCCGCCCAATGAAACCGTGCTGGGGCCGTCGTTCGAGGCGGCCTGGCAACCGGTGCCGGGGGCGGTGGCCTACCGCGTGCGGGTGGCGCGCGATGCGGCGCTGAGCGAGCTGGTCTGGACCGGCACCGCCAGCGGCGCCGATGCCACCCGGGTGCGGGTCGATGGCCTGCCGGAAGGCACGCTGTACCTGAGCGTCAGCGCCATCGACCGGCACCAGCTGACCGGCCATGACGCGCAGGCGCCGGTCTCGGTGCGGCTGAACCCGCCGGCACCGTTCACGCAGCAGCCGGCCGCCGATGCCGTGCGCTATGCCGATGCCGTCAGCTTCGAATGGGCCACGGTGCCGGCCGCGGCCAGCTACGAGCTGGCGCTCGCCACCGATGCCGACTTTACCCGCGACGCTGCCGTCCACGCCGCCGCCGCGTCGCCCGCCGCGCAGGCGCTGGCGCCGGGCCGCTGGTGGTGGCGCGTGCGCAGCGTCGATGCGGCGGGCCTGCCGGGCCCGTGGTCGGACGCGGTGCCGTTCCGGGTCGAGCCCAAGCCGCCGGTTCCCACCCTGCAGGACGACGGCGGCGCGCTGCACATCGGCTGGCCCGAGGGCGGCGGCGGCCCCGGCCCCGGCTACCGGGTACAGCTGGCGGCCGATGCTGGCTTTGCCACGCTGCTGGCGGACGAGCACACCGCCACCAACGCCATCGACCTGCCGCGCCCCGCGCCCGGCGTCTATTTCATCCGCGTGGCGCGCGCCGCGCCCGGCGTGGCGCCCGACCCGGCCGCGTTCTCGGCGCCGCAGCGCATTGAAGTCATCGCCATGCTGCGCGATGCGCAGGGCGGCGCAATCGGTTCGGGCGACCGGCCGGACGGCGGTGGCCGGATCCGGCTCCACTGACGCGTCCGCCGCGCCGGGCGCGCGCACGCAGCCGCGTGCGGCGGGGCGCGCCTTCGGCCAGCGCACGCTGGTCGAATGGTGCCTGCTGGCCGCTGCGGTGCTGGCGCTGGTGATGCTGGCGGCGCGCCAGGGCTGGACCGAGCGTGCCGACCTGGCCGCCTACGACATCGCCATCGGCGCCCAGCATCATCCCGCGCGCGACGACATCGTCATCGTCGGCATCGACGACGCCAGCATCACCGCCATCGGCCGCTGGCCGTGGCGGCGCGCGGTGCTGGCGCAGCTGATCGACCGCATCGCCGCCGGCGGCCCGCGTGTGATCGGCGTCGACGTGATCCTGTCCGAGCGCGATACCCGCTATCCGCAGGACGACGCCGTGCTGGCGCGCAGCATGGCGCTGGCAGGCAACGTGGTGCTGCCGGTGCTGGCCGAGCCCGGCCCCGCCGGCATGCTGGTGCGCTACCCGCTGGCCGGGCTCGGCGCCGCCGTCGGCCATATCAACATGGTGGTCGATACCGACGGCGTGGCGCGCCAGGTCTACCTGCGCGAAGGCCCGCACCCGGTGGCCGCCGCCGGCGTGCCGCACCTGGCCGCGGTGATGGCTGGCTTCGGCCGCGCGGGCGCGCTGACCGCGCGCGTGCGCCATGAGCCTGCCGTGGTCACCGAAGCCAATGGCTGGGAACGCAGCGGCCGCGTGCGCATCCCCTACGCCGGTCCGCCCGGCACCTTCGCCCGCGTGTCGGTGCGCGACGTGCTCGATGGCCGCATCGATCCGGCCAGGTTTGCCGGCAAGGCGGTGCTGATCGGCGCGCTTGCCACCGGCATGGGCGACGTGCTGCCGACACCGGTCTCGCGCGACGGCCGCGGCATGAGCGGCGTCGAGATCCTGGCCAACACGGTGCAGGCGGTCAGCGACGGCGACGCCATTGTCGCGGTGTCGCCGGCATGGCAGGCCGGCGGCACGCTGCTGGCGGTGCTGCTGGCGGCGCTGGCGGCGCTGCGGCTGCCGCCGCGCGGCGCGCTGGTGGCCACCGGGCTGCTGCTGGCAGGCCTGCTGCTGGGGTCGCTGGCGCTGCTGGCGCTGGCGCGGCTATGGTTTGCGCCGGCCGCCGCGGTGCTGGGCTGCGTGCTGTTCTATCCGTTGTGGAGCTGGCTGCGCCAGGAAGCGGCGCTGCGCTTTCTCACCGACGAGCTGGCGCGGCTCGAGCGCGAGCCCGGCGTGATGCCCGCGCCGCGCCACCCCGGCGCCACGCTCGACAGCCGCATGCGCGCGGTCTACGGCGTCAGCGCGCAGTTGCGCGGCCTGCGCCGTTTCCTCTCCGACGGGATCGAAAGCCTGCCCGACGCCACCGCCATCTGCGACCTGGACGGCGGCGTGCGGCTGGCCAACCGGCGCTGCGTGGCGCTGGCCCCGGCGCTGCTGGCGCGCGTGCCTGAGGGGCCTGAGGGGCCTGAGGGGCCAGCAGAGCCGGGCGTGCCGCGCCCCGGCATCCGCGCGCTGATCGAGGCGGTGTGCCCGGCGCCGGCAGCGGCGCTGGCGTACTGGCAGGCGCTGCATGACCGCCATGCCGGCGCGCCGGTGATGCCCGCGCCGGTGCCCGAGGGCGGCATCGAAGTGTCCGGGCGCGGCGACCGCCGCTACCTGCTGCATGGCGCGCCGCTGCACGGCGAATCCGGCGCCGTGGCCGGCCTGATCGTCAGCGTGATCGACATCACCGCGATCCGCCTGGCGGAGCGCCAGCGCGAGCAGATGCTGCGCTTCCTGTCGCACGACATGCGCTCGCCGCAGGCGTCGATCCTGGCGCTGATCGAACTGGAAGAACGGCGCGCGCAGCAGGCGGGCACCAGCGCCGGCGCCAGCGCCAGCCCCAGCGCCGGCCCCAGCGCCGGCACCAGCGCCGGCGATACTGCCGCGGACAACGGCGTGCTCGCCCGCATCGCGGCGCATGCGCGCCGCACCCTGGAGCTCGCCGACGATTTCATCAGCGTGGCGCGCGCGGAATCGAAGGCGCTGGCGTTTATGGAAGTGGAGCTTGGCGGACTGGTGCTCGACGCCACCGACCAGCTGTGGGCGCTGGCCAAGGCGCGCGAGGTGTCCTTGCAGATCGACCTGCCCGACGATCCCGCGGTGCTGCAGGGCGAACCCGCGCTGCTGGTGCGCGCCATCGCCAACCTGGTCAGCAATGCGATCAAGTTCAGCCCGGCGGGCGCGACCGTGACGGTGTCGCTGACGCGCGAGGCGGAGCGCTTCGTGGTGGCCGTGCAGGACCATGGGCCCGGCATTGCCGAGGCCGACCAGGCCCGGCTGTTCGAGCCGTTCGCGCGGCTGCACGAAGGCCAGCAGGGCGCGCCGGAAGGGACGGGGCTGGGGCTGGTACTGGTGCGTGCCGTGGCCGAGCGGCATGGCGGCCAGGCCAGCGTGCGCAGCCGGCCCGGCATGGGTGCGGTGTTCCGCATCGAGCTGCCGTTTTCCGCGACCTTGCAGCCTGCCTCGGTATGACGTCATCGCGGCCCGGGGACACGTGCCGGGCACTGCCTGTTACGGCCGCCGACACAATTGTTGGCAGTCGCAAACGGGGGATTTGCGTAGCATCGGAGCACCGCTGGAGCCGCATCCGGTGGTCTTCACGCCCACGCCAGCTCCCCCATGGCTGTAACTGGCGTGGGCGGCTTTTTTTGCCCCAGGCGCAAAGCTAAGCAGGAAAGGTCAGGACAAAACGCGTCCTGCCCGCCTCCGACGACACGCCAATTGCGCCACCGTGCGCGGCGACGATGGCCTGCGTGATCGCCAGCCCCAGCCCCAGTCCGGCGCCATCGGACTCGGGCCGCGCGCGCGACTTGTCGGCGCGGAAGAAGCGGTCGAACAGCGCGGGCAGCAATTCCGGCCGGATGGTCTCGCCTTCGTTCTCCACCACCACCTGCACCGCGTCGGCACCCGGCGTGATTTCCACGACGATGCCCTTGCCCGCGGGCGTATGCCGCAGCGCATTCGACAACAGGTTGCTGAGCGCCCGGCGCAGCATCAGCCGGTCGCCGGTGATGCGGCCGCGGCCGCGCAGCGTGAGCCGCACGCCCTTGTCCTCGGCGAGCGCATCGTAGAAGTCGAACAGCGCCTCGACTTCCTCCGCCACCTCGATCGGTTCCGCGCTGGGCAGCGTGATGCCGTGCTCGGTCTTGGCGAGATACAGCATGTCCGAGACCATGCGCGACAGCCGCTGCAGCTCTTCCACGTTAGATGCCAGCACGTCGCGGTAGCGCGCCGCATCGCGCGGCTGCGACAGCACCACCTGGGTCTGCGTCATCAGGTTGGTGATCGGCGTGCGCAGCTCGTGCGCGAGGTCCGACGAGAATTCCGACAGCCGGGCGAAGTCGCGCTGCA